>JBMFOT010000026.1:0-43789 GCA_049969495.1 Armatimonadota bacterium
GCTTGTTGCCCTTTGAGTGATGTGGTGTCTTCGCGCTCCGCTTGCTGTCTAGGTTCCACCTTCTTCGCATCTGCCGGCGGTTTGAAAGCGAATACGGTCTTCTGGACGGGCGTGTTCAGCTGCAGGGCAGTCACCAGCTCCTCATAGGTGTCGCCGTCAGCCATTTTGTACACCATGCGGTATACCAGTCCGTCTTTCTGTCCCAGGAAGAGGGTCATGGTGCCCTCCTCACCGGTCAGCTCCACCACGCGGCACGGCGTTGCCCCTACCTTTTGCGTGCCCTTTGACTGTGCCTTGTTGAAGCTCTTCTGCACGAATCCCTCCAGCATCTGCCCGAACTGCGGCTCCATCGCTATCGCGGCGAAACCCGCAAAGTTCAGGTGTCCGCCAGCCAGAGGTTCGTCCTTCGAAACAGGCTGTTGCGTGTAGGTTTTCCGCTGGGCATCGTAGGTGGTAAAGGTGGCGCCATCGCTTGTAAAAGATTGCACCAGTTTGCCGTTCTGGGTCACCTGTACGGAAAACTGTTTCGGGCGCAAGAACTGCACCGACGCCACGAAGGTCTCGCCCATCTTGACCTGCACCGTCGCCCTCAGGCTCTGCACTTTGTCGTAAGCCTGTCGAATCTGCTGCATGACCTGCTTGGGGGTCATGCTCTGGGCAAACGCACCTGTTGCCAGGGTGCACACCGCGCACACGAGCAGTATCGTTCGTTTCATCCTCTCCGCCTCCTCGGGAATGCTCTTTGCCGCAGTATACCAGAAACATCATAGAGTGCACAAGCCAATCGGGCACCTGTAAAACAGTATGTAAAGCTACTGGGCTGTAACTTCATAACACAAAAAAATAAAAAGTGGTACGAAATCTGTGCTGTAACTATTGACAGCGCGGAACGCTTGTGGTATAGTAGTAGACACACGAAGCAGATTGTACGAAGGCTTACCATGCGGATGCGAATCAACATACTATACTGTTTGGTTACAGCGTTGTGGCTGGTGATGCAAGGGGTTGTGCCCACGTATCACCACCATGAGGCTGGCCGACTGGATTCGCCCGCAGGGACACAGTGGCAAGCCGCACATGGCGACGAGCATGATTGTTACATCTGCCATATCCACTACTCTCCAGCGCAGGTAGCATCTTCCGAAAGCGGGCTGCTGCCTGTTTTGGGGAGCACACCGCTCGTCGTTCCGCAGCAACCCATTCACCCCTCTGCACCACCAATTATCCACCCGGCTCGTGCACCTCCTGCCGCCTAAAGGCAAACTTTCTCCACGATTGGCGTGCTGACAGATTGAGCGATGTCAGTCTAGCTCATCTGTCTTAGCGCCGGATACCATTTCACGCCGAAACTCACAATCTATCGCAAAGGAGGAAAAAAATGAAGCGTTTCGCACTATGGCTCGTTGCTATAGTGATGGCTCTGTGCATGCAGGCAGTACGAGCGCAGGGACATGACGTGTACTTCGTAGGCGTAGACGGTTTGTCTACGATACAAAGAGGCACCTATGCGGCATTGCCCAACCCGAACTTCGGGAGGCTAACCCTGTTGTTGGCTCACTATACCCCGGGCACGGAACACTATCACTCGATCGGGGTCTGGTCATACACGGGCGATCCCTCCAACCCCGTAGTGAACAACACGAACGCAAATAACCGATTGCCGGAGCTCCATCAGCGCCCAACTGGACAGGAATACATCTACCTGTACCCGGGCAGTGGTGCGTTCGCCGGGCACTACCGCTCCGGTATTGTGGTTGACCCCGAGCGTGAGGAGTACAGCAACCTGCTCATGCAGCCGACAGCCGTGTTGGCAGGTTCCACCGACCCGGCGCTTCAGCGGCTCTATAACTCTTCAGGAGGTCGTTGGACCGGAATGCTGGGCGAGGCACGCATCGGTCTGCGTCTGGTAGACATCACGCCCGGGCTACGCATTACCCTGCCAGACGGGACACCCATTCTGACCAGCGTCGGCAACGTGTACGAAATCGGTATTGGGGATAACTTCGCCTTTACACCGGTCTTCTCTGTGCAGATGGGTTCTCCGGTTCAGGTCTATTCTGCCAGCTTCCAGCTGATCGACCTGAACAACACAGCGGGTTATCGCCCTCTACGCGACTCGGGAGTCTTCCACTTTGACTTCTATCCCGTTCCAGAACCGTCCACGATAGCGGTGCTAGGGATGGGTGTTCTGGGAATGTGGCTCCATCGTCGTAAGCGGTGAGGGAGACAGTGCCCTGCCCCGGTAATGGGGCAGGGCATCTGCAAAGGAGGTGCGAAGTTGAAAGCACGTCTCGCATACATAATGATATCGGCATGGGCGGCGTTGTTCTGTAGCCCCCCATCAGCTGCCCACCACGAGCTGGACCTGCTATACGGTCATGAAAATGGATTTGTGACCATCATGCAACCGCAGGTACATCCTGTCAGACGTATGGTCTCTCCCCAGCCGAACAACTACGCGCTCGACGTAGGAGTGGACTTTTTTGTGCCCGACGGCTGGATGCAACCTATGCTGCAGAGGTGTCGAATGCAGCAGGTATGGATTTCACCCGGTCTAGTAGGCAGTAAGTCCGGTGTGGGAGTGGTTTTCAGCGCAGGAGCAACGCGCAACTACTTCGACCTGCCTTACGGCGGTACACCACACCACCATTTTATCTTTGCTAGCTCTGCGCCAGGCGTTTACGTGTTTGACCTCAAAGCGACGCAGGCAGTCGATCATCTGGGTCGCCCTCTGGCAGAGATGCCCTTTGTATACCGTATTTACATGGTAGCGGGTAGCCCGATGCAGCTGTATGGTAATGTGCAACCTTCTCGCTGGTACAACGGGAGCCTGTATGACCTGATGCTGCGCGTGCGCGTGTTGCAAGGAGCCAGCGAAGTAGGCAGGTCAGAACAACCAGTCAACCCCTGGGCAATCTACCCTTATCTCGTAGGGTTCAATATCACCGGCAACGTGCAAGTGGTTGCCAAACTCCAGAAACACCTTTCGGTGAAGATCGCCCGCAGCCTGTCTGGTTCACAGCGAGTGGATTGGTCCTTTGCTGTGCTGGGAGATACGAACGAGGATGACCGTATCGATGAGACGGACCTGGCACAGGTTACCCAGAGTTTTGCCACTAACCATCCGGCTGCCGATTTGACTGGGGACGGTCAGGTGAACCTAGATGATCTGCTCACAGTGTTGGTGCACTATGGGCAGAGTGGGGAAGATGTGCGCTAGTATATCCATACGAAAGGGAGGTTAACGCTCATGAAACTGTTCCGAAAGTTACTGGCTGTGGTGGTCACCTGTCTGGTGCTACTGCCCGCAACAGCGCAAGAACATGGTCACGAAGGCGACCTGATGCTAGGCTACAGGGACGGTATTCTGGCTATCCTGTCGCCTGAAGAGATGACGCAGGAACCCTACTGGCTGACAGTGCAGATGCTGCCCACCGGTTTAGGCTTTTTCGTGGTGGACGTCGGAATCAATTTCGCTGATCACCACGAGGAGCGGATGTCCCCTCAGGATGAACACGAACCGATGCTGAAGCAGGTAACGCTACAGCAGCTTTTCGTCACGCCGGGCTTGTTTGGTGTTGTGGAAGGCGAGATGGACCCGGTCTTCGGCATGGGAACGGTGGGAGCGATCACGCTCGTGTACGACCCAAATGACCCAGAGGCAGTGCACAAGCACATAGTCTTCGCCACCTCGACTTTCAGCCCGCCCTCTCTGTTTCAGTTCCAGCTGACCAACGGTATCGCCTTTGACGGTACGCCGCTGGGCAACTCGCTGGTTTACACCATCAAGTTTCAACCTGTTCCCGAACCAGCCTCCCTGAGCATATTGGGAGCGGGTGTCGGGATGCTCTTCCTGAGGAGGTTCAAAAAGTGAGAGTAGCCTATCTGTTCATCACACCACGAGCGGCTTCGTACAAACTGGCACAGATGATCCTGCCCCAGCTGGAAGCAGGCACTCACAGTGTGGAAGTGGTGGGTATGTTCTTCTTCGACGACAACACCTTCGCCTTGCGTAAGGGAGACCCCATTGGCAAAAGGCTTGCTAAAGTAGCTAGGGAGAAGAACATCCTGCTGATGATGTGTGATGCCTGTGCCCTCGAGCGCAACTTGGCGAAAGGCAAGCTTCGGTGGTGTGATGCTGCTACCGGCGCAGGTCTGAGCGAACCGGCAGAGTGCGTGCCTGTGAACACAGTGGATGGTGTGCAGGTAGGCTGTTTCCCCGACCTATACCGGGCACTGTCGGCTAATCCGCCAGACCAGGTGATATCCATATAGCTCAGGGGGGGTGCCCCCCCTGATACGAGGGAGGTACGTAAAAAGATGCGAACCCTGTCGAGTAGACCCAGCAACGCATTTACGTTGATCGAGCTGCTGGTCGCGATTGCTATTATCGCGATATTAGCGGCAATACTGTTCCCTGTCTTTGCGCAGGCTCGGGAGAAGGCACGCCAAACCGCTTGTCTGAGCAATATGCGTCAGATGGGGCTGGCGGTCAACATGTATGCCCAGGACTACGATGAGAGCTTTCCGCTAGACTCCCACACGGGCACAAACGCTCCGTGGGTGTGGCTGCGCACGCTGGAGCCTTACACAAAGAGTAAGTTGCTTTACCGGTGTCCGTCTGACCCCAGTATTAACTGGACGACACCTCTGCCCGGTTTCCGTACGGTACGTAAGACCAGCTATATCACCAACTTCTGGATGTTGCCCCGCTTAGGAGTGGATGACCTGACCACGCACTGCACGGGATACAATAGATTAGCTTCGGTGAGGTCGCCAGCACGCACCATCTACATCGCAGAGGCAAAACCCAACGCTACCATCGACCACTACCATGCTGCTGCGTGGCGATGGCCGAATGACTGCGGTACTTTTTTCCTGCCAGAGGACGAGCTGGCGATGACCTGGCACTTGGGAGGTACGAACTACACGTTCGTCGATGGTCATGCGAAGTGGATGCGGTTCGAGCAGACATGGACGCAGGATGGCAGAATAGACCTGCACCATCCGGGCAGGGACGATTAAGGAGGAGTGGCTATGAAGCGAGTCGTTATGCTGGCGGTTCCCTTGCTGATGTGGGTAGGGTTCGGTGTAAGGGTGCACGCCCAGCCTTCCGCCTTTCTAGACCTTTCACTTGCCAGCGAGGTGGGCGCGACACCTACCCCTCATTCGGTAACTCAGCCTGTATCTCGCCTCGAGGTGACCGCAGGCGGCCTAGTGCGTGTCACCGTGGGTTTTCGTTTCGAACCCTTTGGCGACGTCACCCGCTGGTATGTGCTGGGCGCGTTGCTGCAGGTAGACCACCCCGCCCTAGAGGTGGTTACCCCTCACTCGAGCGACATCAGCCAAAACGCTTTCTGGCATCCCGATATGACACAGCAAGCATTTCGGCTGCAGGTGAAGGCAGCGGTATCGGCACAGACACAACCCCTGCGTGCTAACCTGCTTCGTCCCGATGATGCCAACAGCGCTGTCTTTTCACAGTCGGGTGCGCTTTGGGTGGTGCTCGCCCCTGGCGGTCACTCCTCTCAACAAGCCTGGTATGTGGGTCATGTCTACCTGCGCGTCAGGGAGGACACCCCTGCGGGCACGCAGATACCCCTCACCCTTGCCAGTGTGCCAGATGCAGTAGGCGTGTTACCCAACTCCCTTTTGGCTACAGATGGCGCACGACGCTACTACCACTTTGGCGAAGACCTGCCCGTAGAGGTAGCGATCATCTCTGTGGGGCAATCACAAACGCGAGTGATAGCGCACGTGGCCCTACAAGACTACCTGGGGTCTGTAGAAGGACAGCCTGTGGAGGTACAAGTCCGTCCTGCAGGCGACACAGTACCTCTGGAAACGCACAGGATCTCCCTAGATGCCAACAGCAGTCTCCAACTCATCACCAGCCTCAGGGGTGTTTACGACGTATCTTTCAAGGGGGGACACTGGTTGCGCCGTACGGTGCCGGGCGTCCAATTGAGCGGTACGGTGCACCTGGAGACATCGTTGCAGAACGGTGACATCGATGGGGATAACGAAGTATCCCTTTTCGACTTCGGTATGCTGGTGGCGGCGTTCGGTAGCATGCCCGGAGACAGCACGTGGAACGCGAATGCCGACCTTGACGGTGATGAGGAGGTCAGTCTGTTTGATTTCGGTATACTCGTGCGCAACTTTGGAGCTATAGGTGACGAGTAGAACCGTATAGCCTTTACTTCACCTTTTGGGGCACCGCAAGTGCCCCTTTTGTTTCAGCATCCAGAGTCAAACTGAAGTAGCGATCGGGCGAACTAAAAGGATTCTCCTCCCGTCTCTCGGAACTTTACCACAAAGCAAACGTAGAAAGGTGTCTGTTGCCGATGGCTCGTGTGTTTGTTTTGCCCGATGAGATAGCCTTAGACCTGCCGGAGGGCACGCCGCTGGTGCGCGCGCTATGGCAGGCGGGAGTGGCGGTGGAGACGCCGTGTGGTGGCTTTGGGGTCTGTGGAAAGTGCAAGGTGCAGTTCACCGGTGGGGCGGTTCCCGAGCCTACCGAAGAGGAGCTGCGCCACGTGTCCGCCTCAGAACTCGCAGAGGGCTGGCGATTAGCCTGTCGTCATCGGGTAGTCGGCGACGCGGAGGTGGCGGTTCCCGCCGAGAGTCGCCCTGCCATCGCCCAGGTGCTGACTACTGCGGTGGAGCGTGCCGTCACGCTGGAACCCGCTGTGCGCCGACTGCCTCTGCAACTGCCCGCGCCAAGCACTTCGGATGAACGCTCTGACCTGCGTCGCCTGCTGGATGCATTGTGGGAACAACACGGCATCAAACTGGAGGCGGAACAGGTTCCGCTGAGCGTCACACGACAACTGTCGCAGGTGCTGCGCGAGTCCGATTTCCGTCCCTTTGCGGTGTTGTTCCACGACCCGGAGCATCCCGCCGAAACGCGCCTGCTGGCGGTGCAGCCCGACGATACCACTCCCCTGCTGGGCATCGCCTTCGACATCGGCACCACCACGCTGGTGGGTTATTTGATAGACCTGCAAAGCGGGGAGGAGCTCTCTCATGCCGCGCGCCTGAACCCGCAGGTACAGTACGGCGACGACGTAGTGTCTCGCCTCACCTTTGTGTACCATGACCCAGCGGGTTTGAAGCTGTTACAACATGCGGTGGTGCGCGGGCTAAACGAGATTATCGCCGAGGCGTGCCAGTCCGCAGGGGTAGACCCCCAGCACATCTTTGAGGTGGTAGCGGTGGGCAACACCACCATGCTGCATTTCCTGTTGGGGGTCAACACCAACTCTATCGCCGTCGCGCCATATGTGCCGGTGTTCACCGACCTGCTGAGCGTGGAGGCGCGGCAAATCGGCTTGCGTGTGAACCCCTCCGCGGTGCTCACCACCCTGCCCTGCGTGGCGGGCTACGTCGGGGCGGATACGGTAGCGGTGACGTTGACCCACCTGCACGACCCCGACGACGAAACGGTGCTTGCGCTGGACATCGGCACCAACGGCGAGGTGGTGTTAAGGCATCGGGGCAAATACTACTGCACCTCCGCTGCGGCGGGACCGGCATTCGAGGGCGGACGTATCTATCAGGGCATCCGCGCTGAAACCGGGGCGGTTTCGCAGATCAGCGTGGAGAGCAACGGTGAGAACCACTGGCTACACATTACCACCATCGGCGGAGGGTTGCCCAAAGGCATCTGCGGTTCGGGATTGATCGATGCTGCGGCGTGCCTGCTGGACATCGGCGCGGTGAACGAGGCGGGGCGCATGAATAACAACGGTGACGGCAAATGGTGGGAGACGCACCTCACCACGCTGTGCGAGCAGAAAGCGTTCCAGCTGGTCGCGCCAGAGGCGTCAGGCATCCCCGAGGGCGTCGTGCTTACCCAGAAGGACGTGCGCGAGCTGCAGCTGGCAAAAGGCTCCATCCGCGCGGTGATGGAGGTGCTGCTGCAAGAGGCGGGCATTCGCTGGGCGGACGTGCACCGTGTGCTGGTTGCCGGGGCGTTCGGTATGTATGTGAACCTGCGCTCGGCACAGCGCATCGGTCTGCTGCCGCCCATCCCGCTGGAGCGCATCGAGCCGGTGGGCAATGCGGCGGGCGCGGGTGCGAAAATCGCCCTGCGTTCGGTACGCGAGCGCCAACGCGCCCGGTGGCTGGCGCAACAGATGAAACACGTGGTGATGACGGGCAACCCGCAGTATCAGGAGGCGTATATGGACCATCTCGGCTTTGTGGAGAGCCTGGATTGAGGTGAACCGATGCTAGCACGCGAGCGCGTTTTGACGGCGTTGCGCTTTCAGGAGCCCGATCGGGTGCCGATTTACATCTGGATATTTGGGCAGCCCGGCGTGATAGACGACATTCTGGCAAAATACGGCACGTTCGAAGCCTTCTGCGATGCGCTGGATGTGGACATGACACAGGCGTTTCCCGCCAAAAGCTTTCTGAAGCAGGGAGCACCACCCCACAGCCCCAGCTCCGAGTATGAACCCGCCTACGGCTGGGTGTACACGCTGGACGCTGCGCTGGAAGCGAAGTTCACCGACCCCGATGACCCCGAAATCTATACCACCATCCGTGCCGAGATCGAACACCACAAAGGGCGACGCGGGCGAGCCGTGTTCGTGCAGACGCCGGGCGTGTTCGAAGCGGCGAACGGCGTGATCGGGCAGGCGCAGAACCTGATGGAGCTGGCGTTGCGCCCCGAGCGGTGCAGGCAGCTGTATGAGCGTATCGCACGGTGGTCTGCCCGCTACGCCGAGAACTGTCTGGAACTGGGGGTGGACGTCATCCACATTTCCGACGACTGGGGCATGAACCACGCGCTCATGTTCCGTCCGCAAACGTGGTGGGAGGTCATCTATCCCGCCGAGAAGTTCATCTGCGATAAGGAGGTGACATCGCTTTATGCCCATCTACGAATACCGGTGTAACGCCTGTAAGAGGCGGTTCAGTGTGCTGGTGGGGGTGATTGCCGAGGAGGACCCCTTGCAGTGCCCGCGCTGTGGGGGCACGGAGGTAACGCGCCTCATTTCGCGTTTCGCCCGATTGCGCAACGAGGATGACCTGATAGATGACATGCTAGACCCGGACAGAATCGGCGACCCCGAAGACCCCAAAACCATGCGCCGTTGGGTGAAGGAGATGGGCAAAGAGCTGGGCGAGGATTTCACCGACGAGTTCGACGAGATTCTCGCCGAAGAGGAGAAGAAAGCGGCGGGCGGAGGCGGTGAAGAGGGCGACGAGGAAGGCGGCTCTGATGACCTGCTGTGAAACTATTCTGCCAGCACGCGCACATCCCCCACCCGGCGCGTCAGGCGGATGCTGTCGAAGTACTCCAGCAGGGGCACTGCGAACTTGCGGCTGGAGCCGGTGAGGTCGCGAAACTCGCCGACGCTGAGCGAGCCTTTCTCCCTGATGGTGCGCCTTACCAGCTCGGCAAGCTGTTCTATCGTCTCACGGTGGAAAAACAGGTCTGCTTCCAGCCTCACCAGCACTCCCTGCTCCAGCAGCACCTGTATCATTGCCCGCACGGCATCGGGTGGTGCACCCGCTTGCTGAGAGATGATCTCTACCGGCGGCGGGGTGACCCCTGCCTCGCGCAGTATCTGCTCCACGCGCTGAGCCAGACGTTGTTGACGTTCGTTCAGGCGTATGGTGAAGCCTGCCAGACGCACCAGCGCGCCCTGTAGAGCGATGCCCCCCTCCTGCTGCCACCGCAACAGCATCGCCTCGAACAGGCGAGCGGGCAACTGCCTGGCTACCGTAGAGCGCAGCTCCTCGCGGGGCATGCCGGCACGCAGAGGGTTTTGCTGATGGTAGCGTTGCAGGGCACTCTCCGCTTGCCGACGCAGGTTATCCCAAACGTTTCGGGCGAACCAGACCTCCCCCACGTGCACCGCCAGCTGCTGCGCTTCCAGCCTGCTCAGGATACCGGACACGCCCGGCAATTCCATCTCGGCGCGGCGAGCCAGCTCACCTTCGTCCATCCCCGCCGGTGATTGCGCTAAAATCGCCAGCACCCTTTCCTCCGGATCGCCCCTTAACAGCGACTGCAGCCGTTCGATAACGGCGGAGTCAAATCGCTTGTGCCGGGGGGCATGTGGCTCCAGCACGGTTCCGCCCCCGACGGTGAACATGGGCGAGTAGGTGCGGATCACAAAGCGGTCGCCCCGTGCGGCGATAAGAGGTTTCTCTAGCCGAATCTGCACGAAGCCCTGTTGCCCCGGTTCCAATCGCTCGCGGTCCAGCAGAGAAACCCGTGCGATGACCTCCGCCGTGCCCAGATACAGCCGTATTCGCGCGCGGTGTGCTAACCCTTTGGCCGCTTTGGGGAGCAGGCTCAGCTGCGCATCGAACGCCTGCGTAGGCTGAAACACGTCCGGCGGCACACACACCATCCCGCGCTCCAGCTGCTCTTTCTCCACGCCGGGCAGGTTGATGGCGACACGACTGCCGGCCACCGCTTCCTCTACCCTGCGCCCGTGCACCTGTATCTGCCGCGCCCGCGAGCGCAAGCCAGGGGGCAATATCTCTATCGCATCACCCACGCGCACCCGCCCGCTGACCAGCGTGCCCGTCACCACCGTACCTGCCCCCGCCAAGGTGAACACGCGGTCAATCGGCAGGCGGAAGGGAGCGTTCACCTCGCGGACGGGCACACGCGCCACCGCATCCTGCAACGCGTTCAGCAGTTCCTGTAGCCCCTGTCCCGTCACCGCCGACACCGCAATCACCGGCGCGTCCCGCAACGGCGTGTCCTGCAGAAACACGCGCACCTCGTCGGTGACCAGCTGCAGCCACTCCGCATCCACCAGGTCGCACTTGGTGAGCGCGACCACACCCGCCTTCACGTCCAGCAGGCGCAGGATGTCCAGGTGTTCGCGCGTCTGGGGCATGATGCCCTCGTCGGCGGCAACCACCAGAAGCACCACATCCACCCCGCCCGCGCCTGCCAGCATGTTCTTCAGGAACCGCTCGTGCCCGGGCACATCCACAATGCCCACCGTTTGACCGTTGGGCAGAGCCAGCGCGGCGAACCCGAGGTCAATGGTCATCCCGCGCTCCTGCTCTTCCTTCAGGCGGTCGGGATTGGTTCCGGTAAGGGCGGTAATCAGCGTGGACTTGCCGTGGTCCACGTGTCCCGCCGTGCCGATGATAACGTGTTTATCGGGCATGGTCATCGTTTGGTAAACTCGGGTGGTGTAGCACACAGTGCACATTCGACGTGGATGTGGTAAAACCTTTTCGTGTTCAGCCATGTGTGTCCGCCACGTCGAAGTCTTGATGGTGAGAGCAGGAGATTTGACAAAGGCACGGCGAAGACGTATAATGCTGACGAGGCAGCAGGCAACAGGGAACACTGCTGCCCTCGTGGTGAATTCGACAAAAGGAGGAGAGTGAGTGAAAGGCTTGGCTCGTTTCGCAGCGCTGTTTGCTCTGGCGCTGACGCTCGGTATTTTCGCAGCACAGCAGGCTCAGGCGCAGTTCGACAACCCCGCGACCAACGTGAGCGTGCGCGTGGGCGCAAACGTGGTGAACCGCGCGAACATGCGCGCGGTAGGCGATGTGTGGCTGGCTGTGGGAGCAGATGTGAAGCTTCGCGGTGGCTCGCCTATCGGCGAGGGCGAACTGTTGCTGGGCGTGGATTACTACACCCGCAGCAAAAGCGGTCAGTCCGCCAGCATCACCGCCCTTACCCTGACGCAGGTGTTCTCGGTGGACCCCTCCGAGAAGTTCAAGGGCTACATCGGTGTGGGCGCGGGCGCGTACGTGCTGAAGCCTGCCGGTGTCAGCGCGAAGACCGTGTTTGGCGGCAAGTTCGTGTTCGGCTACGACATCAACGAGAAAATCTTCGTCGAGCTGAACTACCATCTCACCGGCAAAGAGATGGACTTCCGTGGGGATAGCACTACCATTCTGATCGGTTACCGCTTCTAAGGTTCAGGGGCGGTACATCACCGCCCCTTCTCCGTCTTCCCATGAGGCAACGCCGACCGCTCAAGCTGTTTGCAGCAAATGGAAACCCCGCTCTTGCACAGCGCATTGCGACCGAACTCGGTGTGACGCTGGGCGAGCTGATGGTGCGCCGTTTCAGCGATGGAGAGGTGCGCGTGGAATGCCACGAGACGGTGCGCGGATGCGATGTGTTTGTGATGCAGTCCCTCTGCCCGCCCATCCATGACAACCTGATGGAGCTGCTCATCCTGTTAGACGCCCTGCGGCGCGCCTCTGCCGCACGCTTGACGGTGGTGATACCTTACTACGCCTACGCAAGGCAAGAGAAGAAGAACACCCCGCGCGACCCCGTGCCTGCCAAAGTGGTGGCGGACATGCTGACCACCGCCGGAGCACACCGCGTGATCACCATGGACCTCCACGCGGAGGCGATTACCGGCTTCTTCCATATTCCGGTAGACGACCTCAGCGCTCTCTCCTTGCTGGCGCATCACTTTATCCGGCTGAGGGAGGAAAACCTGGTGGTGGTTGCTCCCGATGCGGGTGCGGTACGACTGGCGCGGGCGGTCGCGCAGAAGCTGCAGGCTCCTCTTGCGGTCGCTTACGCCCGAAGCGGGCGCACACAAAACCCCGCGCACATCCGGTTTGCAGGCGATGTAGAGGGCTTGAAACCGCTCATCATCGAGGATATGATAGTTACAGGAAAACGGGTAGAATCGTGTGTGAAGGCGCTGATTCGACAGGGTTGCATTCCCGAAATCCGGGTAGCCGCGACGCACGGTGTGCTGGCGGGGGATGCTCTCCTGCGGGTGATGCAGCCGGAGGTGGTGGAGCTGGCACTCACCGATACCGTCCCCCAGCACCACCAGCATCCCCGCGTGACGGTGATACCGACAGCGCATCTGTTCGCGGAGGCGATTCGGCGCGTGTACCACGACCGAACACTGGATACCATCGTGCTCCCGCACGTGGTGGGAGATTAACGGAGAGAGGCAACGACGATGGCACAGAGGTTGACACTGGAACAGATAGCTCATGTCGCACGGCTGGCGCGTCTGGCGATGAGCGAAGAGGAGATGCGCCAGATGGAAAAGCACATCAATAACCTGATGGCGCAGTTCGAGCGACTGCAGGAGCTGGATACCACCGGCGTGGAGCCGACCGCGCACTCATTCCCTGTGTACAATGTGCTCCGTGAAGACGCGGTACAGCCCTCCCTCCCCCAGGAGGAGATTCTCCGCAACGCCCCCGACCAGCGCGACGGCTGTTTCATCGTGCCCATTATCGTGGAGGAGTGATGCCCCATGACCGTCCTGCCCGGCGCAACGCGCGAGGAGATACTGCAGGTGGTGCGCACGCTGGGGCAACCGGACTATCGCGCCCAGCAGATAGCCGAATGGGTGTACCGCAAGGGCGCGCGCTCTTATAACGAGATGACTAACCTGCCTCTGAGCCTGCGGCAAGCCCTGCCGGCACTACTGCCCCTGCGACGGCTGGAGGTCGTTCGCGCACAACACTCGGTGGATGGCACGGTGAAGTACCTCTTCGCGCTGGCGGACGGTGAGCGCGTGGAAGCGGTGTTCCTGCCCTATGATGACCGCACCTCCGTGTGCATCTCCTCGCAGGTAGGCTGCGCTGCAGGATGCCGTTTCTGTGCCACCGCGCAGATGGGCTTCACCCGCAACCTCACCGCCGGTGAGATGGTGGACGAAGTGCTTTCCATCCAGCAGATAAGCGGTCAACGTATCAGCCATGTGGTGTACATGGGCATGGGTGAGCCGCTGTGGAACCTGCAGGAGGTGGTGAAAAGCATTCTGCTGCTGAACAGGGAGGTGGGCATCTCGCAGAGACATATCACCGTTTCCACCGTCGGCGTAGTGCCCGCTATTTACGAGCTGGCACAGCATCGTCTGCAGATAACGCTCGCCATCTCCCTGCACGCGCCCAACGATGACCTGCGGGCGCGCATCATGCCCACCGGGCGCAAGTGGAAAGTGCAGGAGCTGATAGACGCTGCCCGCCACTACACCGAAGTGACTGGACGCAAGGTGACTATCGAATACCTACTGCTTCGTGGCGTCAACGACGAACCACATCATGCGCACGAGCTGGCGCGGCTGGTGAAGGGGCTGGTATGCAACGTCAACCTGATACCGTTCAATCAGGTGGAGACGCCTGATGGCTTCGTCCGTCCCGAGCCGTTGCGTGTGGCTCGCTTCCGCAGGGTGCTGGAGGAGACTGGCATTACCGTCACACAACGAGTAGAGAAAGGACACGACATTTCCGCCGCATGTGGACAGCTGAAACTGGAAACGGCGCAATCACGCGCCTGAATCGCATTTTGCTTTTGGCAATAGTGTGGGTGAACCTCTTCCCCAGCCCCTCTCCTGCGAGCAGAGGGGAGCAAGGGGTTCCCCCTTCCCTCGCAGGGAAGGGGGACAGGGGGTTATGTTCCCACACGGCGGACCAATCGCCTTCAGAGATTCTGCGGAAATCTGCTTCGCAAATCGGCGGCGCACCCACCAGAGAGACCCCACCTGTCCTGCGTATGAGTGGCACGGTGCAGGTGTTCTACCCGATGAACAACGCGGGCACGATGACGCTCATGGAACAGGGCGGCAGCTTCTATGTTCACCTGCGCATAGGTGGTGTTGCCAGCGAGAGCGCGTACGATGCCGCGACCGCCTCCGGGTGGCGAAAACAGCACGGGCTGGTGCTACCCATCGATACGAGCGACGTTCAACAGTTCAGCAGGCTCTCTCCCCTGCGCCTGCGAGAGACCCTTCTGCGCGCCTCAAGCGGGCAGCTGGGCGTGATAGATTGCGGCACAACCGCCCTGCCAGATGGGCGCGAGGCACGCTGGTTGAAGGTGGTTTTGCAGTCGGGCATTCCGTGGGACATCTACTGCGACGAGCAGGGCAACCTGCTGGCGTGGGGCTACCACGAGAGCGATGACTTTCGCCGCCGCCCCACGCGGTTCGTTATTATCCCCATGGAGTGGAAAGAGTGGAACGGCGCACGCCTCCCTGCCGAGATGAAGGTCTACGAAGACGACCGCCACACCCAGACGGTGCGTTGGGAACGGGTGGAACGCCTGCCGAGAAGCGCGCTGCTGCCGAAGATGAAATCGCCCGCTCCCCTGCCTCCGCCGGCGGGACTACCTGTCACCCTGCCCGTTCGCTTCTCCCAGCGTGAGATATTCGTGGAGGTGAAGCTGAACGGACGCGATTACCTAATGATGCTGGACACCGGCGCAGGTATCACCGTAATTGACCAGCCGATCGCGGAGGCGTTGCATCTGCCGCTTGGTGAGAGCATGAACGTGCTGGGCGCGAGCGGGCAAGGAGCCGCTTCGGTAACCAGATTGGCGAGCCTGCAGATAGGTAGCGTGCAACTGCGGGATGTGCAGGTCGCGGTGACCGACCTGGGGCTGATTCGTCTGATTGGAGGTAGTCGTTTCGCAGGCATCATCGGTTTCAACGTGCTCAACCGGTTTCGCGTGACGATAGACTACCATCGGCGCACCCTGACGCTGGAGGAATCGGGAGGCGCATTGCCCCCCGGATGGGCGAAACAGGTTTCCTTTATGGGCGCGACGCCGATACTGGAGGCAGAGATAGAGGACATCGGCAAGGTGCCGATGCTACTGGACACCGGCGCAGCGATGAGCATCCTTCCGGTGGAATCGGCACAGCAATGGCAGCCGTTGCGGCCGGTATCGCTAGGGCTTACGTTGGGAGTGGGGGGTGCGGGCAACATCCCCCAGGCGGCACGCGCCGGTTCGGTAAAGGTCGCGGGAGCAACTATCCGGCGCGTCACGCTAATGTTCTCCTCACCAGCCCCGAAAGGCGCGCCGGTGCAGATACTTTCCGAAGCGGGATTTGGCTTGCTGGGCAATAACCTGCTGCGCCACTTCCGCCTGACCATCGACTATCCGAGGCGTACGGTGGTGCTACAACGAATGCCCCGCCCTGCCCCGCTGGATGATGCGGCGACGGTGGGCATTGTGCTCGACCTGACAGCAGAGAGCGTAAAGGTGGCGGGGACCATCCCGCTTTCCTCCGCGTGGGAAGCAGGCATCGAGCGCGGCGACGAGGTGCTGGCGGTGAACGGACGTTCCACCAGAGGCGTGCGCCCGTCCGAAGTGCAGAAGTGGTTGACAGGCGAAGAGGGAACGTTCAAGCGCGTGCTTCTACAACGCGGCGCGAGGCGCCGGGAAGTTCGGCTCGAGTGCCTGCCGATGTTCTGACCTACCTCCGCACCACCGGCAACAGGATGTGGCTCGGGCGTTCGGCGTCCATGTATATCGTGTTGTGCGCGGGACGGGTGCGTTCGCTGGCGCGGAAGGGTTCGCCTGTGTTCGGATTGGGGTCAAAAGCGGGCGCGTTGCTGGAGGTGATATGCACCCGAATGCGATGCCCTTTGTTGAACACAATGCTGGTACTCCACAGGTCTATCTCGAAGCGATAAGACGTGCCCGGCTTCATCAATTTTTCCTTCGAGAAGCCTTCGCGAAATCGGGCACGCAGGATGCCCTCGCAGATGTTGATGGAACGCCCATCGGGATACACGTCGCACAGCTTCGCCACAAAATCGGTATCGGGTGCGTCGCTGGACGCCCAGAGCACCACTTTCACCCTCCCCGTGACCTCTATCGGCTCGCGCAACGGCTCGCTGGTGAACACCAGCACATCGGGACGGCTCTCTACTTTGCGCTGGTCCATCGCCCCGGCGGGCAGGGTCAGGCGCGGTCCCCCTATCGTCGGCACGGGGTCTTTGGGGTCGTAGGTGTAACTGAGCATGCCACCCTCTTCGGGCTTTCGCGTGGATAGAGAGCGGTTCGAGTGCAGGTAGAAGGGAGTTGGTGTGGCGGGAACAGGGGGCCACCCGTCGGCGGTGCGCCATTCGTTGCCGGGCGCGTTGCGGTCGGTCACATCGCCCATCACGTAGTAGGTGACCGCCGGTTCGCGCTCCACTCCGTTATCGACGCCTTTGAGGTAGTGGTCAAACCATTTCCAGATGTCGTGCGCGGTGATGGGCGGGTTCTTTGCGTTGGGAAACGAGAGTTCTCCCGCTTTCTCTTGAAACACCCCGTGCGTCCATGGTCCCATGACCAGCTTCTGTCTACCGCGTGCGCCCGGTCCGCCTCGTGTTTGCATGCCCACAAAGGCGTCTATCGTCGCCTGCGCGAAGATGTCATACCACCCGCCGATATGGATGGCAGGCGCATTTGTGTAGCGGTAGCGAGTGGTCATATCGCGCTCGCGCCAGTAGGCGTCGTAGATGGGATGGGACGTCCAGATTTTGAGTGCGTCGGGGCTGAACGCGCTGATGCGTAGCCAGTCCTCAACCAGCGCTTTGCGGAATACCCCTCCCCAGTATACCACGCCGTTGTACAGGCTCGGCGCGCCGACGGTGATATGCTGAGCGACTATCTTTTTCGTGCCTGTACCCGCCAGCAGGTACTGCGTGATGCCCAGCGCGGAGCCACCCCAGGTGCCGATTTTGCCGTTGCACCAGGGCTGTCGGGCAATCCACTCTACCGTGTCCTCGCCGTCACGCAGTTTGCCCCAGCCGTCGGTTTCGAAGGGCAGGTTTTCTCCCTCCGAGCCAAACCGCCCGCGCGTGTTCTGGATGACCATCACGTAGCCTCGTCGCGCCGCGTCTTGCGCGATGCCCTCACCCAGCTTGCGGTCGTACGGGGAACGCAGCAGGATGACAGGGAACGGTCCCTCGCCTTCGGGGAAGTAGATGTCGGTCGCCAGGCGCACGCCATCGCGCATGGGAACCATCACGGTCTGCTTCTTAACCGGTGGTTGCAGTTTGCAGAGTACGCTTCGAACCAGAAAACCGACGCCGATAACGCACGCGCCGACCGTCAGTGCCGTTCGCCACCATTTTGCTTTACGCATATACAGTACCTCACTGCCAGTTGGTGAGAAAAAAGTTCGTTACAGGGGCGTAATGCTCCTTTGACAAACCACCCCCTCTCCCGAGGCTTCGGGAGAGGGGGCATGGGTGAGGGTTAGTCATTCCCGATTGCGCCGAAGTTGCGCACCAGCACGCCGGAGTCAAACAGGGTGACCTCTAAATCGCCGTCCAGGTCGGCGTGTCGCTCAGAATCACAGAGACAAACCGATCGCATCACAAGGTCTAACGCTTGGTAAACCTCTTGCGAAACACCCCTTCTCGTCCGATAATTCCAGACAGCAAGAGAACAGGGCATCCTATGAGAACGTTCACTGTCTGTTTTACTAAGCCTTCTGTCACTACGGCGGCGGTGTTCATTTCAGTAGCCGTCGTGTCGCTTGCCAGCGGAGTGCTACTACAGCGAAAGGCAGAAAACGCCTTGCACCACGAGGTGCGCCAGAATCTGGTGCGCCTCGCCCGCGTCGCCGCGCTTCACGTAGATGGGGACAGGCATTTGCAATGGAAGCCACAGGACGCTTTTACGCCGGAGTACAGGAAAGCAATCGCTCCCTTTTACCGCCTCATGGAAGCATCCAGAGACATCTACGACATTTACACCTGCGTGCTGCGAGACGGTAAGGTGTACTTTGTGCTGGGCACGCCCGATTATGACCCGAAGACCGGCAAGCCGGATTACTCCTACCTGAACAAACCCTACGACGAAGCCACGCCAGAGATGTTGCGTGCCCTGCGAAGCGGCGTTGCTATCGCGGAAAACCGGCTTTATACCGACCAGTGGGGCACGGTCATCAGCGGTTACGCGCCTATCCGCGACTCTGCGGGCAAGCTGGTCGGCATCGTCGGCGTAGACCTGCACGTGAACGAATACCGCGAGCGGCTGGCTGCAATCCGCCACCATGCGCGTATTACCTACGTGCTGGTACTGGGTGCCAGCATACTGATAGGTGCAGTAGTGTACGCGCTATCCCGACGGGCCATGCGAGTTCGCGAGCAGCTGCGCCTGCACGCCCGTGCGCTGGAGATGGCGGGCAACGCCATCGTGATTACCGCTTTTCGCGCCGAATATGGAATAACCTCAGGGGATGGTCGGCGGCGACTTGCCCGGGCTGCAAGGCGACGCCGGGAAGAGCTTTTTGTCACCCCCTGCCCGCGCGGCAAGGCGTGTGCTGCTGGTAGAGGACAACGAGGTAAATCGGAAAGTGGCCGTGCGCCTGCTGGAGAAGCTCGGCTATGAAGTGGACGTGGCCCCTGATGGCGAGGAAGCGGTGGAGAAAACCGATCAGCGACGCTACGATGCGGTGCTGATGGACGTACACATGCCGCACATGGACGGTCTCGAAGCCGCGCGACTTATCCGCGAGCGCGGCACGGGCGAACACCAGGTGATTATCGCGATGACCGCCAGCGCGATGAAAGAGGATGTGCAACAATGCCTCGCGTCGGGCATGGATGATTACTTGAGCAAACCAGTCAAAATGGAGGTTCTGCAAGAGATGCTTGAGAAGTGGCAAAATCCGGACTCCCCGACGGAGTCGATAGAGCCATCGCCGATTGACCGCGACTTCCTTGCGGACATGACAGGCGGTGACCCCGAATTCGAACGGGAGCTTTTACAGGAGTTTTTGAGCACTATTCCCGGCTTGATAGAGCAGGTGCGCCAATCGCTTGCATCAGGCAACAGCACGGCTCTGGCAGGCGCGGCGCATACCATCAAAGGCAGCGCGCGGGCGGTAGGCGCGCAAACGTTTGCCGAAATCGCCTTTGCGCTGGAGCGAGCAGGCAAAGAGCAACGAATGGAAGAGGCTCTGGAAACCGCGCAATCGCTCTTCGTAGAGTGGCAGCGCGTGCAGGGCTATATTGAACGACAGATACTCCGGCAAGCCGCTTAGCGAGGTCACGTCAACCGCTGAAGGCACAGATCGGTCTGTCAAGGTTCGCTACTGGGGACGGCGAGGCTCCGTCCGAGCCGTTGCGGTTGTCCCCCCGCGTTTAGCCCCCACCCCAGCCCTCCCCGCTCGCGGGGAGGGAGCCTTTTTCCTCCCCCGTCTACGGGGAATTGTGGCGTCAAATCCTCCCTCCTTTACACAACCCCTCTCAGAAGGATATAATGCTACCGGTAGATTTCCCAACGCAGAGGAAGCGCACATGAATCGAAGATTACCCGAGTGGTTGACCATACGCGCCCCACGTCCGGGGCAGATACAGGAAGTGGATAGCCTCATCAAGGGGCTACAGCTGCACACCGTGTGCGAAAGTGCACGCTGTCCGAACCTCACCGAATGCTGGAGCAAGCACACCGCTACCTTTATGATACTGGGCGACGTATGCACCCGCGCCTGCGGTTTCTGCGCCATTAAGACCGGGCGAGGCGAAATGGTGGACCTGCTGGAACCCCGGCGCGTCGCGCTGGCGGCAAAGCATCTGGGGCTGAAACATGTGGTTATCACTTCCGTTGCGCGAGACGACCTGAGAGACGGGGGGGCGGAACAGTTCGCTGCCACTATTCGCGCGGTGCGCCACGAGATACCCGGTGCAATCGTAGAAGTGCTCACCCCCGACTTCAAAGGCATCCGCTGGTGCATCAAGAAGGTCGCCGACGCCGAACCCGACATCTACAATCACAACGTGGAGACGGTAGAACGCCTGCAGCACCTGGTGCGTCCCCAGGCGAAGTACTGGCGTTCCATCGACCTGCTGTACTACGTCAAGCACACTCACCCCCATATCTACACCAAGTCGGGCTTGATGGTGGGCCTGGGTGAGACCAAAGAGGAAGTGATACAGACCATGCGCGACCTACGCGACGCCGGAGTGGATTGCCTTACCATCGGGCAATATCTGCGCCCCACTATGCACCACTTGCCGGTGGTGGAATATGTGCATCCCAGCGTGTTTGCCGAGTACCGGCGTATCGGCGAGGAGATGGGCTTCCTGTTTGTCGCCTCTGCACCCTTTGTGCGCAGTTCGTACAACGCGGAGGCGTTTTCGCGCAAGGTGATGGCGCAGCGTCTGGCTCAGCTGGAAGCTTTGCAGGGGAGTGCTGAGGTGCGTTGACCCGTCGTCGTTCCCGCCGATATATCGCCTGGCTGGTGGTGGCTGCGCCGCTGGTGTGGGTATGTTGCTTCTGCGTTTTTTACCTCTGGCAGGCGGTTCCCCGCTTCCAGCAGCAGGCGATAGAGGCAGGGCTCGCCTGGGCACAGCAAGAGTGGCGGATACCGGTGCTGGTGGGCGAAATCTCCACCGACCTGCGACGGGGCAAGGTGACCGCAACGAATCTTTTTCTGGGTGACCCCACCTCCACACAGCGCCCCCTGGTCGCCGCGCAGGAGGTCACGGTGAGCGGACTGTTCTCGCGCCAGCCGAGTATCCGGGTCACCCACGCGGTTGCGTATGTGGTGCGCCTGCCCGATGGACGCTGGAACTTCTCCCCCCTGATACCCAAACGCCGCCGTCCCCCTGCAGAAACCTTCTGGACGCTCCGTGTGACGAACACCACACTCTATTTTGAGGACCGCAAGGCGCATCCGAAACTGAATGCTACCCTGCGACAGGTGAACGGAGAAATCCGCTATGCGGCAGGGGTAGCCGCGTTCCGCTTCACGCACGAACAGGCAGAACCCAGCTTCCGCGCACGGGTAAACGGCTGGCTACACAACGGACTGCTGCGCCTGCGGGTGGATGCCTCCGATGTGCCCCTTTCCAAACTGCTGGCGTACGTGCGAGTGCCCTCGTTAGACCCGGGCGACGCGAGCACGTCGGGAACCGTATGGGTTTACACCGACGCGCAGAGACGCATCCACTACAGCGGCAGGGTGAAGGTACAGGCAACACGAGCGCGGTGGCAACTGCCACAGACTACCCTCTCGCTGAGCAACCTGAGCGGCTCCGGTGAGTTTCAAACGGGAGTTGCCATGTGGCAGGCGCAGGCGAACACCGGCTCCGGGCAGGTGCTTGCATCGGGTAGCGTGCAATGGCAACCACAGGTCGCCATGAACCTGTGCGTAGAAGCCCGGCAGATACCACCTTCCGAACTGCGCCCCTGGCTACATCGATATGCACCGCAGGTGGCGTTGAACGCGCCGGTGGACGCGAACCTGACCGTGCGTGGCACACCCTCACAGCCGTACATACAGGGGGTGGTGAGCACCGCGCAGGCAACCGTGCAGCAAATCAGTATACAGGAACTGAAAGCGAAAGTTATACTAAATACTCAGTCCGCCCTGCTGCCGGATGTGACCGTGCGCGTCGCTGGGGGGAACGCCCGGGGGCAGGCGGTGCTGTGGAGGGAACGGGAGGAGTGGCGGTTCGCCGCGCAATGGCGTGCAGATGGAGTGAATCTCGCCCGCCTGCGCCCGTATCTGCCGGAGGATGTGCGGGGCACGGTACGCGGGGAAGGACTGGCGTACGGAACCCTGCAGAAGCCGACCGTGGTAGCCAACCTGTGGGGTGAACGGTTGGCAGGCAACCTGTGGCGCAGCGAGCAGGCGCAGGCGCGAATACGCTGGACGCCCGGAACGCTGAACGTCGACGGCGCGATGCTGGAGGACTGGACAGGTTCGGCGTACGTGTCGGGGGAGGTAGACTTTGCGCGCCGACGGCTTGCTCTGCATGTGCGTGCCGATGAGGTGTTGCTGGCGCCATGGGTAGAACGTCTTGCCCCAAAGCTGAAACACGAGGGCGACGTTCCCTTCGCGTGGGTATACGCGCGCGGCGAGCTGGACGGCACGTTTCACCAACCGGTATTTCGCGGCATGATAGAGGCGACCGACCTGCAGTGGCGGCGCTGGTCGCTGGATTACCTGGTCGCTCGTGTACAGGCTTCCCCCGAAGGGATTACCGTGGAGAGCGGTATCATCCGCCGTCCGCCGATGGAGATAACCTGGCAGGGCAACCTGCAGCAACCGCTGGACGCCAAGAAAGCGCAAATCTCTGTAGATGGTGTTGCAAACAACGTCGACGCGCAGGAGGTTCTTGCCGCTCTGCGCGAGGTACCGGACGGTGAAAGCCCGCCTCCGATAGAGGCGATCGGAAGGGTGTTCTTCCACGTTGCGGGCAACCTGCGCTCGCCCACTGCTGACCTGACCCTGAGCGTGCCCACCGCACAGATACAGCACTGGAGTTTGACCAACCTCACCGGCTCGCTTCGCTACGAAGACGGTACGCTAAAGGTCGCTCCGCTCTCCGCCAGGCTGGGCGACGGTGTGTTGAAGGTAGAAGGCGAGCGAGATGGCGAAGGCAGGCTATCCTTCCGCGTAGAGGGCGAACGACTGCCCCTCGCTCAGATACGCCCCTTGTTGCCCGAGGATGCCCCTCAGGGTATCAGCGGAGAGGCATCGGTGCGCGGCGTGCTCTCCGGCACCGAAAACGAGCCGCAATTTCGCGGGGAGTTGCTCACGGAAGGCGCCGTCTGGGATGTGCTGAAGCTGAGCAAAGGCTATGCCGAGATAGAATGGCGCAAAGACGAGCTGAACGCCCACAATGTGTACCTTGCCAGCCCGGAGGCGGAGGTCGCACTTCGTTCCCTCCGGCTTGCGAACGCACCTCGCGCCGTGGATGCGGAAGGGATGCTATCTATATCCTCGCTGGAACAGCTGAGCCAGCGCGCGCTAGATAGCGCGTGGCTACACGATAGAGTACCCCGGCTGGGCGAGGTATTACGCGAGCTGGGGCGCATCACCGGCACGGCGACGGTTCCCTTCCGGCTGTGGGGAGAAAGCGAAAGCCTGAGCGTGGAAGCGTCTCCGCGCATCGAGGCTATTGAGATAGACGGGCGCGCCCTGGGTACGTTGCAAGCACAGGTGTATAGAGATTCAGGCGGCACATGGCGGTTACATAATGCGGTGCTGGCGAATGGAGAGCATCGCCTGATAGCTTCCGGCACATACACTGCCGACGGGCAGATGAACCTCAGCGCGGAAGCGTACAACTTTGACCTGTCGTGGTTCCAGCGGTGGCTTCCGCAGGCAACCGAACTGCGCGGCAGGCTGGAAATGGCAACCGTCGAAGCGTCCGGCAAAAGCCACTCTCCAAACCTGACTCTGACGGTTGCACTGAAAGAACCCCAACTCGGAGGGGTGCGTGCCGAGCGAGTGCTGACCGGTAAAGTTCAACTTTTAGAAGGAAAGATAGACATATCGGATGTCACACTGGCACAGCGAGATGGGCAGCTGCGCATCTGGGGAACCCTGCCCTTCCACTGGGAGCCGTTCGGTGTACCCGATGGCGAGCCGTTAGCTCTGCACGTAGAGGCGGCGCCCCAACCGCTAAGTGCCCTGCTGGCGTATGTGCCCGCTGCGAAGGTGGCAGAGGTGACCGGGCAATGGTCACTCAGGGCAACGATCACAGGCACGCGAGCCTCTCCCCATCTTTCCGGAGAGATGCGCGTCGATGCCGATCGATTTCGTGCCGCCCCGATGGCAACCGGACTGCGCGACATCCATGCGGTGGTGCAGTTGTCCAGCGACACCGTTCGCCTTGTGGGGTTTTCAGCGGTTGGGGACACACCGCGCGGTGGGCGCATCGTTGGCTCCGGTACCGTGCGGTTCGGCGGGGGGCAGCAGGAGCGCATCGACGCCAGCCTGAAGCTGGAGCGGTTCTGGCTGGACGAACGCAACTTGTCGGGGCAGTACGGCGAACAGATACGCACCTTTCTGGACGGTGAACTGAAAATCGCAGGTAGCGCGGAAAGCCCGCAGGTAGCAGGGATGATTACCGCCAGCGGGGGAGCGTTTACTCTACCGGCGAGCTTTCCCGAGCAGAAAGCGGAGCCTCGTGCGCTACCCGTCAACCCGCGCTTCGATAACGTGGTGCTGCGCGTTGGCGAGGGCATGTGGCTGAACAGCCCCCGTCTTTCCACGCAGGCATCTGGCGACATTGTGCTCAGCGGCACGTTACAGGAGCCGGTGGTACACGGACAACTGGGTCTGGAGCGGGGCTACGTCTACTTCCCCACCGCGCGTTTCCGTCTGGAGCCGGGGGGCACCATCGCGCTGGACTACCCGGTGCCGGGCGACAACCCGTTCCGCGTCAACGTGAACGTGCAGGCAAGCACCAGCCTGAGCATGGCATCGCCAACGGGCGGTGTTCGTCGGTACGGTATCACCGTGCTGGCCAGCGGCGCAATCACCTCTCCAGAAGGATTGCACACCGAATTTCGCTCCGACCCGCCGGAGCTCTCCACCCAGCAGATCGCGCGCGCGCTCGGCGTGGGCACGCTGGAGGAGCTGCTGACAGGGCGCAACGTGGAGCAGGTGCTGCAGCGCGAGGTGGTGAACCTGTTTACCTCCGCCTACGTACCCCAGCTCTTTTCACCGCTGGAGCGCGGCATCGAGGAGGCACTGCAGCTGCGCGAGTTTCGTATCGAGTACGGCAGATACGAACCGGTCACGGTGACTTTGGTGAAACGGCTATGGGACGGTTTCAGTCTGAGTTACTGGCGAACGGTATCCGCGCAGCAGGACCGATACATTGTCAAGATACTGTACGAGTTACCGGAGTGGACGCGACTGTCGCGTCGCCTTCTGCTGAGCTTCTCGGTGGACGAGAAGCAGCAATATCTATGGGGCGTAGAAGGAAGTTTCCGCTTCTAGAATGAAAGACTACAGCAGCCAGGGCGACGCAGAACACAGAGACTATTTACAGGAAAGCCATGGCATTAGATGACGACAAAGAAGAGCGCCGTCGCCGGTTCGCGGAAGTGGTCGATGCGTATTACGCTCGGATTTATAACCTGTTCTGCCATATTGTGATGGATACGCATCTTGCTGCAGACCTGACGCAGGACACGTTCGTCAAGGCGTATGAGGCGTTCGGGCGGTTTCGCGGCGAGGCAAGCGTCTATACGTGGCTATATCGGATTGCCATCAACGAATACCGCTCGTACTTGCGACGGCTTCGGCGTGAGCAGGAGTTCATCAGCCGCTCGCTGGACGAGCCGGTGGAAACAGATGGCGAGAGCCTGTTCACACAGCTGCCAGACCCCGCGCCCTCAGCGCTGCAGATGCTGGAGAAAGAGGAGCTGGTTCAACGGATACGCCAGGCGGTATACTCTCTGCCCCCGCGCTACCGCGCCTTCGCGATACTGCGCGACCTAGAGGGAATGAGCTACGAGCAAATCGCGGAGGTAACCGGCTTGCCGCTGGACACGGTGAAAACACGCATTTCGCGCGCACGAGCGATCTTGCGCCGAAAACTGGAGCCTTACTACAGAGGATAACGGTTGCATAGAAGGAGGAAACGTCGGTTCAATCATGAGAGCATTACGGATAACGTTCGCTATCGCCCTGTGGGCCATCGCGGCTGCTGCCCATGCGCAACGTATCGCTGAGGTGGTAATCCGGGGCAACGTCAATGTACCACAGGAAGCCATTCTGGCCAAAATCTCGGCGAAGCCGGGTATGGAATTCGACCAGTCACTGCTCAGTAAAGACCGTGCTGCGCTGCGCGATATGGGCTTTTTCAGTGAGGTCATCCCGCGCACGGAAACCACCCCGCAGGGCATTCGCATCATCTACGAGGTACAGGAATACCCGCGCATCAGTCGGGTGCGTATCACTGGCAACACCGTCTTCCCCACCGACGAGATACTGAAGCTGATGCGAACACAGCCGGGCAGGTTGCTTAACCATAACGACCTCGCCGCCGACATCGAAGCGATTACCCGACTCTACATGCAAAAAGGCTACCTGGTGAATGTGGACCCCGATACCGTCGGTCCCGACCGCGATGACCCCACCATCCTGAACCTGCCTCTCAAAGAGGTCACTGTGGAAGAGGTGAAGGTTACCGGACTGCGAAAGACCCGTAAGCAGGTGGTGCTTCGCGAAATGCGCTATACTCGCCCGGGCGCGCTGTACAACCTCGAACAGATTCAGAAAGACCTGCAGCGAGTATACAACACCGAACTGTTTGAAGACATCAGCTATAAGGCGGAAATCGGCTCTGACCTGAGCAAGGTCATCGTCACCGTGAACGTGGTGGAGCGACGCACCGGACTGTTTTCCATCGGTGCAGCCTACAACAACCGCCAGCAACTGGTGGGCTTCCTCGAAATGTACGAGACGAACTTCCGCGGCATGGGGCAAACGCTTGGGGTGCGTCTCGAACGGGGAGGTCCCGCCAACGCCAATAACTACGAGATAAACTTCGCCGAGCCCTGGCTGGACAGGCGCAATACCTCACTGTCCCTTAGCGTCTTTGACAAAACCCTTTACCGATTCAGTAGAGGGCTGTTTACTTCCAACCCGGGCACCATCGGCGACGAGGACCGGTACGATGAACGGCGTCGCGGTGGCATTGTCACCCTCAGTCGCCCGCTATCGGAAACAACCCGAGCCTACATCGGCTTGCGCACCGAGTCGGTACGGACGAACAACCCGGCGGTGCTGCCCAGCGAAGTGTTCATCAAGCAGGACGGCACGGTGAGCTCTCTATCGTTGCGCTTGACGCATAACACGCGCGATGTGGACTTCGACCCCGCCTCGGGCGGGTTCGACTCCTTCACCGTGGAGACCGCTCTGGCAGACTTGAAGGACATCGGCACGGCTATCTCGGGTGGTTTTGTGGGGAAGGCAAACTTCAACAAGGTCTCGATAGACCTGAGGCGTTACTTCTCCCCGCAAGGACGCAGGCGTGCGCTTGCCGACAAGCGGCACGTCTTTGCCGTACGGCTGTATGCGGGCAAAGCGTTTGGCAAACTGCCCTTCTTCGAGCAGTTCTTCCTAGGCGGCGCGGAGAGCCTGCGAGGCTACCCCGAAGACCGCTTCTGGGGGGAGAACGTGGCGTTGCTTAGTGTGGAATACCGTGCCCCGCTGGCGCAGAACCTAGTGGGCGTGTTGTTTGTGGATGCCGGCGATGCCTGGGGCGGACGCTACGGCACAATTAACGACTTCACTCAGCACTCTGGCTTCAAACCGCAGATAGGCGCGGGCATCGGCATCCGGGTGCGCACACCGATCGGGCCACTGCGACTGGACTACGGCTTCGGCAGTGAGGGAGCGCGCACCCATTTCAGCATCGGTAATATATTCTGAGGTATCATGAGTGAGAAACACGAGGAGGAATACCCGATGAAACGAACGTTCACCCTGCTGGTAGCGATAGCAGGAATCATCAGCCTGACCGCAGGCGCCTGGGCACAGGGGCGCGGTGCCGATGGATTCGGCATGGTAGACCTGAAGCGCGTCGTGGACGAATACGAACAGCGCAAAACACTAGAAAGCCAGCTGCAACAGATGCGCGACCAGATGCACGCCAAACTACAATGGCGGGCAAACAACCTGCTGCTCGAAGAGGCAGAAATCACCGAGTACGAGAATCTGGCGAGCATTACGAACCCTACTGACCAGCAGAAGCAACGGATGCAGCAGATTGAGCAGAAATCGCAACAGCTCAACCAGGAGCTGTCCCAGCTGCGCCAGAAGAATCCGCCTTCTGAACAGGAAGTGCAGCGTATCAACCAGCTCACCGCCATCGAGAACCGTAACAAAGAAGCCTTGATGCGAATGCAGGACCAGTTCGAGCAGCAGCTGAGCACACGACGCGATGAGATGATTAACCAGATGCTGCAAGACATTCGCAAGGCGGTGGCGGCGATTGCGCAGGAAAAGAAGCTGGCAGTGGTGTTCGATAGCACGCAGGTGCTCTACGCCTCCAACGACATCACCAGCGATGTTATCAAGCGGCTTAACAAGAAGTAGGCGTTTGGCACCCCTGCTTCTGGCATTGCTAACGGCTGGGGGATGCCTGAGCGGTTGCGCCCGGAAACCGCCCCAGAGGACGGTCACCGTATACTGGCAGGCATTGCTGGTATACCATCCTCTATGGGATGCACAGACATCCGGGCGCACTCCCCAGCCGACACGCACCGTCGGGGATGAAGCGTTCCCGAAAGAGCTCTCCTTACAAGGCGTCACTCTTCAGCCGATGCAAACTGCCGAATCGGAGCGCAGGCGACAGCGGGTGATACAGACATCTGCCCAGCAACAACAGGCATTGACTGCTCGTCTGCAACAGATGGAAGCGCGCCTGTTGCAAGAGGAGTTAGCACAGCTGGCAACAGAGCAGAAAGCGCAAACGGAGCTGGCACGACAGGAAGTGCTTCGCCAGGCGGAGCAAGAGGTGGAAGCGGTGCTGCGCCAGCACCGGCTACCGCAGGCTGATGCCGAAATCAAGCGACGCATTTTGCAACGACTAGTGCGCATCCGCCCTGACCAGCGTGAGGCGCTGAACACTCGCCTGCAAGAGGTGGAAGCGGAGCAACAGCATCTCTCCGAAGCACTCCGGCGCAAGCTGACGCGCATCGAGGAGGAATCCATCCGCCATATCCGCGAGCGTGCAGAAGCCATCGAGCAGGACTATGAACACAAGCGTGAGCAACTGCGAGAGAAGAGCGCAAAGCGCCTGCAGGCGGAACAGCTCCGCGCCAGCGTGCAGGTACGCGCCTTCGCCGACATGGGCGATCCCGTTATTTTCCCGCGCACTACCTTTAGCGTGCCGAATAAAGTCACCGGCGGGGGGCAACCGCCTCCCCCACCTGCAGTACCTCAGCAAGATATTCGCTCCCTGATAGAACAAGATGTCAAGCGGTGGGCGGAAGCGATATGCCGTCGTCACGGCTGGGTACCTGTCTGGCAGGCGCGCGCAGGCGTGCCCGATGTTACCCCCCAAATCGCCCGGGAGATGCGAGGGAACATCCCATGAAGATTACCTTACAGGCACTGGCGCAGGAGCTGAACGCACAGGTGGAAGGTGATACAAATACCCCAGTCACGGGGGTATCCTCGATAGAGTTCGCACAAGAGGGGGATGTGGTTTTTGCCGAATCGCCGCGCTACCTGCGCATGGCGGAACGGTGTCCGGCTGCGGCGGTTATCGTATGGCAGGATGCTCCACCCATCGCCAAACCTGTCCTGCGCGTCGAATCGCCCAGGCAAGCGTTCCTGAAAGCGCTGGAACTGTTCGCCCCCCAGCCTCACCACCCCGAAGGCATTGACCTGAACGCGGTCACCTCTCCAGACGCCGATATTGGGGAGGATGTGGCTATCGGTGCAGGATGTGTTATCGAAGCGGGCGCACGGATTGGACGTGGCAGCGTGTTGTATCCGCTGTGCTATATCGGGCGAGATGTGCAAATAGGCGAGCAGTGTATACTGTACCCGAACGTGACGTTAATGCACGGTGTTAGACTGGGCAACAGGGTGATTGTGCATTCGGGTTCGGTCATCGGCGCAGACGGTTTTGGTTACGTCACAGTGGACGGTGTACACCGCAAAGTGCCACACATCGGTACGGTGGAGATTGGCGACGATGTGGAGATTGGCGCGAGCGTGTGCGTTGACCGTGCGAAAACAGGCGTGACCCGTATCGGCTCAGGGACCAAGATTGACAATCTGGTACACATCGGGCATAATGTGCAGATTGGGGAGAATTGCCTGCTGGTCGCGCAGGTGGGCATTGCGGGCAGCTCTCGGCTGGGTCACCACGTGGTATTAGCAGGACAGGTGGGCGTGGCAGACCACATCACCATCGGCGACGGCGCCGTTGTTGCCGCGCAATCCGGGGTGGTGGGCAATCTGCGTGGTGGACAGCGCTACTTCGGCACTCCCGCCCGCGAACACAGCAAACAACTGCGCCTCATAGCTTATACCAGCCGCCTGCCTGAACTGTTCGATCGGGTGAAGGAGCTAGAGAGGAAACTAGGGCTAACGACGGAGGAAAAGGATGAATAAACAGTGTACGCTGAGGGAGGCGGTGAGCATCGAAGGCGTTGGCGTGCACACCGGCAAGCAGAGCCGGGTAACGATTCATCCGGCGGGTGAGAACACGGGGATCACCTTTGACGTGCAGGGACGCTATATCCCTGCGCTGGCGGAGTACGTGGTTTCCACCGACAGATGTACCACCCTCGGCGTGGACGGTGTGCGCGTGATGACGGTAGAGCATCTGCTCTCTGCGCTGGTAGGTGCCGGGGTAGACAATGCGCGTATCGAGGTGCAGGGTGAAGAGATACCAGTTTTGGACGGCAGCGCCAAGCCCTGGGTAGAGTGTTTTCAGCGGGTGGGGCTGCGCGAGCAGCGTGCGGAGCGCCAGCGCGTTCGCCTCACCCGCCTGGTATCGGTGATGGCTGGCGACCGCGGAATATGGGCAATGCCGCATCCCGAGAGGCTGTTGATCAGCACGGTGCACTATGACCATCCGCTGGTGGGCACGCAGGTAGCATGGTTCCATTTGGATAAAATAGACTATCTGGAGGAGATAGCACCTGCCCGCACCTTCGGCTTCTGGGAGGAGGTGGAAGCATTACTAGCGCGCGGCAAAGCGCTGGGGGGTAATCTGGATAACGCCCTACTCATTTTCCCTGACCGCTACAGCGCGCCCCTCCGCTTCTCGGACGAAGTGCTTCGGCATAAGGTGCTGGATTTTATCGGTGACCTGGCGCTAGTGGGTGCGCAGGTGGAGGCGTTATTTGTAGCGGTGAAGCCAAGCCACACCCTGAATACCGCCTTCGCGCTGGCATTAAAACAGACGATACAGGGGGAGTGAAAGATGATAGGACCAAATGGCGCACTGGATGTGGAAGCAGTTCGTGAGATACTGCCACACCGCTATCCGTTGCTGCTGGTGGACCGTATTCTGGAACTGGAGCCCGGTAAGCGGGCAGTAGGGCTGAAAAACGTCACCATCAACGAGGAGTTCTTCAACGGGCATTTTCCGGGGCAAGCCATCATGCCCGGGGTGTTGGTGGTAGAGGCGATGGCGCAGGTTGGAGGCGTGCTGATGCTCTCCCTGCCGGAACATCGCCATAAACTGGCTTATATCGGCGGCATTGACAAGGTACGCTTCCGCAAGCCGGTGGTGCCGGGCGATACGCTCATCACCGAGGTAGAGGTGTTACGCTTTCGCGGCAGCACCGGCAAAGTGCGCGTGGTCGGGCGCGTAAACGGTCAGGTGGTGGCGGAAGCGGAGATGATTTTCGCGCTGGTGGACCCCAAGAAGAACGGCAGCCGCGCGCAGGAGCAGATGGCAAACTCTACCGTAGACGAAGGGAATTCTCAGTGATGGGCATACAAACTATGGCGCATTCGAAGATTCATCCGACCGCGATTATCCACCCAACGGCAGAGCTGGCTCCGGACGTGGAGATAGGCCCCTACAGTATTGTTGGCGCCTACGTGTACATCGGAGAGGGAACCATCCTCGAATCGCATGTGGTGGTGGAGAAGTGGACAACCATCGGCTCCTACTGCCACATCTTTCACAGCGCAATCCTGGGAGGACCTCCGCAGGATACCAAGTTCAAAGGGGAGCGCAGCTACCTGCGCATCGGCGACCGTAATATTATCCGCGAGTTCGTTACCATCCACCGCGCTACCGGAGAAGAGGAATCCACTGTCATCGGCAACGACAACATGATTATGGGATACGTGCATATCGGGCACAACTGCAAGCTGGGCAACGGCATCATCATCGCCAATCAAGCGGGCATCAGCGGGCATGTCATCGTCGAGGACCACGTGGTCTTCGGCGGAATGGTAGGCGTACATCAATACACCCGTATCGGCAAACTGGCGATGCTGGGAGGGATGTCCAAAGTGGTACAGGATGTGCCTCCCTTTATGATGGTGGACGGACGCCCGGCGGAGGTGCTGGACCTGAACACAATCGGTCTGCGACGACACGGCATTCCTCCCGCAGTGCGAGCGGGACTGCGCCAGGCGTATAAACTGCTTTACCGCTCGAAGCTCAATATGTCGCAGGCGATCGAAGCCATAGAAGAAGAGGTGGAACCCAGCCCGGAGCGAGACTACCTGCTGGACTTCCTGCGCAGTATTCGCAAGGGCTTCGGAGGGCGCGCTAACGACCCTCGCGGTATGCGGTGAGCACATCGGTTACCATTGTGTGTGTCGCAGGTGAAGCAAGCGGCGATGCCAGTTGTGCCGCGCTCATGCAGGCGGTGCGCAAGCGGTTGCCCGCAGCGCGCCTGTGGGGAGTCGGTGGACGACGCATGGCAGAAGGGGGGGTACAACTGCTATATGACAGTAGTCGCTGGGGAGCGGTGGGCGTGGTAGAGGCGTTGCGCCTCGCCCCCGCACTCTGGCTGGCACAACAGAACCTGAAGCGGCGTTTGGCACAGCAACCTCCCGACCTGCTGGTGCTGGTGGATTTCGGAGCGTTCAACGTGCCGCTGGCGAAGTGGGCAAAGCAGAGAGGTATCAAGGTGTTTTACTACTTTCCGCCCGGCTCATGGCGCAGGTACTTGCCCCGGCGCAATGACCTTCCCTCCTGCACCGACTGTATCGTCACGCCGTTCCCCTGGTCCGCCGAGCTGCTGCGTCAGGCTGGCGCGAACGCGTACTTTGTAGGACATCCCCTGCTGGACAGGGTGCACCCCTCGCTGAGCGAAGAGGAGTTCTGCGAGAGGTTGAATCTGAACCCGGAGCATTTACGCATCGGACTATTGCCGGGCAGTCGCAGACAGGAGGTGCGCGCTCTGTTGCCCACTATGCGTAAAGCGGCGGAGCTGCTCTCCGATTTGGAACCGGGGGCGCAATTCGTGCTGGCTGTAGCACCGTCGGTGCAGGAGGAGGAAGTTCGGCGTGCCTTTGCCGGTTCTGCCGTCCGGTGGCGGATTGCCAGAGAGATGACGTACGATGTGATGGCATATAGCCATTTACTGTGGTGCTGCTCGGGCACAGCGACGCTGGAGGCGGCGATACTGGGCACACCGATGATTATCCTGTACCGCGCCTCATGGCTGATGGAGATAGAATACCACATCCGCAAACGCTCGCTGAACCTCACCTTCATCGGCTTGCCGAACCTGATTGCGGAGCGAAACATCTGTCCCGAACTGCTGCAGCATTCCGCAACGCCGCAGAACATCGTTGCTTACTCGTTGACACTTCTACCCGGCACCGAAGCACACCAGCTACAACGAGAGGCACTGCAAGAGGTAAAATCGTTACTGGGAGAACCGGGTGCGACCGAACGCGCTGCGCACCTGCTCCTGGAGTGCCTGGACGTTCACCATGCCAACACGAGATGACAGACAACTGCAAAGACGCTTGTGGCGAGACCTCAAGCCGCACCTGAAATATATCGTTCTCGGCTTGATTTGTGCAGCGGGAGCACAAGCTATCACCCTGCGTATCTTCGCGCTGACCCGTGACGTGGTGAACGCCGCCCAGCATTACCACGATGTGAGCCTGCTCAACCGCGTGAGCCTCATTGTCATCGGCGCGTTCCTCATCAAGTTCGTTTTCACCTACGGGCAGACCTATTACCTCTCGCTGGCTATCAACCGCTTCACGATGCGCTTGCGCGAGAAGGTTTACGAGCACCTGCAAAGCCTGTCGCTTTCGTACTTCACCCATCGCCGCACGGGTGCGCTGATTTCGGTACTTACCAATGACATCAGCGCCATTTCCAGCGGAGGCACGCTGCTGAAAGATATGGTCGCCGCGCCTATCGGGCTGGTGGGGGGACTGGTGTGGCTGTTCGTTATCTCCTGGAAGCTCTCGCTGATCGCGGTGGTAGGTGTTCCGCTAATGGCTCTCATCATCCGCGCCATCGGCAAGCGCATGAGGCAAATCGGTCAGCAGACACAACTGCGCCTGGAGGATGTGACCACCGCCCTTCAGGAAACCATCGCCGGAGTGCGCACCATCAAAGCCTTCGCCACCGAACCGATGGAAATCAAACGGTTCAAAGAACGCAACTACCTGTCCTATCGCGCCATGATGGACGGCGTGCGCACCAGCGCGGCGCTACGCCCCCTGATTGAGCTCATCGGCGCAGGCGGGATCGCCTTTGTGCTGTGGTACGGTGGACACCAGATTGTGCGGGGCGAGTTGGACTTCGGGGGATTAAGCAGCTTCCTGCTGACGCTAAACCTGGTGGCGCAGAGCATGCAGACGTTGGGCAGCATCAACGTTACCCGCCAGCAGGTGCTGGCGGCAGCGGAGCGCGTGTATCGCGAGGTGTTGGACGTTCACCCCGAAGTACAGGAACCGCCCGGTGCACCTCCAATGCCCTCTATCGTCGGGCATGTGCGGTTCGAGAATGTGAGCTTCGCCTACCATCGTGGGGGACGGCTGGTGCTGGACAATATCTCCTTCGAGATGCACCCCGGCACGGTAGTGGCTGTAGTCGGTCATAGTGGAGCGGGCAAAAGCACCCTCGCCGACCTGATCCCCCGCTTCTATGACCCCACCTCGGGGCGAGTGCTTATCGATGGCATCGATATCCGCACGGTGCAGATAGCCTCCCTGCGCAAGCAGATTGGCATCGTGCCACAGGAGACGCTCTTGTTCGCAGGCACCATCCGCGATAACATCGCCTACGCCGTACCCGATGCCACCGATGAGCAGGTGATTGAGGCGGCGAAGGCAGCTCACGCACACGAGTTCATCCAACGGCTGGAAAAGGGCTATGAGACCCTGGTCGGCGAGCGTGGCGTGCGCCTGTCCGGTGGAGAACGGCAGCGTATCGCCATCGCCCGGGCGATTCTGAAGAACCCGCGTATCCTGATTCTGGACGAAGCCACTTCCTCACTGGACACTGCCTCCGAAGCGCTGGTGCAGCAAGCGCTGGAGGAGCTGATGCAGGGGCGCACCACACTGGTCATCGCGCACCGACTGAGCACGGTGGTCAATGCCGACCAGATACTGGTGCTGGAGCATGGACGCATTGTGGAACAGGGTACCCATCAGCAACTGATGGCGCAGAACGGGGTGTACGCCCGGCTGTTCCGCAAGCAGATGGGTGAACAGCTGGCACGGGAGATGGTGACACAAGGTGAGTAAGGACGGGGAAAAACCGGGCTGGTGGCAGCGGTTGCGTCCGCGCGTGCTGGGCTTCATTGTCTGGAGCATCGCTCGGGCGATCGGGGCGAGCCTGCGCCTGAAGGTGCTCAACTTCGAGCAAGTTCTGGAGCGGGCGAAAGAAGGCAAAGGAGCGGTGCTGGTTACGTGGCACGGGCGCAGTTTCATCCCTGCCAATGTGTTTAAAGGCAGGGGGTTCTGGGCGATTATCTCCCTCTCGCGCGACGGCGAGATACAGAACCACATTTTCCGGCGGTTCGGCTTTCGCATCATCCGCGGTTCTACCGGACGCGGCGGTATCCGCGCTGCGCTGGAAGCGGCTCGGCGTGTGGCGGAAGGAGGCATCCTGGCGTTCACCCCCGATGGCCCGCGCGGACCGAATCGGCAGGTGCAACCCGGCGCGCTTTTTATTGCTCAAAAGGCAAAGTGCCCCATCATTCCGGCGGGTGTCGCTGCCTACCCGCGCAAACTGCTACCAACGTGGGACCGCTACATGATACCCCTGCCCTTCGCGCGCGGCGTGTTCATCTTTGGCGAACCCATCGATGTGCCTGAAGACCTCAGCGAGCAACAGTTTGAGCAACTGCGCCAGAGGGTGGAGCAGGCGATTAACAGGCTGGAGGAGCTGGCGGAACAGATGGTGCGGGCAAAGCGAGTGTAAGCCATGTTCAGCGTAGTATACAATCTCTTCCTTATCCTGACATCCCCTCTATGGCTGATATACCTGTTGTGGCGTATTGTGGTGCGCGGTAAGTCACGCGAGGGATGGAGCCACCGGTTGGGAGGGCTACCCCTGTCTCCGCAGGGACGCAAGACGATATGGGTTCATGCGGTGTCTGTGGGCGAGGTGATTGCTGCCCTGCCCCTCCTGCAGGCGTTGCGCGAGCAGTTTCCCGAACACCACCTGCTGCTGACCACCCTCACGCCCACCGGCAACGCCACCGCCCGCCAACACCTGGGCAAGCTGGTCGATGCGGTAGGCTATCTGCCGGTAGATCTGCCTTTCGCGGTAGGACGCGCTCTGCAACGGGTCCGCCCGGATGCGCTTATCGTGATGGAAACCGAGCTGTGGCCCAACCTGCTCATGACGGCATACCACCGGGGGATACGGACGCTCATTGCCAATGGACGCCTCTCCGACCGAAGCCTGCCCACTTACCGCCGGTTCCGGTGGTTCTTCGCACAGGTTTTGCGCTGTGTGGACGCGATATGTGCGCAATCGGAAGAGGACGCGAAGCGGTTCTGCGCCATCGGCGCACCCCCCGACCGCGTACACGTAGTAGGCAACACCAAGTTCGATCAGGCGGCGGTTGGGGCGCAGGAGGTGGATGCCGATTCATTGCGCAGGGAGCTGGGGCTTCCTCAAGATGCACCGGTGCTGGTCATCGGCAGTAGTCGCGCTCCCGAAGAGGAGAAACTCATCGCCACCGCCTACCGCTTGCTGCGCGAGCGTTTCCCCAACCTGTGCATTGTGTGGGCGCCACGCCACGTGGAGCGGGCAGAAGCGGTTAGCAACGCGCTGAAGAAGGAGGGCTTTCAGCCCTGGCTCCGTACGCAGGGAACCCCCGACACCTGTCAGCAGCAAATCGTGCTGGACACCTTTGGCGAGCTGGGAAAGGTGTACGCGGTGAGCGATGTGGCCATAATCGGTGGAAGTTTTGTGCCTTTAGGTGGACAGAATCTACTGCAGCCGCTGGCGCACGGTAAGCCGGTGGTGCATGGACCCTACATGCACAACTTCCGCGATGTGGCCGCACTGGCACGACAGGCAGGGGTAGCATGGACGGCCAATGGCGTCGGCGAGCTGGTGCAGCATGTATCCCGCCTGCTGGGAGATGAACGCCTGCGTGCCGAAGTCGCTCGCCGAGCCAAAGCGCTTGTGATGGAGCAACAGGGCGCCTCCCGACGGATAACGGATATCGTCAAGGCGATTATGGATGGGTAACCCTCAGAACCGGTAGTTCGCCTCGATGAAGAACAAGCTACCGTCCTCGCCTGCCGGGTACACCGAGCGGATGACACTGCCTCCCTGTATCCAGCTTTTGTACAGCGAAATCTGCAGGTTGCTGCTGGCGCGGTAGCTCAGCGAGATATCGAACAGGTGCGCCAGGTCTCGATTGCCACCTGACGGACGCCCGGCAACCCCGTAGCTGGCGTTGTCGAAGGGACCTCCACCCGCGTACCACAGGTCTGCCGCCTGGCTCAACCGCAGGCGATGGTAGTCTACCCGCGCCGACCAGCGCGGATGCGGTGTGAACATCACCTGCACGAAGGCGTCATCGAGGTTCATCGTGTTGTAGAAAGGCGTCATCGCGTAGAGGCGCGGCGTGTTCATCCCCGCAACGAACGTACCGTGCGTGTCATCGGCGCTGTTATCGTCGCCGGAGCCGAGGTAGTAGCCCGCACGCACCCAGGGCTTCCACAAAGTGGGAAACTGAAAGCCCGCTTCCAGCGCCAGCGCGTACGCCGATTGGCGAAGCTGACCCCATTCTCCTCCCTGCAGCGCACCCCACAACAACATGTCCGCTCGTCCCGCTGCGCTCTTCCACACCTGCGTCCAGTGTCCTCCCAGCGTCCAAACACGGATGTCCTCACGGTCTGCCTGCCGTGCCGCGAGGGGACGGTTGTCCACCTTCAGCACGTTGCGGTTATCACGGTACCAGCCCCAGAACAATCGCCACGTGTAGCCGGTGCTCTCCTTCTCCAGAGCACGGGCGTACGCTACATACAGCTGATTGACATTGGTCAGAGTGGGGTTGCCGTTCAGGTCAAACGCGCCCTGTGTAGGATATGCCGCAAAGAGCACCCATCGCGCGGTGTTGTCGCCCAACTGCAGTAACGCGCCGTCGAAGGAGCGTGTGATGGGTGAGAAGCCAAAGGGACCGATCATCCGGTCGCTCAAACGGTTAGCCTGTAGCCAACCGAGACCCACGTCCTTTACCGACACCTCGCGCCCATCGGCAAACTCCATCCGTCCGACCTTCAGCCTGCCCCAATCTTGCGTCCACTCCACGCTCAGCTGCTTCACGAACAGACTCGCCTTGTTATCGCCGTTGACCGCTCTGAGCGTGCCGCCGAAACCCAGCTGTCCTGCAGGAGCAGGAGCCACCGCATCGGGCACGTCGAACAGGCTCGCCTGCGCCAGTTCCGCCGTCCAGCGGGCAGTCCCCTTTTCGCCCGTCAACGCAAGGCGTAGTAGCGAGTGGGCATACGTGTAATCGGTGTCAAAGCCCGGCACATTAAACCACTGCCAGTCTTCGATGCGGAGCCGCCATGTGCCCTCTACCTTCAGTTGGGCAGAAGCCGCTATGCCCAGCACCGCAACAACGACAAACAACAATCCTATCCGTTTCATCGTCGCATGACCTCCTTTTCGCTCTGTTAATTCGGCATCCTCACCCGATTTATCCTGTTGCAGCACACTCTCTGTTTCTCAACCACCTGCATGAAATGTGCAGGCTTTTTCCCCACCCGGCTCTTGCAGGAGAAACCCGCTGTTTTCCCGAACCGAGTTTTGAGAGCCCACGGGAAAGCATCAGGAGAAACGACCTGGCGAATGGATAGCAGCAGATTACACCGCTTTCTGGAGAGTCTTAACAACTATCGCGGCGTCATCGCGTTCGTGGCGGTTTTCGCGCTGGGTGTCCTCTTCAGCCCGCGCGCGTTGGACACAGGACTGCCCATATTCCTGTCGTGGCAAACGCAGCTCGCCATCCTGTATGAGTACTCCGAGTACGGCTTGCTGGCGACAGGCATGACGCTGGTTATCCTGACCGGCGGGATTGACCTGTCGGTCGGTTCGGTGCTGGGGCTGAGCGCGGTGCTCTTTTCCCTGCTCACTATCGGTTACGGCTGGGGGGTTGCGCCTGCGATCGGCGCGGTGTTGGTGACAGGACTGGCTTGTGGACTGGTCAACGGCGGTCTCATCGCCCGCTTTAAGATGCAGCCGTTTGTGGCGACACTGGCGATGATGACCGCCGCGCGCGGGGCGGCGAAGCTGGTTGCGGGGGGCATCAAGGTACAGCCGGGCGGTCAACCCTGGTATGTCATGCAGGAGGGAACTCCCCCCTTCTTCCTGTGGATGACCTCCGCACTGCCGGGCATCGGCTTCCAGCCCTCCACGCTGATTTTTTTAGTATGCATTCTGGTCATAGCGGCGCTGGTGCGCTACACCCCGTACGGCAGGTGGCTCTACGCCATCGGGGGCAACGAGGAGGCGGCACGGCTCAGCGGTATCCGGGTGGGCGCGGTGAAGGTGCTCACTTACGCGCTGTGCAGCATGTTCGCCGCGATGGCAGGGGTGCTCAACGCCTGTCGGCAAGATTTGGGTGACACCGAGGCGGGCATGACCTACGAGCTGGATGCCATCGCTGCAGTGGTCATCGGCGGTACCAGCTTGATGGGCGGACGCGGAGGCATGATGTTCACCCTCATCGGCGTGCTCATCATGGCGTACATCAATAAAATCCTCAGCCTGAACGCGGTGGAGCTGGCGCCGCGCATGGTCATTCAGGGCATCATCATCACCATCGCCGTACTGATTCAGCAAAAGAGAGGGAGGTCGTCATGAAACGAATCGCACTCGCTCTGGCGTTTGCCGTGCTGGTGGTCTGCGCGGGATGTGGCAAGAAGGAGCAGCAGACGGGTCAAGCGACGGAAACGCCGGGCAAAAAGAAGTGGACAATCGGCATGTCGCAGTGCAATCTGGGCGAGCCGTGGCGCGTGCAGATGAACAAAGACATCGAGGAAGCCGCCAAACAACACGCCAACGAGATCGAGGTCATCTTCAAGGACGCCCAGAACAAGACGGAGGTGCAGCAAGCGCAGGTGCGCGAGTTCATTCAGATGGGCGTGGACCTCCTCATCATCAGCCCGAAGGAGGCGCGCCCGCTCACCAAGCCGGTGGCAGAGGCATACCAGAAGGGCATCCCCGTCATCGTGCTGGACCGCAAGGTGGAGGGCGACCAGTACACCTGCTTCATCGGCGCGGATAATGTGAAAATCGGGCGCGAGGCGGGCAAGTACCTGGTGAAGCTGCTGGGCGGCAAGGGCAAGGTGGTGGAGTTGAAGGGACTGATGACCTCCACCCCCGGGCAGGAACGGCATAAGGGCTTTATGGAGGGCATCGCCGGCTCGCAGATTGAAATTATCTTCGACGCCGACTGCCAGTGGCTGGAACCGATTGCTCAGCGCGAAATGCAGTCCGCGTTAGCCCGCTTCCCGCAGATCGACGCGGTGTATGCGCATAACGACCCGAGCGCACACGGGGCGTACCTCGCCGCGCGGCAAGAGGGCAAAGGGCGCGAAAAGAGCATCAAGTTCATCGGCATCGACGCCCTGCCGCACGAGGGGGTGCGCTATGTGAGGGAGGGCATCCTCACCGCCACCTTCGAGTATCCCACCGGCGGCAAAGAGGCGATAGAGACCGCGCTGAAGATACTCCAGGGCGAGCAGGTCCCCAAGAACATCACGCTGGGCACGCGCATCTACACAAAGGAGAACGCAGAGCAGGGCGGAGAGCCGCTGTAATCCGCGCCCCCTCCCGAAATCTTCGGGAGGGGGGTTTCGCTTTACGTTACCTCGCCTTCTGGCGCAATATCTGCAACGCCCAGCCGATGCGACCCTGAACGCTGTGCGAAGGCTCCGCCTGTAACCGCCCCTCCAGCACCGGTATCGCCGCCGGCGTGCCCACCTTTATCAGCGCCTCTGCCGCCCCATACCGGATGTTGGCGTTCGGGTGCTCGCTCAGCAGTTTCAATAATACCGGCTCTGCACGACTGTCCCCCATGTTGCCCAGAGCATCAATCGCCGCCATCTGGAGGTAAAAGTCGCTGTTCTGTGCCAGTTCCAGCAGGTCGGGCAAAGCCACTGGGTCGCCGATTTTGCCAAGTGCCTCTACCGCTGCCCTGACCACACGCTGGCACCCTTCACGTCACCGTGCCCTTTGCCGCAGTGCCTCCAGTGTGACTCGGATCCGAGCTTTAACCGCATCTACTGGCTCGCTCTGGAGTCTTTGTTCCAGCACAGGGATCGTGGCAGACGAACCTACCTTAGCCAGAACGTTAACCGCAACAAAGCGGACGTTTTCATCGGCGTCCTCCGTTGCCATTGAGACTAGAAGGGGCTCAGCGCGGGGGTCACCTATCTCTCCCAGCGCCTCAACCGCGCTCATCTTAAACGAGCGGCTGCTGTCCCGCTGAAGCGCGGCTATCAAATCATCGACCGCTTCCCTGGCCCTTAGCCTCCCCAGAGCGTATGCCGCATCGTTCCTGAAGGGACCATGCAGCCATTTCCGTATCGTTTGTATCGCTTCTACCGCCTGCAACTTGGGCAAAATCTTTAATGCCAGGCTGATTGCCTCTACAGAACTATTCGCATCCTCTAACACCTTGATGAGAATGGGAACCACAGGCTTGCCAATGTATTCCAGTATCTCATCGTAGTATAGTTTTGTGACAAAACGAGACTCGGAAGCCCGACTTCCCCATGGCAGAGTGATCGGGGGGTCATGCCGGAAGACTTTCACCTCTCTCTCGCACGTGCGAATAACCTCCCATATCGCCTGCTCCAGGCTCATGCCTTCCGTACGCGTCTGCCAGTATGCCCAGACCGGGTCGGGCTCGCCGGGCTCCAGAGGCACGATAGTACAAATGTTAGGGGGCCATGGGACAGACCGCGCAAGGTACTCGCGTAGTGCTTTCAAACTGCGCTGGTCACCGATGCGAGCCAGAGCACGTGCGTAGAAGCCGTCTATACCGATAAAACTGGCGATCCCCTGTGTACATCGCTCCGCTAACGCCGGTACTCCCTCGCGTGCTTTCAAGATACCTAAGGCACGCGCCCCATACCACATGCGTCGCCACAGGAACTCCTTCTCCCGCCAGGGCATCATCAGCGGCGGTTCGGGCGATTGCACCCACTCTATCATCGCACGTACATAATCATCCCTGCCTTTAGAGCGGAGGCGAATGCGCTCGATAGTCAGGCGGACGTCATCTGCTCTGCCCTCGAAAATCTGCCGTTTGTATTGTGGAGCTTGTGCAGCTTGTTCTTCGTACTCTGAGAAGTATTCCTCCAAACGGGGTATCCAGCCGGGAGGGGCTACGTCACCGATGCGTTGTAAAACGTACCAGCGTATTAACGCACGAAATTGCTCGGCCTCGCTGTCATCGCCCGGCACTTCTCGCGCCAGGAAATGATCGTCCAGATATAGTAGTAGCGCAGAAGGGTTATTTTCCGAAAGGTGGTATATCTGTATCCACTGCTTCGGGGTCGGGCGCAGGATGAAGGCTGGCAACGCCAGCTTATCCCGCGCCTTGAGGGGAGATTGTGACGCGTGCATATCTGCGCACATCAGTGCGACCACAGGTATCCATGTCCAAAACGTCTTCACCTTCAGTCCCTCCTCGTGTGCATAATGTATGTGATCTAATAATCCTGACGGCCGTTCTCCGACCAGTCCTGACCATCTAGGCTGCCGATAGTGTAACCATTCCATTCTCCATACAGCTGTGCAAACATCTCTGTGTCGTTAGTTGTACAGACTTCCGGACCTGGGGATTCCCTACCGTACAACCACCATCGCTCTATTGCACAGGGATCTTGATGATGAAAACCGAGGGAACGATGTGCGCGTTCGAAATCGCTAGGAACGCCATCTCCGTCCTCGTCGTAGTACACCCACTCTTGCTTGTCAGGATCCCAAAACCTTGCTCTCTTGTTAAAGGGGCGCCATTCCCCAAACCACTCGATGTGCTCTGCCGAGAAACCTCCCCATGAAGCGAGCCACAAGTCACGATGAGCTAATTCGTGCGTCACCACAGTCGCCAGCCAGTCGATACCAGAGGCAATCAAACCGTAGCCTGGTTTCTTGGTGGCTGCGGGAGCGTTTTCGTGGGCTGCGAGTATGTTCAAACCAAAGAGGTAGATGCGACCACGCCAGCTTTCTTGATATCGGCGTGATCCCGGTGCAAATTCCCCTTTCCAGTCAAACACTGCCGCCGCATCCCCTAAACCCATGAATGGAGTAGGCGCATAATAAACGACGTATCTATCTTCCAAGTTGGCGTCCATCTCGTTGAATCTGGGGACGACCGCTCCCC
>JBMFOT010000027.1:0-43413 GCA_049969495.1 Armatimonadota bacterium
AGGCGATAAGGGGGGGGGGGTAGAAAAGCATACTTTGCAAGACATTGTGGGTAACCTCCTTCGTCCATTGCCTGTTCCACAGGCTTACTTGCATTATACACCCTGTGTGCAACTTTTGTCAACGACCGCGAGAGGGTTTTGGAGAATGGTTGTGCAGTTGTTCATAGCGCCGGGATATCACTTTGCCTACCAATTTCCGGACATCCTCGCGCGTGGCTCTTTTTCATCACCGATTCCCAGAATGCCACGTACTCCGCAGCCACTTTTTTCATGCTGAACTGCCGTACGGCGCGCTCCCTCGCTGCTTGAGAAAGCTCCAGCCGCAACTCCGTCTGCTCCGAGAGCACACGGATCTGTTGCGCCAGATGGTGTGCATCCCCTTCTCGAAAGATCAGCCCCCCTTCGCCGATGACACGCGGTATCTCGCCGCTATCGGATCCGATGACGGGCACTCCACACGCCATCGCTTCCACCAGCACCCTGCCGAACTGTTCCTTCCAGCGCGGCGTGGTACGCGATGGCAGTACCAACACATGCAATTGGCGCAGAAACCCGGCAACATGCGTAGAGGGGATCGCGCCCAACCAGTGCACCCGTTGCGCTACGCCCAACTGTTCTGCTCGCTCTCGCCAGGGCGATTCGTCGCCCTCCCCGGCAATCCACACCTCGCAGTCACTGGGCAGACTTTTCAGGCTCTCCAGCAACACATCTATCCCCTTTGCGGGCACCAGCCGCCCCAGATAGCCGATGCGGAACGGCGGCGATGCGGGCATGTCGCCCGGCGTGAAGAGCTCCGTATCCACACCGTATTGCGGGATGATGCCTACCGGGATGCGGAACCCCTTCTGCTGAAGCACCTGTGCCGCGTCGGCGTTGCCGGCAATCACCCCGCTGAGTTTTCTGGCGAGAGCCTTCTCAAACCAACGAAAGGGTGGGGGATAGCGACGGTAGATGTTCTGCCAGCAGAACGCCACGGCGTGTGCTCCTGCTCGTTGTGCCGCCAGCGCCGCATGATAGGTAGCGAAGTTGTACACTTCCTCGTCGATATGCACCAGGTCGGGGCGAAACTGCCGAATCAGGCGTGGCAGACAGGGAGCATAGTAAAGATGGTAGTGCCCGTTCCAGCGCAGGGGGGTAACCTGCAGGTGGTAGCCTCGCGGAGTAACCGCCTCCAGGTGTATTTTGCCCACATGCGGTTCGCGCCAGTACGGCGGCACCACTACCATCAGATCCTCTACACAGGGCTGTGTGGCAATCTGTTCATACTGCCTGTGGTAGACCGCTCGCGTAGCAGCTTTTGAGAATAACAACACTCGCATAGATAATGCCTGATTGGTTTTGCGGCGGCGCGAATTTGACCTTAGTATACCTTCTTCATGGTATCGCTAGCCAGTGTTGACTGGAGGGCGAACCCCAGCTGAGCCGAACCTTTATCCTTTCACACGGCTCGGCAGGAGCCTCGCCCTCCAGACATGGGGTGCACACTGGCAGGAACTTGCTGCGCCTCCTCGAAACAAGTAATCCTGTATACTCTTCGTGGAGGGCAACGATGGCAGAGAAGGTTACACTGGCAATAGTTGGCTGCGGTGGCATTGCAGGTGCACACCGCGAGGGGTTGAGGAAACTGTGGGAAGCGGGCATCCGCGATTTCGAAGTCATCGCCACGGTAGATATCGACCGCTCGCGCGCTGAAGAGATGGCGAACCAGGTAGCGCAGTTTCAGGGCAAACGCCCGACCCCGTACCAGCAGCTGGAAGAGATGCTACAGGCGGAGAAGAACCTGGATGCGGTGGACATCTGCTCGGTGCACCGCAACCACCATTCGCTGGCTATTCCCTGCTTCCAGGCGGGCAAGCATGTGACTATCGAGAAGCCGCTCGCGCTCACGCTGAAGGCAGGGCGACGAATGCTGGCGGCAGCGGAGCAGGCAGGAACCGTGTTTCAGGTGGCGGAGAACTACCGTCGCGCTCCCGAACACCGCGCCATCCACTGGGCGGTTCGGCAAGGCGACATCGGTGAGATACGCATGATATTCTGGCTGGATGTGGGCGAGAGGCTGTGGTACTGGACCTGGCGCGAGCACCGTATGGATGCGGGTGGCGGATGGGTGCTGGACGGCGGCGTGCATTTCGCCGACCTGTTCCGCTACCACGTCGGCGAGGTAGATACCGTTGCCGCGCGTTCACACGCTTTCCATCCATACCGCTACGGTAAGCCGGAGACGTTGGAAGACCCTATCCCCGTGGATGTGGAGGATACCGTGATGGCGACGCTCACCTTCGAAAGCGGCGCAATGGGGCAGTGGACCTCCGTCTCCGCTGCGCCGGGCAAGGGCTTCAGCCAGCGCATCCTGTACGGCGAGCATGGCTCCATCGACTTCGGTAGCGGATTGAAAACACGCTCCGGGCGCGAGGAGAGCCTGCAGGAGATGGTGGCGCGCTTCCGTAAGGCGATAGGCGAAGATGGCTGGGAGCAGATGTTCCCGCACGGCGTCACCGACACCATCGCTACCGAGCTGTGGGAGTTTATTCAGGCGGTGCAGGGCAAGATGCAGGTGGAGATCGACGGCGTAGAGGGTTATAAGGACGAAGCCATCTGCATGGCGCTGTACGAATCCAGCTGGCTCAACGGCAGCACGGTGGTCGTTGCCGATGTGGAATCTGGCGCGATTGCCAACTACCAGCGCGACCTCGACGAGGCGCTGGGATTGTAGCTGGGGTTACATCGTGGGCAGACGGGTAGCGGGCAGAGCAGAAGGGCATGATGCTACCCGCCCACGAATCGTATGGGCGAGGTGAGAACAATGTTCAGGGACGAAGACCAACGAAGCGTTAGGCAAGAAATAAAACAGGTTAAAGCGGATAGAGTGGCTCGAGATCTGTACCGGCTTGTCAAACACTTCGGCGGAGAGCCTGCATACTATATCGTGCGTTACCGGCCAGCAGAGAGGTGCAAGCAGCCATGACTCTCCATGCCGTCGGCAACGCGCATATCGACCCCGTGTGGCTGTGGCGGTGGACAGAAGGACTGGAAACCATCCGCGCCACCTTCGCCAGCGTGCTGGAACGCATGAAGGAGTTTCCTGAATTCCGCTTCACCGGCAGTTCGGCAGCGTTTTACTGGCTTCTGGAGCAGACCGACCCCGATATGCTGTCGGAGGTTCGCCAGCGCGTGCGCGAAGGACGATGGGAACTGGTGGGCGGATGGTGGATTCAGCCCGACTGCAACATCCCCTGCGGCGAGTCTTTTGTGCGACAGGCACTGTACGCACAGCGCTACTTCCAGAAGACCTTCGGAGTAACCGCTACCGTCGGCTACAACCCCGATAGCTTTGGGCACGCGGGCACGCTGCCGCAAATACTGCGCAAAGCAGGGCTGACACGCTACGTCTTTATGCGCCCCGGCCCGCATGAGAAAAGCTTGCCCGCCAACGTCTTCTGGTGGCAATCGCCCGACGGCTCGCGCGTGCTGACGGCGCGAATCACCCGCTCCTACGCCACATGGGGCAAAGAGCTGATACAGCATGTCGAAGCCTGTGCAGAAGGCGCGCCCGATTTTCTGGATGACTACATCCTTTTCTACGGTGTGGGCAACCACGGTGGTGGGCCTACCATCCAGAATATCCGCTCGCTACAGGAGATAGCGCAGGATCCCCAAATGCCGGCAGTTCGTCTGAGCACCCTCAGAGCCTTTTTCGAGGCGGCGGAGGCACAGGCGGCGGCAGGTGCACCCATCCCCGTCGTAGCCGAAGAGCTGCAACACCACGCGCGTGGCTGCTATACCGCCCACTCGGAAGTCAAGCGCCAGAACCGCCGCACCGAGCATCTGCTGATGACCGCCGAGCGGGTGGCGTCGATGGCGTGGGCGTTGCTGGGACGCGAATACCCGCAAGAGCCGCTTACCGAAGCGTGGCAGAGCGTGCTGTTCAACCAGTTTCATGACATTCTGGCGGGAACCAGCCTGCCCGAAGGTTACGAAGACGCCCGCGACCTGTACGGGCACGCCGCCGCGCTGGGTGGTTACGCCCTGCATACCAGCCTGCAGGCGTTGACGCGGCAAATAGACACGCACGGAGAGGGGACACCGCTGGTGGTGTTCAACCCGCTGCCCTGGTGGGTGCAGGCTCCTGTTGAGGTAGAACGCGCTTCGGTGCAGCTGAGTGACGAAGAGGGCAACCCTGTGCCTGCGCAGGAGGTGCAGTCGTCCACCGTGACGGGGCAGCGGCGCAGTGTGTTTGTGGTAGACCTGCCCCCGATGGGTTATCGCGTGTTGCGGGCGGATGCGCAGGTTGCCCCGGCTACCCCGTCAGGAACGTTGCACGCCGAGGTCAACGCGGAGGGCGCCATACTGGAAAACGACTTCTGGCGGCTGGAGGTCAACACCGCGGGTCACCTGGTGCGTCTGTATGACAAACGCCATCGTGTGGAGGTGCTCTCTGCCCCTGCCAATGTGGGCATTGTGCTGGATGACCCCAGCGACACCTGGAGCCACAATGTCGACTCCTTCCGCAACGAAACAGGACGATTCGAAGGGGCGCAACTGGCGATAGAGGAGCTGGGGAATGTGCGCGCCTGCCTGCGCATCGAGACCCGCTGGGGCAACTCGTGGATAATACAGAGGCTCTACCTGTACCGTAAGAGTGAGATCATCGAGTGTCGTGCCACTATCAACTGGCAGGAGCAGTACAAGATGCTCAAAATAGCCTTCCCCTTGCGCTTGCGGGAGCCTCGCGTGACTGCCGAATCGCCCTACGGTTTTACCATACGCACCCCCAACGGCGAGGAGGAACCCTGTCAGCAGTGGGTAGACCTGTCGGGCTGGATAACAAACGACGAGGGCGAACGTCTCCCCTATGGCTTTGCCCTGCTCAACGATAGCAAGTACGGCTATGATGCGCTGGGTTCCGAATTGCGCCTGAGCATTCTGCGCAGCCCTGCATACGCACATCATGACCCGACCAGGCTGGAACCGCAGAAGCGCTACCGATACATCGACCAGGGCATCCAGACGGTTACCTGCCGACTGGTTCCTCACGCAGGCAGCTGGCAAGAGGCACACATTGCGCGGCGCGCGTGGGAGCTGAACGTGCCCCCCATGACTGTCAACGAGTACGTGCACAAAGGAGCTTTGCCACCGATAGCCTCCCTGCTGCATGTGGAACCGGAGAACGTGCTGGTGACCGTCTGCAAGAAGGCAGAGGATGCCGATGCGCTGATCGTGCGAGCATACGAGAGCACCGGTAAGCCCTGCACTGCGCGAATTGAGATGCCTCTGATGGGTATCCGGTGGGAAGCTCCTATCGGCGCGTGTGAAATCAAGACGTGGCGTGTTGTGACAAGCGAACCGCCTGAGATCGCGGAGGTGAACCTTCTCGAAGGGGTGGTGGGTACGTAGCGCGGGTTTCTGCGTCTAAAGCCGCTCCCAATCAAATTGGGGGGATGCGCTCCGTCGCATCCGAATCTTGTGTCACGCTGGAGGGCGAGGCTCCTGCCGAGCCGTATAAATACCATCCTACCACTTCGTCGCGACGAAGAAGACGCGGTCGGTCGTGGCGTTGGGGGGGCGCAGGGTGTAGGCTTGGAAGGTGCGGGCGTAATCGAAACCCGCACGCAGCAACATTTGCTTGAGTTCCTCCAGCGGGTACGCTCTCTGGCGGTGCACTTCGGTGAAATGCTGGGCGATTTTTCCTTGCTCGTCGCGCAGCCAGAACTCCATCTCCACCGTGCAGATTTTGCTCTCTTCATCGTATCGGCTCTTCCAGCGATAAAGCAGTCGCCGGCGCGAGCCGAGGTTGTCCTGGTCAAACAACCCCTCGCGCAGGGCGTACTCGGTGTTGACGTCAAAAAGGAACGCCCCGCCCGATTGCAGATGGGCATACACTCTTCGGAACGCTTCCTGTAGTTTTTCGGGGGAGAGGATGTAGTTCAAGCTGTCGAACAGGCTGAGCACAAGGTCAAATTGCTTAGGCAGTTGCAGCTGCGACGCATCCTGCACCTCGTAGCGGATGTCCAACCCTGCTTCTTGCGCTTTGCGTTGGGCTTCCGCAACCATCGGCGCGGAGATGTCCACGCCCCACACCTCGTAACCCATCCTCGCCAGACGCATCGCCACGTTGCCCGTACCGCAGGCAAGGTCGAGGATGCTGTGCACACTCAGACGATAACGGTGTATCAGCTCATGCACATAGCGCACCCAGAAATCATAGGGCACATTGTGCATGAGTTCATCGTAGTATGGGGCAATCAATGTGAATGCGGTGTCGGACATTTCAGATTCCAAGCAGTTCGAACAGCTCTTCACGCACCTCACTTCTGGTCAGCACATCCCTATTGCCAGCATAAGATACCCACCGTGCCAAATAGGGTTCCTCACGCAGGCGGCTGGCGTACTTTGTTTCTAGCCGACAAGTATCCTCACCTACCACGTCGCTAGCAGGCGCGAAGTTTTGGAAAAGTGCCATCTGTTTCATCCCACCCATAGTTTACCCAGAATACCCTGCTCTGTCCAGTGGGGAGGGTTTCACAAAGGGAGGAAAGAACCCAATAGTAAATATCACCGAAGGAGGAGGCAAGGCATGGCACAGGCAGCACAGCGCAGACTCCCCGCGGCGACGCCTCAGAAGCTGCCGCGATGGCGCGGCTTTAACCTGCTCAATAAGTTTCATCGCGACTGGAACAACCGACCGTTTAACGAGCAGGACTTCGCATGGATTGCCGAACTGGGCTTTAACTTTGTCCGTTTGCCGATGGACTACCGGTGCTGGACGGACCCCTCAGACTGGACGAAGCTGCGTGAAGAGGTGCTGAAAGAGATCGACGCCGCGGTGCGGTACGGGCAAAAGCACAAGGTGCACGTATGCATCAACTTCCACCGTGCGCCCGGCTATACGGTCGCCTCGCCGCCGGAGCCGAAATCGCTGTGGACGGATGCCGAGGCGTTGAAGGTGTGCTGTATGCACTGGGCGCACTTCGCCAAACGCTATAAGGGTATCCCCAACAGCCAGGTCAGTTTCAATCTGTTCAACGAACCTGCCGGTGTAGATGCCCCAACACATCGCAGGGTGGTGGAGCGCGTGGTGGAAGCCATCCGCGAGCAGGACCCTGACCGCCTCATCATCTGCGACGGTCTGAACTGGGCAAGAGCACCCATTGAGGAACTGGTAGGACTGAAAGTGGCCGGCGCAACACGCGGTTACGACCCCTTCATCATCTCCCATTATAAGGCGAGCTGGGTGCAGGGCTCCGACAAGTGGCCCGAGCCAGTCCATCCCTGGCGCGAAGGCAGCACCGTGTGGGACAAGCAGACGATATGGGAGCGCATCTACAAGCCCTGGAAAGAGCTGGAGAAAAAAGGCGTCGGTGTGATGATCGGCGAGTTCGGCGCGCACAATCAAACCCCGCACAAGGTGGTTATCGCCTGGCTGCGTGACCTGTTGAGCCTCTGGAAGGAAGCGGGTTGGGGCTGGGCAATGTGGAACTTCTACGGCTCGTTCGGACCGGTAGATAGCGGACGCGCGGACGTGCGCTACGAGGACTGGCGTGGGCATAAGCTGGACCGCGAGATGCTGGAACTGCTGCAGGCGATGTAGCCTTGCGCAGAGATATTAACGGTTTGCTGAGGTTTATCCCCCTGGAGGGCGAGGCTCCTGCCGAGCCGTTACACTCAGCCTAAACCCAGTGCACGGCGCGTACGCGCGGCGCACGAGCAAGGTAGCGCTTTGCCTGCTCGGGTGTCATCTCCGGGTTGCGGAAGGAGATACCGGTCAGTTTGAGCATCCGGTGAAACGCCTCCTTGTGTGGCTGGATGCCCGCGAACATCTCCTTGCCCGCCCCCAAAGCGGTGACCAGCGTCCAGTCGCTGGTGTGGCTCATCATCGTCCACGCTACCCCGTTGTAATTGGATAGCACCTCGCCCAGAACGCCCGCCAGATTCGCATGGGCGCGGTTCGGCGTGGGAGCCGGCTTTCCGCTGGCGACGCTGGCGATAACCTCCGCCTCCTCGCGCGCGATTTCGATACCTGTCACTTCGTGGATTGCCTCGCGCACCTTGTCGGGCGTGGGCGTCCCTGCTTGCTTCAGCAGGTCCTGAATGGCGACGTAAGAACCTTTCGCCTGTGCAATTCGCTCCAAGCACTTTGTGCTATCGCGATACTCCTCGCCCATGCCGTTTAAGCCGGGGTTGGAGTTGCCATGGTCGCTGGTAATCACCAGCAGGGTATCGGGATGCCTGCGCACGAAGTCTACCGCTACCGCGATGGCGTCATCAAAAGCCAGCTGGTCCCACAACAGAGCAGCCGCATCGTTGGAATGCGCTGCATGGTCCACGCGCCCGCCCTCAATCTGCAGCAGGAAACCCTTCGGAGAGCGCGAGAGGATTTCCAGCGCGGCGCGCGCCATCTCCGCCAGCGTGGGTACCTGCTCCCAGAGCTGTGGGTTGTTCCTGTGGTCGATGGTATAGGGTACGTGCCCCCCATAGAACAGCCCAAGCACCTTCTCCGGTCGTTCGTGCCCGCGCACCTGCTCACGCCTCTCCCAGAGAACGTATCCCCTGCGCTGGTACTCGGCGATTAGGTCGCGTTTATCCGAACGTTGCTGCGGGTCAAAGAAGCGTCGCCCGCCACCCATCAGCACGTCTACCACATCCAGATATTGTCCGGCAATGACCTGTTCCTCATCGCGGCTTTTGTGCGACGCAGCGAAACCGGCGGGAGTGGCGTGGGTGATGGTAGTGGTGGTCACCAGCCCAACCTTCTTGCCCGCCCGGCGCATGACATGTGCGATGGGTGTGAGCTTTGTGCCGTCGGGCAACACGTTCACTGCCCCGTTGAACACACGTGAGCCGCTGCCCCACGCACTGCTCGCCGCTGACGAGTCGGTCACCAGCGAATCGAGAGAGCTGGTCTCAAACAACCCCACCACCGCTTCGGGGTCCTGCAAGAGACGGAACCATTGTGTGCCCTTGCCCCGAGCCATTTGCGAAAACGGCTCCGCCATCGACGGCACGCCCGTGCTCATGCCGTCGGAGACCATGAAGATAATACTCTTTGGCGCACGCGACACACGGGGGCGCGCCTGCGCAGATGCCTCACGCAATAACAGCCCGCTGCCGACCAGTACCGTCGCTCCAGCCTGCAACAGTTCCCGCCGTGAAAGCTCTGAAGGTGTCATGTGCTTCCTCCCCTCTTTCCTGCATATCTTTTGATTACCCAGTTGACCTCATTATACCTTCAGGCGATGTTAAGGTTGTGTAAACATGCTCTGCGGAATTCTACAGACTATGGTAGGCTCTGTGACCGCAAGCAAGTTATTTTGTAATACGAAATAGCAGGAAAGACTTTAACGCCTTTGAAGTAAGCTGGTGGTAAGATGCCGCAGAGCCTGATAGATGAACAGGCTCATAGCTCCTCGAGGTTGACCTCGTCCAGGGTCGTTACCACCCAGTCTGCGCCCGCGGCGCGCAACAGGTGGGCGTCGTTGCGTCGTGCCACCCCGATACAGCGCATCCCTCCAGCCTTCGCCGCCTGCACCCCTGCCGGGGCGTCCTCGATAACAACGCATCGTTCAGGCGGAAGGTCCAGCAGAGCGACGGCGGTGAGGAATATCTCCGGGTGCGGTTTGCCCTGCGCAAAGTCGCGCCCGCAGACGTTGGCATCGAAGAGGTCGCTCAAGCGCGTCTTGGGTGTGACGAAGGGAAGGTGCAGGTGTTGTCTCTCGCAGAAGGGCTGCAGGAACACCCGCTCCAGCATCCGATTAGCGTTCTTAGACGACGAGGCGGCGGCAAGCTTCATCCCTTTCGCCTTCAGCGCAAGGATAAAGCGCAAGCCGTCCTCAAAAGCGGTAAACTGCCCGCGCTCTATCAGCTCCACAATCATCTGCTGTTTGAGGTCGCACAGTTCTTGCGTGCGCCTGCCATCGGGGTCGGGTATACCGAAGTATTCCAGCAACGCCGACGCCCCCTCGTGTCGCGGTTTGCCCGACACGACCTGCTGGTACACCTCGGCGGTGTAACGCTCCGGCGCGTAGCGGGTGTGAGAAGCGATATCTGCCCATCGACTGCTCATGAGCCTGCGTAACGTCTCGCCCCAGGCGTGTTCGTGCGGCGAGTCCACCAGCACACCGTCGATGTCGAATATCGCCGCCTCCGTCATCGGTTGCGTACCCCGTACTTCATCGGCAGCTTCGAAGTATGCCTTCACGCCCTCCGGTGGCAGGTCCCACGTGAGATGGTTGCCCACGTATACCCCCCGTTCGGCGGTCGTGAGATGAGGGTGTCCTCAACGGGCAGCGTGTACAGGTCTATTCTCGGCTGCCTCCGGGCGCAGGGAGGGAAACAGCGCAAGCAACACAATCCACAGGCTCGCCGCCACCGGCATTGCCAGCAACATGCCCCAGATTCCGAACAGCTTCGCTCCCACAATCAGCGCGAAGATGCTGGCTATCGGATGTAAACCCACCGAACCGCCAACAATGCGCGGCACCAGTACCTGGTCGAACAGCGTGTTCACCGCAATCGCCGTGCCCACAACTACCAGCGTATACTGCCAGGAGTGCGCCGATACCGCAAACAACCACAACACCTGCCCCTCTCCCCCAAAAAAGGCAACCAGCCCGGAGGTAATCGCTATCAACAGTGCCCCGAGGTACGGAACCAGATACAGTAACCCCGCCAGTGTACCCAGCACGATACTATATCGCACCCCCAGCAGGGTGAAGACAACAGCCATCGTGATGCCGTACAGGATAGCTACCGTTGCCAGCCCCTTTAGATAACCCGTCCACACCACGCCCAGCGCACGCAGCAGCACCAGAACGGAGGAGCGCGAGCTTTCAGGAACCATCTCTATCAGCCGTTGGCGAATGCGCGGCAGGTCCACCATGGCGAAGAAGGCGATAATCGGGATGAGCACCAGCCACAGCAGTTTGCCCACCAGCGAGCTGACGTAGCCCAGCAGGTTGCTCATCCAGGCGGTTACCTGCTTGTTAATCTCCTCCGAATAGTGCTCCAATAGCTGCTGTGGGTCTTCAGGCAGGTGCAGGCGTTGCAACGTGTTATGGTGACGTTTGAGAAAAGGTTGCAATTCCTGCTGGAACCAGTCATTGGCGCTGCGGATATAGCCCGGCAGGTCTTTGATAAGCCCTTGTAGCTGCGCGACTATCAATGGCACCACATACAATAGCAGTGCCACTACCAGCAGTACAAAGGCGATAAACACCAGCACCGTCGCCATGCGACGTGAATAGCCGCGCCGCTCCAGAGCGCACAGCTGACCGTCCAGCAATCCGGCGATGGCAAAGGCAATCACAAAGGGTACCAGCACATCCGCCACGTAGTATAGCGCTGCTCCCACCACCAGCACCACCACTCCCCCTGCCCACGGGCGGACACGCAGTGGCAAGAGAGAGGGTAAATCTGCCTGTGCTTCGGTGAACAGAGCAGTGACATCGCCCGCCCGGGTACCGGGCGGGCGATGGGCTTCCACCGACTCGCTACGCTTGCGCTTGCTCCGGGGCATGTTCTCCAGCCTCAGCCGCCTCCCCGCCGGCAGCCTTCTGGCGGATGGTTGATGCTACCGTCTCCAGAGCCGGCTTGATGCGGTGAGAGAGCTCGGACACACTCTCCTTCAGCTTCTCAATTGACTTCGCCAGCTCCTCGCGGGTCTCCTGGCCCGATTTGGGCGCCAGCAACAGGGCCACCACCGCTCCCACAATCGCGCCGATACCAATCCCGGCCAGCACGCTCAACAAGACGCTGCGTTCCTCATTGTCCGGCATGGTTCTCTCCTCCTCTCTGTTCTTCTGATGTTTCCCCAGCAGGGGGTTCCTCCGAGTCTTTTGACCCCTCCGGTGGCGGTGGCGTTTCGGTTGGTCGCTCGCCCTTCAGCACCGCGTATCCCTTCCTCAACGCCTCCATCCACACCCGCGGACGCGATATGGGCGAAGCAGCCACCGACTTCACCGCCTGCGCCACCTTTTGGGGGTGGGTAACCGTATCTACGACAGACAAAACGCGCTCGATGCGTTCGATTTTCTCCACAAGGCTCTGCGCTACCTTCAGCAGATGCCGGATAGTCACCAACGCCTCGCGAGCAGATGGTATCACCTCATCGCTCAGCGTTGCGCCTGCATCCTTCACCGCGGGCATCAGTGCAGTGCGCGTTTCGTTCAGGATGGTATCCGTCGTTTCCAGAACACGCTGAAGCTGGTTAATAGCCGGGGGCAATCCCTGAAGCGCGGGCAGCGCTTGACCGCGCAGTTCCACAACGGTGCGCTCTGCTTCGGTAACCGTGCGCCGTAGACGAATCACGACGGGTATCAACAACGCCAGCACCACAATCGCCAACACAATCAATATCACCACACCGAGTTGAATCAACCCTTCCATTGCCGTTACTCCAATCGCTTCGAAATCGTTCCACCGCCGACTACTACGTCGCCGCGGTAAAACACCGCCGCCTGCCCCGGCGTGATCGCCCGCTGAGGCGACTCAAACTCCACCTCTACACACGTAGACACTTCCGTCGGAAAGAGAGTTGCAGGCGCCTCAGGCATATTATAGCGAATCCGTGCCTGCACCGCAAGTGGCTTCGTTAATCTGTCAACCGCAATCCAGTTGACAGCCTCTACCAGAAACCGTCGGCAATAGAGATACTGCTCCGGTCCGACAATCACCACGTTGTTCTGAGGGTCAATATCCACCACATACAGTGGCTGCTGGTGTCCGGAAAGCCCCAGCCCGCGTCGCTGTCCGATGGTGAAAAAGGCGATGCCCGGGTGCTTGCCCAGCACGTTGCCGTGCACATCGCGTATCTCGCCGGGGCGCACCGTGCCAGGCACGCGGCTCTGCAAGAAGGCGCGGTAACCTCCCGCCTCGGCAACGAAGCAAATCTCCTGGCTGTCGGGCTTGTCGGCAACGGGCAAGCCCAGCTCCCGTGCCATCGCGCGCGTTTCGGCCTTGCTGGGCAGGTCGCCCAGAGGAAACAGCGTGCGCGCCAGCTGCTCCTGCGTCATCGGGAAAAGCACGTAGGACTGGTCTTTCTCACAGTTGACCGCCTTTAACAGGAGCCACCGCCCGCTCTTCTCATCGTAGCGGATGCGCGCGTAGTGTCCGGTGGCGATGAACTGTGCGCCCAGCTCGTCCGCCTTTTGCAGGAAGGCGTCGAACTTCACATACCGGTTGCACTGCACGCAGGGATTGGGTGTGCGCCCGCGCCGGTACTCCTCGATGAAGTCGGCGATAACCGTCCGCGCGAACCGCTGGCGGAAGTTGAGCACGTAGTGCGGGATGCCCAGCATCTTCGCCACGCGACGGGCGTCCACCACCGCCCCCAGCGAGCAGCAACCGCTGTGGCGCGGGTCGGTCTGGCTCTCCTGCCAGATTTGCAGGGTGATGCCCACCACCTCATAGCCCTGCTGAACCAGCAGAGCTGCCGCCACCGAACTGTCCACGCCGCCGCTCATCGCCACGGCAACCAGGGGCTTGTTTGCCATTGCATCCCTCCACGCCGATTATACCCGTTTTCAGCGGGCGAGCAAACGCATCATCAGCACCTCGGTTGCCAGCTGCACATTCGCGTTGCCCTCCACCGCGCGGCGCACGTCCAGCACGGTATCCAGCGCGTGCATTAGCCGTTCCACGCCCAGACTACCAGCGGCGCGGTGCAATCGCTCCTCCTCACCCTGGTAGGTGATACCGCCGGGGTCTCCTCCACACGCTATCCACAGCGCATCGCGGAACCAGGCACATAGCGCGTCCATCGCCAGCAACAGCGCGCCGCGCGTGGGAGTCTTGCCCTTACTACTAGCGCCCTCCGCAGAAGGATCGCCTTCTTCTGAGATATCCACCGTCGCCAGCGAGCGCAACCTTTCCGCAAGAAGCAGGGCGGGAGCAGGCGACTGTGCTTCCGACAGGGTGTATGCCAGGTCCGTCAGCGCATCCCACAGTTTTAACGCCTGGGGCTGAGTTGCCAGCGACCACGCCCTACCGGGGCTCCCCTGCGAAATAAGCGCGCACCGGCGAGCCAGTTGAGGCTCTACGCCGTGCTGTGCCACCAGCCACTCGCGGATGGTGTCGGTGTCCACAGGGTACAAAGGAACCCACTGGCAGCGTGAGCGGATGGTCTCTATCACATCTTCCAGCATCGGCGCAAGCAGCAGGAAGACCGCATACGGCGGCGGCTCCTCTACTGTCTTGAGCAGGCTGTTGGCAGCGGCTTCGGTCAGTGTATCCGCGCGCGTGAGGATGTATACGGTTCGCTTGCCGAAGCTGGGGGCGAAGTGTATCGTGCGCCCGATGACACCCACCTGATACGCCTTCGCCTCGCGGGGCACGTTGTGCCCATCCCACAGCTGCCAGATAAGCGTTTGCTCGGAATAGGGGACAATCGTGTGGATTTCGGGGTGTGTCTCGTGCAGTAACCGACGGCAGCTATCGCACTCCCCACAAGCTTCCCCCTCCGGCGTGGGGGTCAGGCAGGCGAGCGCGGCCGCGAAGGCGTGTGCCACACTGTGTTTGCCCACGCCCGCCGTTCCCGTGATGAGGTAGGCGTGCGCCACGTCGCCTGTAGCCACCGCACGACGCAATAGGCGCAGCGCGGTCTGATGCCCCACAATTTGCGAAAAAAACACCGGTAAGCTCATGAGTATGTCCGTTCTATTGCTTCACATTCTGTGATTGCCCCAGCGGCTGAAAATCGCGGGCAACGGGGAGCGAAACCTGCTGGCGCCGCTTCATACCAGCGGTGTTTTGCCCGGCATAGCGACCTCATCCACCGGCATCTCGCCGAAGGCGGTCACGTTGCGCACCAGATTCAGTTTGGACTCTTTCAGCGCGAAGTCCCACGTGACCTCCTGCCCGGTGTACGCCGCCATGCGTCCCATGATGGCAGTGAGGGTGCTTTCCGCGACCTGTACTCCCTCGTTGATAGGCTTGCCCGCGCGCACGCTGGCAATCAGGTCGGCGTGTTCCTGCACATACGGGTTCACGCGCCCTTCCCACCGCCAGTTCTCCTTGCCGCGCACCCAGAAGGTGTCGAAGCCTTCCAGCTTTGCCTGCCCTTCTGTGCCGATGACCTGATTGGTCACGCGCCCCAAACAGCCGTCCATCTGACGGCACATCGCGGTTACTCGTGCACCGTTGGGGTAGACGTACTCGATGGCGAAGTGGTCGTAGATGTGACCGTACGCGGGATCAGTGCGCACCTGCCGCCCGCCCATGCCGATACACCGCTCCGGCGGCGAACCCATCACCCAGTTCATCACGTCGATGTTGTGTACAAACTGTTCCACGATGTGGTCGCCGGAGAGCCAGGTGAAGTACAGCCAGTTGCGGATTTGCCACTCGATATCGCTCATGCCCGGCTGACGGTCCCACTTCCACAGCGCACCGGTGAGGTAGTAGGCGTACGCCGCCACCACCTTGCCGATGGAGCCGCCGTGGATGCGTTTGATGGTCTCAATGTAGCCCTGGTGGTGGCGATACTGCGTGCCTGCCACCACCCCCAGCCTCTTCTGCTCCGCCAGCTTGGCGGTTTCGATAACCATGCGCACCCCTTCAGGGCAGACCGCAACCGGCTTCTCCATAAAGACGTGCTTGCCCGCCTCTACCGCCGCCTTAAAGTGAATAGGGCGGAAACCGGGCGGCGTGGCAAGCAGCACATAGTCCACACCGCTGTCTATTACCCGCTTGTAAGCGTCGAAGCCCACGAAGCAACGGGCATCGGTTACCTTCATCTTGTCGCCCAGATTCGCCAGCGACCTGCGGCTATTGTCCAATCTGTCCTGAAAGAGATCGCCCAGCGCCCAGATTTCCACGCCTTCCGCCGCGCTTGCTGCGTCGCGTGCCGCGCCGGTACCGCGTCCGCCACAGCCAACAAGCCCCACGCGGATACGGTCGCTGCCCTGCGCCCAGGCGTAGTTCCAGCCCAGTGCGCTGGCGGTAATCACGGCGGCGCCGGTGCTCTTCAGAAACTGTCGTCGGGACAGGTTTCGTCTCTGCTGCATCTTTGCACACCTCCTTTTTCATTTTTCCCGCAGAGGCAACGGTTTTCCTTTGCAGGGTTTGCAGAACCGGTGGCGAAGACGAAAGCGGAGGTGAAAGAGATGGTGCCGAGGATTTCGTGGACAGCGTTCTTTGCGCTGGTGACGCTTACGTGGTGCTTCGCCCAACAGAAACTGATTTCGCAGGTGCACCTGTCGTGGAGCGAGGACCCGCAGACCACCATGAGCATCACCTGGCAGAGCGGTGAGCCGCTGTCGCGTCCGGTGGTGCAATACGGCGAGGGAAAAAACCTGTCGCAAACGGCGATAGCCAAACGCATCCGCTACGAGCAGGAGACGGGACCGCTTTATCAGGTTACCCTGCGGAACCTCAAGCCAGACACAACCTACTCCTATCGCGTGGGAGACGCCGGCAAGGGCTGGAGCGAGGTGCGCACGTTCCGTACCGCTCCCGCCAATCCGCCTGCTCGTTTTGTGTTCACCGCGTTTGCCGACCACGGAGTGACCCCTGCTGCCGAGCAGAACGTGCGTCGAGTGCTTTCGGGTGAGAAACCGGCTTTCCATATCATCATGGGCGACCTCTCCTACGCCAACGGTAACCAGCCGGTATGGGACAGCTGGTTCGAGCAGATAGAACCGCTGGCGTCGCAAGTGCCGCTGATGGTCTGCCCGGGCAACCACGAAGACGAGCGTGGCATCCGCTTCGCCACCTATCTCGCCCGCTTCGCCCTGCCGGGCAAAGAGCTGTACTACCGTTTCGACTACGGCGGGGCGCGCTTCATCCTGTTTAACTCGCAAGACTTTCGGGACGCCGAGCAACTGCGCTGGTTTGAACAGGAGCTTCGCGAAGCCCGTCGCGACCCCAAAGTGCGCTGGGTTATTGTCGCCATGCACCATCCACTGTACAGCTCCACCGTCCGTCGCCTTAATGATACCGCGCGCATTGAGGTGCTTCAGCCATTGTTCGACAAATACCGCCCGGACCTGGTGCTGCTGGGGCACCATCACAATTACGAACGCACTTACCCCCTGCTGAGCATGAAGGCACATAGTCGACACCCGAACCGTTACTCGCGGGGGCAGGGCGTCATCTACGTCACCAGCGGAGGCGGCGGCAAATCGCTCTATGACCAGACGCCGGAACAACCCGTCTTCACGGCAAAACGGGAGAGGTGTTACCAGTACCTGCGCATCACTGTCTCCGACAGGTCGCTGGTGGTGGAGTGCTACCGTACCGAAGACAACCGCCTGCTGGACCGTTTCGAAATCGTACGGTAACATCAGTGGTCTTCAATCTCTGTTTCCGTAGCCTCAGTACCACTCCACGCACAGACCGCTCAGCAGGTGTTCGCCTTCCAGTGTGCCCACGATACCGGCGTCCGTCAGGCTGTACACTGCGTATGGCACTTCGCCCTTCTCCCAATCGGCAAGGGGCAGCAACGGCACTCGGCAAGGGTAGGGGGCGTGGCGATGCAGGCGCACCACACCCTGCACGCGGTCTATCTGCAACCCGCATAGCGCGAACAGGTAACCGATGGAGGTAATCCCGCGCGGGTAGAAGCACAGGTTGTTGGTGAAGTAGGTATCGATAAACCCCTTGTTCAGCCCGGCGGTGTTCATGAGCTGCTCCATCGCCATATAGCGCGACGAGTTATCGGGCAGTCCTACGTCCAGATAGGCAGCGATATAGTCGCGCCACAGGTTTTGCGATAGCCACACGTTGCTTTTATCCGCGCTGGTGTGCGTGCAGCCGTACTCGGTCAACGCATGGCGGTAAGCGTTGGCGATATCCTGTTTGATGCGTGAGAGGTCTACAGGTGGTGTGTGCCCGCTCATCAGCAGGTACAGCAACCCATTGGCGGTGTAGAGAGAGTAGGCGTCCCACCCGCTCAGCTCGCCGTGCAGCGGCTTGCCGGTCCATGGGTCATTTAAGCCTTCGGCGGTGCGCTCCAGGCATACGGCGTAGTGGTCGCCCTGCCATGCCTGCGCGTCAAGCGTTTCCCGAATGCGCTTGACAATGCGCTCGCACTGCATTTGCCATTCACCGTCTTCCAGAGCCTGCGCTATTTGCGCCGCGGCGTGGCAAGCGCAGAGCGTTTTCACCGCCAGATATACCTGCTCGCGGGCGTACTGTACCGCGGGAGAGGCATCGTCGATGGTGTTTGCTACGCCCTCGTTGGGGAAGCCGTTGCCAGTGGTGTCGCTGCGCTCGAAATAGTCCACCAGCCTTTTGCAGAGAGCATGATGCTTACGTGCTGGCTCGATGTTGCCTTTCCAGCGCCAGTAGGCGTGGAGCAGGAGCAGGTAGTTCGCGTTCTCTTCCACTTGCATTGGGTGGGGATACGCCTGCGAACCTACTCTTGCGTGGGTGCCCATGTCGTGCGCGAGGTAACTACCTACCTCGTCCTGCATCTCGAACCGCGCCCACTCGTCCAGCAGCTTCTCCAGCAGGGGCAACCAGAAGGCGAAGTACACCAGCCCGTTGTTATACTCTACGTCCACCGTGCTGTGGAAGTAGCAGGAGCCTTCCCATACGCTGAACCACTCCTCGCCCTGCTCATCCACCACCCACCAGCTATTTAGCAGGAAGTTCTGGAACGAGAAGCGGATGAGGTCTATCTGCGACTTGCTCAGGCTGGCTTCGTCCAGCAGGCTTTCTACGAACGCCGTCTTGCGCAGAAGGGTATCCGCTTCCTCGCGTGCGAAGTGAGCCACCTCTTCCACGTTTGCGAAATGACGCGTGTACAGGAACCGCATCGGCTTGCCGAAGACCTCCAGCACAGGCTGGTCTACGTAAGCGCACCATGCGAAGCGCAAAGTGGCTTCTGGGCTTTGTGTGAGGTCGAAAGGCAGTATCAGTCCGTTGCTCTCTAACGTTACCCCTTCAGTCAAGGGGACGATACGTTCCTGCGCGACCGGTGGAGTATCGCCGACGATGAAGTCGGTGATAGCGAACTGCTCATCAGCCGTATGGGATATGAGGTATTCTATCGCCAGTGTATCTGCTGAAGGGGCAGTCGTTGCGCCCTCACGCTGCGGGCGTACCACCAGCTTGCCTCGATGCACAGGGTTCTGGCAGACCGTCCAGAACAAGCGGGGTTGAGGTTGTACTTTCAGCGTGAAGTAGAGCAGGGGTGCAGTAGAGACCTTCGCATCGTGCGGGTAGAACGGTGCGGTAATCTCTACCTCTAAGCGTAACCCATGTTTCACCGAATGAGCAGTATAGCGTACCCCACACAGGCGTAGCTCTTGTTCCACAGCGTCAAATGTGCCTGCCTGCTTCGTAAAGGGCAGGGCAATGACCTCGCCACCTTCGGTTTCCACACCGATGGTGAGGTCTATAGGCAGGTCTATCCACCGCCCAAGTGCGGAGTGCCACACATGCTTTGCATAAGGGTCCAGCACCAGTGTAAATCGCGACCCTAATCGGCTAACGGAAGTGGCGAAAAGGTTCATCAGATGTTCCTCCTCTCAACGGTTGTGACGAAGCAGGAGCTCCAGCAGTATTCGACGCGGGGAGGTCGCCTCTCGTGTAGTCCGGGATTCACACCCTCATACACAGCCTCACCTGAGTCGGATCACCGCCGACCTCTTCGAAAAGCACCAGCATGTTCTGCTCGCGCAGCCAATCAGTGGGCAGGTGGTAGTACCGCTGGGTGGGCAAGCCTTTACCCTCCTGATACACAGCCGGCAACAGCCACTCCTCCGGCTTGCCGGTACCCGGAACCAGCCAGTACCGCCCAATACACCGTCCGTTCAACCACGCTATGCCTTTGGTCATGCCGGTCAGGTCTAAGGCGAGGGGAGTACTGCTCTTTGGACGCTCGAAAGTGGTTTTCCACCAGCAGAGCGGTTTGCCTCGCGCCACCTCGATACTGCTTTCCCAGCGCACCAGCGCACTGCCTTCGGCGAACACGCGGTAATGTTCGCCTTTCAGCCCCGCCTCGATGTGCCATGGTGCTTCCAGTAGCTCGCCGCGCCACAGCAGCTTGCCCCAGAAGCCTTTGCGCTCGTCCACCATGTTGCGTTCGCCCAGCATCCAATCCCCTTTGACCAGTCCCAGCGCGCAGCAGAGTATCGCCAGGGTGTGTTCGCCCGCGCTCATCTCCAGTTCAAAACGCTGGGTGAAGCTCTCCGGGTCGTCCAGATTGCGGTTCTCAGGTAAGGGCGCGGACGTAGTGGCAACAAACTGCCCGTCGAGGAAAAGGTGCACCACGTCCGCCACTCCCTGCAGCTCCAGCACGCCGGAACCCTCCTGATGCGGCAGCACCATCAGCTTGGCAACGTACCAGCAGTAGTCGGTTTCATCGTGAGTGAACCGTAGCTGCTCCACCGGCTTATCGGAGAGCACCGGCGGATGGAGGGGCGTCGGCTCGCCGTTGGGAAGCGGCTCCACCCACCATCGGAATGGAGTGAGATTCGGGTCACAGACCTCCATGCGTCGCTCCACCACGTATCGAGGCTCTACTTGCGCGGTATTCATCAGCGGTTGCCCATCGCCGATGATGGTTACCGATTGCGGGGGCAGCTGGTAGCGACGCCCATCGTAAGAGACCGACACCGCTTTTTGGGTGTCATCGTTGCACAGGAAAAGCAGCGACCGTCCTTCACGCTGATAGGCGTAAGCCAGCACACCCTCTTGGGACTTTTCAGGCTGGGCACGCTCGCTCCCTACGAGTACGGAAGCGTATTCCAGCAAAATACGGTGCAGACGCGCCAGATGGTACATCTTGGTAGTGGGCAAGCCGAATTCGTCCAGCGGGGCATCGTAGTCATAGCTGGTAGTCTGCAGGAACGAGCCGTCGCGGTCAAAGTTCGTGCCACCGTGCCACATGTAGTAGTTCATGCCTGTACCGCCCGCGGCGAAGAAACGCGCCGCCGCATACGCCACGTTTTCGGGGGTGCGCCGGTTGTGCGGATAGCCCCACAGGTCGTACCAGCCGGGCCAGTGTTCCGTCCACAATGCAGGTTTGTCGGGGTACCGGGCGAAGTATTCGTCCAGCAGGGGGTGGGCGTAGAAGGCGTTGATGGTCTCGATGATGCCCGGTGCACTACCCTTGCACATCACCCACGGCACGCCAACCTGCAAAGACTCCGCCATTTCCGCGATGCGCTTCAGGTATCGCTCGCCCTCCTCGCCATAACGCCATGCGATGTTGCCATACTCGTTTTCAATCTGAGCGAGGATAATCGGGCCTCCGTGAGGGGCGAAGTAGGGGCGCACATAGTCGCAGAACAGACTAACCCATCTCTCCATCTCCCGCAGGAACGGTTCGTTATCGGTGCGCATCTGGATACCGGGCACATCGCGAAGCCAGGCGGGCAGACCGCCATAATTGGTTTCCGCGCAGATATAAGGACCGATGCGCAGGATAACGTACAGTCCCAGTTCGTGCGCTATATCCAGAAAGCGGCGAATGTCCAGCCTGTCGGAGAAGTCGTACACCCCGCGGCGTCGCTCGTGCAGGTTCCAAAAGACGTAGGTCTCGATGGCGTTCAACCCCGCCTCTTTGCTGTGTTCCATCAGGGAACGCCACATACCGGGGGTGCTTCGCGGGTAGTGTATCGCTCCGCTCAGGAGCAATGTGCGTTTTCCGTTAATGGTGACAGCACGGCGATCGTAACCAATATCTGGCATGTTGCAACCTCTGTTTTGCGTTGTTTCTGATGTTTATCTCGTTACTCCCTCCTTGGGGCAGGTCGCTGTTCAAAATAGTCCGGGTTTTCGCATTCCAGCACATGGTGTCGAAACGCCTCAATCAACCGCTCCGCTTCCGAGCGCAACCGGAAAGTGCCTTTCACCTCGCCCTGCCACACGTCCTCCTGAACCCATTCCGGCACGGGCATAAAGACCACCGGTTCGGGGGTGTCTACCTCCACGCACAGTATGAACGGCGCGCCCGGGTTGTCATGCAAAAAGACGAATTCCAGTACCACGCTGTGCGGAGTGTAGCGCGTGCCGCCCATCTGCACTTCGCGCATCTGCACCGCCTCCTCAAACCTCTTGCGGTCAAAGTGCCCGATGGGCGGTGCCTGCTTGTGCTGTAACGCTTCCAGAATCTGCTTGCGGGTGGCGTTGGTGAACTCACGCAGGGTCATTCCTATCACCTCACCTCTGGCGGTTATCTAACCACTCCTCCACCTCCTCGATGCTCCGCTGGTAATGTGCTATTTCTTGCTGCAGTTCCTGCAGTGTCTCCAGCAGACCCTCGGGCGGTTCGGGAGTAGCTTGCGGTTGAGAATGCAGCAGCAACACCCTATCGTGCAGCACATCCAGCGCCACCAGCCACTGATGCACCTGCGCTTCTATCTGCCGTGCCTGCAACAGGACGCGGTTACGCTGGCGGCGTGCCTCCTCCAGCTGCTTTAGCGTCAGCCGATACGTAATCGCCAGCTCGATTTCGCCGCGATGCTCATGCCACCAGGCCAGTGTGGTGTACCATAATCGCTGAAGCCACCTGTCGGGTGGCACGTGAATCAGGATGCGGTCCTGCTGCAGCAGGTGTTCATAGATACCCGCCTGCAGTCGCTGCAGGCGTTCGGGCAGTTCGCGCAGGCACTCCCTACCATGCTGAGGCAAGGAGCGATAGGCACGCAAGATTTTGGCGGCGCGTTCTCGTGCCTGACGCCACAGCGATTGCGTGCGTCCGTGCCGCAGCCGGCGTGCTCGCCACTGTTGCCATCTCTCCAACCAGGCACGCAGAATCATGGTCATTGCCCTTTACAGTACCGGCTTGCGCCGATGCCAGTCGGTCGCCTGTTCGAAGGTATAGGCGACGCGCAGTACGGTCTCCTCGTCCCACGGCTTGCCGATGATTTGCAAACCGATGGGAAGCCCATCGTGGAATCCGCATGGCATCGCCAGGGCAGGAAGCCCTGCAATGTTTACCGGAATGGTACACACATCCGCCAGCTTCATCGCCAGCGGGTCGTCTGCCTTCTCGCCGATGCGGAACGCCACCGTCGGCGAGGTGGGCGTGAGAAGCACATCGTATAGATCGAACGCGCGGTCGAAGTCGCGGCGGATGAGCGTACGCACCTGTTGCGCCTTCAGGTAGTAGGCGTCGTAGTAACCTGCAGACAGCGCGTAGGTTCCTATCATGATGCGCTGTTTTACCTCTGCCCCGAAACCTTCGCCGCGCGTCTTCTCCACCATATCGATATGTCCTGCCAGCTCCTGGGTGCGCCAGCCGTACTTCACGCCGTCGTAGCGGGCGAGGTTAGAGCTTGCCTCCGCCGGCGCGAGAATATAATAGCACGCCAGGCCGTACTCGATGTAGGGCAGGGAGGTCTCCTCCGCCGTAGCACCCAGGCTCTCCAGCAAGCGAACCGCCTGATATACTGCCTCTGCCACCTCCGGCGCGACGCCTTGCGCGAAGAACTCTTTCGGCACGCCGATGCGCAAACCTTTTACGTCCGGCACCAGCGCGGCGGTGAAGTCGGGCACAGGCACCTCCACGCTGGTGGAGTCACGGTGGTCTTTGCCGCAGATGGCGTTCAGCAGGATGGCGCAGTCGGTGACATCTTTGGTAATCGGACCAATCTGGTCCAGCGAGGAGGCGTAAGCCACCAGACCGTACCGGCTGACCCGCCCGTAGGTTGGTTTCATCCCTACCACGCCACATAGCGCGGCAGGCTGGCGAATGGAACCGCCCGTATCCGAGCCTAAAGCGGCGATGCACATATCCGCTGCCACTGCCGCCGCCGAGCCACCGCTGCTACCTCCCGGCACGCAGTGCAGATTCCACGGGTTGCGCGTGACGAAGAAAGCCGAGTTCTCGGTGGAGGAGCCCATCGCGAACTCGTCCATATTGGTTTTGCCAGGGAACACGGCGTGGTGCCGGCGCAGCTGTTCCACAACGTGCGCATCGAACGGCGGCACAAAGTTCTGCAGTATCTTCGAAGCGCAGGTGGTCAACACGCCGCGTGTGCATAGGTTGTCTTTCAGAGCGATGGGAATGCCGCTCAGAGCATCTGCGCCGTCGCCTGCCTGTAGCAAACGGTCCGCTTCCTCCGCCTGTTGCATGGCGAGGTCCGGTGTCAACGTGATGTAGGCGCGTACTCGCGGTTCCACCGCCTCGATGCGCTCCAGCACCGCCTGGGTGAGCTCACGACCGCTGATTTCACGCCTGCGCAGCAATCTATATGCTTCATGGATGGTCAGGGTATGTAAACCGTTCATCGCTTCTCCGTACTGTGTTCGCGTTTTTGTAGAATTGACCTCCCTGTTGTCTCGTCAGCTACACACCATTATACCGCTCTTGCGAGCAGTTGTCATTTCGTGAAGGCGCGCTGCACTTTGGCGATGGCGGTAGCGATGTCCGCCATGTCCTCCTCATTGCCAAGCAGCATGTTCTGGTACAGCCACACCGCCTCTTCGTAGCAAGCTCGTTCGCACACGGGGCACTGTACTTGCGAGTAGTCTTTCATTGCGCTAAGCTGGCAAAGGTCCTTTGAGAGGGGGCGGTGGGCGAAAACGCGCTCTTTATAAAGCGGCACGTATCCTGCACTGCAGGGAACGCCTTCCGCGTTCAACGCTCGCAAGAACTCTTCGCGAGGTCTTCCGCCAAAGGCTTCTTTGTTGTACCGGAAGATGTACAGGTGATAGGCGTGGCGCGTCACGCGCGGGTCAGGACGTGGAGGACGGATGCCCGGAATCTGGCTGAGTAGCCCGGTAAGCTTCTGCGCGTTGCGCGTGCGCCGTTCGGTCTGTTCGGGCAATCGCTGCAGCTGGCACAGCAGTATCGCCGCCTGAAACTCGGTCATGCGGAAGTTACTGCCCAGCACATGGTGCTCGTACCAGCGTCCACCGCGCACTCGTCCGACGTTATGCACCGACCACACCTGATCCGCCCAGTGCGGGTTGTTGGTGGTGACCGCACCGCCCTCGCCAGCGTTCAGGTTTTTGCTCGCCTGAAAGCTGAAGCAGCCCATGTCGCCGATTGCGCCCACTTTGGTGCCTTTCCATTCGGCGGCGTGTGCCTGCGCGGCATCCTCGATAACCAGCAGGTTGTGCTTGCGGGCAACCTCCAGTACGCTGTCCATGTCGGCGGGACAACCGGCAATGTGCACGGGAATGATAGCACGGGTGCGCGGGGTAATGGCTTCCTCAATCTTTGCAGGATCTATGTTGAGACTTTCCTCTTCCACATCCACGAACACGGGCGTTGCGCCTACCGACAGCACGGCGGTCGCTGTGGCGATAAAGGTATAGGGTGGCACGATGACTTCGTCTCCGCAACCGATGTGCGCGGCACGAAGAGCTACCTCCAGAGCCGCTGTGCCGTTGGTCACGCATACGGCGAACTGCGCATCCTGAAAGCGGGCGAACGCCTCCTCGAACTCGCGTACTTTCGTGCCCTCTACCGACCACCACTTGCCGCTGCGCAACACGTCCAGTACGGCTTGCTCTTCCGTCTCGTCAAAGACGGGCCATTGCGGCCAGGGGCGCGTGCGTACAGGTGTGCCCCCGTCGATAGCCAGAACATCTGCTGCGCCTACCGCCATATCGTGAACCCTCCTGTAGATAGTTTCAGGAAAGGATTCCCTCTGGGCGGAAGGTTTACCTGCTTCGGAGAGATGGCGTTGCGGAGAGAAAAAGAATGGGTTCAGAACGGAAACCGATGCGAACGCCTGCGGCGGTAGAACCAGTCCTGAAGGCGCGCCCATGCTTCCCCGAACCACAACCGCAGGGAACGTAGGCGGCTATCCTGCTTTGCGCCCCCGTGCATCTGCAGCTTACGTGCCACCTCAATCACCGAACGCACCACGGCAGGTTCGGCACTGAAGTGCCCGCGCCAGCCGCACACATGGCACTCGGTGTTCTCCATCAGGTTCGGAGCACCGCACAGGTCGCAGATTTTAAGGCGTACGTCGCGCATGACTGCATCCGCGTATTTACCGGTCGCTTTCACTATCGAATTATGGCTTGGATTCGCGTTCGGAATAGACTACCGCCGCTACCACCTCGCCAACTACCTGCAGGGAGTTCGTGCTGCACTTGTCTACTGTATCCTGCAGTGTGTGCCAATATGGATAGTCGAAATCGATCAGGTCGATACAGGGCACGCCCGCCTCGATCAACGGCACGTGGTCGTCGGTTATCGCGTACTTCTGGGCATCGGGGAAATACTTTCGGTAACCCAGCTCGCCTGCCGTACGCCATACCTTCTCCACCACTTGTGGAGCGGTGTACACCGAGTTGGTCTCTTTGTAAATCTGCAAATCTTTATCGCCGACCATGTCCAGCAGGATGCCGTAGGTGGGGCGCAGCTTACCCATGTTCTTGGCGAAGTGGCGGGAACCGAGCAGCATCGTGTTCACGTCAGGACCGTAATCCTCGCCGTCCCAGAAGGCGATGATAACACCCACCTCCGGACGCCTCAGCTTGAACTGCCTTGCCAGCTCCAGCAGTACCGCCACCCCCGACGCGCCGTCGTTCGCGCCCGGGATTGGCTTCCTGCGGTTCGCGGGGTCCAGCTCCTCGTCGGCGGTGGGGCGAGTGTCCCAATGCGCACACAGCATGATACGCTTGCTGGCGTTTTCGTTGAAGATGCCAAAGATGTTGTACAGGCGCAAGCTCTTGCCGTTTACCACCTGCGTGAAGGTCTGTATCTCGACGCGGTCGGCGACCTTCTCCAGCTCGGTCATCAGCCAATCGCGACACTGCAGATGTGCCTGCGTGCCCGGCACACGCGGACCGAAGGAGACCTGCTTCTCGAGGTCGGCGAATGCTCGCTTCCCGTCAAAGACAGGACGCTCCGCCTGTACCGCCCCTGGCGCACACCCCCAGAGAAGAAAAAGAGCGCAGGCGAAGAAAAAAGCCAGCAACCTGTCTATACGCAAAGGGTCATCTCCTCTCTTTTACGGTTTCATTGCCACAATACGCCCAGAGACCCCGGCAATCGGTTTCCCCGCCTCCAGATAAGCCCGCAAGGCCTCACCGACCGTTTTGTCGGTTTCGCGTTCTACTGCCGCACGCTCCCATACCTTGAAGTAACCCAGCGCACCGTAAGCCAGCGTGGCAGAGGTCGCCACTCGATACTCTTTCTGGGGCTCCAGGTCCTTTTTGTTGTCCGTGCCGACTTGCACGCGCACCACCCGCTCGCCGGCCGGCTTCGCGGGGTCAAAGGTCACTTGCAGCCCGCTCACCTGCAAGAAGCCTGCGTTGGGTTGCGGGTAGAGCGTTAGCGCGCGCTCCAGCGCCTGCTGAATCTGCGCACCGGTAAGCTTGAGCACCACCACCCGGTCATCCCGGTACGGCAGCAGTTTACTGACCACCTCGGCGGGTGGGGTGTTGCGGCTGAGGCTCACCTCGTTGAACGCTGCTGCTGGCAACCAAGCGATGTCTGCTCCACTTGCGTCGCGCAGGGCATCCACCACCACATTCGCCAGATCGCTCTCTTCGGTGCGCACGTTCTGGGTACTCAGGTCTTGTGCCCATACGGCAACGCCTGTTATCAGCAGGAGAACCACTGCCCACAGGATACTGCTAACTGCTCGACTGCTTGTTGCCATTTTTTCGTGCCCCCCTCCATCGGAGATAGGCGTGGATAAACAGGTCGATGTCGCCGTCCATCACCCGAGGCACATCCCCTGTCTCCGCTTCGGTGCGATGGTCCTTCACCATATAATACGGTTGAAACACGTAGGAGCGTATCTGATGCCCCCACTCGATAGGCGGAGGCTCTCCGCGCAGGGCGGCAATGCGCTCGGCGTTGGCTCGGCGCTCGCGCTCGGCTAACCTCGCCATTAAGACTCGCATCGCCATGTCACGGTTACGCCCCTGTGAACGTTCGTTCTGACAGCTCACCACAATGCCCGTCGGGAGGTGCGTGATGCGCACTGCGGTCTCATTCTTCTGCATATGCTGACCACCCGCGCTGCCCGCACGGAAGGTTTCGATACGCAGGTCGTCCGGGTTGATTTGAATCTCTTCGTTCTCCGAAAGTTCCGGGATCACATCCACCGAAGCAAACGAAGTATGCCTGCGCTTGTTGGCGTCAAACGGCGAGATGCGCACCAGCCGATGCACTCCGCGCTCCGACTCCAGCAAGCCATAAGCGTTACGCCCCTCGATTCGTACCGTCACACTTTTTAGACCGGCAACCTCACCCGGAGTTTCGTCCAATATTTCGGCGCGGAAGCCGTGCTCCTGTGCCCAGCGCAAATACATCCTGAGCAGCATCTGCACCCAGTCGCAGGATTCGGTTCCGCCTGCGCCGGCGTTGATTTCTAGAATGGCGTTATTGGCATCATGCTCGCCGCTGAGCAGGGTCTCCATCTCCACCTGGTCCAGCCGCTTCGCCAGCGTGTGTACTCCCTGCTCCAGCTCATGCAATAGTTCAGTATCCTCCTCTTCGGAAAGCAGTTCCGCCAATGTCTGCAGTTCCTGCCACTGGTGTTCCAGCTCTTCCCAGCCAGCGATGCGTTGGCGCAGTGCATTCAGCTGCTGGATGGTCTCCTGCGCCCGGCGTGGGTCATCCCAGAAGTCCGGCTGGGAGGTTTGTTGCTCGATGCGCGCAATCTCTTCTTGAACGTGTGCAACGTCAAAGATGCTCGCCCAGCGCGTTGATGCGCTCGCGGAAAGCCTGCAGCTCGCGGCTTAAAACCTCTAACACGGGCTCCCTCCTTTCCTGGTGCTCACACAGAGTCATTGTACCACAACTGTTGTGACAAGGGTGGGATGGACAAACCGCTGGAGGGCGAGGCTCCTGCCAAGCCGTTGGTGTCTGAACCTAACCCCCTGACCTCCTTCCCCCGCAACACCTTGACATCTTCCATCCTCTGCGCTATACTACAGTTGCAATACCCCTTCAAAGGAGGTAACCAGAATGAAACACTTCACTTTGCTACTCCAACGGGGGGGGTACTGAGTGCACTTCTCCTGTGGTTCGCTACGCCCCTCTGCGCCCAGCAAATCATCACCGCCATCCACGTGCAATGGGACAACAACCTGACCGATAGCCAGCCCATGCAATGTGTGACATCTGGCGAAGTGGCTAATCCGTGCTTCTATTTCCTCATGGCATACAAGTTCCCCATTATCAGCGTCACCATAGACTGGGCGGAACTGCAAGAGCTGACGCAGGTGCACTCTACACAACCCATCCGCCAGACCAGTTTCAGCATCCAGAGCGGGCTTCATCCGGGATGCACCCAGCCTCCTGTAAGCGACTCCCAGAACTGGAGCATGCGCTATTGCGGGATGTTTCCCACGATGGGCATGCAGTTGCACAACGCGCCTTACCGAGTGACGGTGCAGTATCGCTATCGGGCGATAGTGGGTTACAACCCGATGCCGATTTATCAGACGTTTGGACCGTGTCAGACCTCTATGGAGTTCAGCGTACGCAATCTGGTGGTATCTTCTGCGGACGAGGTGAAAGTGCTGAAATGGGACCCTGACCGTCCGGAGGTGTGCGATACGTGGTTTCGGTATACACTGGACAGTGCGCAGACGAGGGATGTGCCGGTGCGGATAAGCATCTACTCTACGGACGGAAGCAAGGTGTTTGAGGTGACGGAGCAGAAGCGTTGCCCTCTCACGCACGGTTTCACCTGGAACGGGAGGAACTCGTTGGGTCAGCCTGCGCCGCCGGGGTTATATGTGTTTGATGTGGAAGTCAACCCGAATGCAGGTTCCTCTGGTGATACCGACCGGTTACGTAGTAGCCGAATCAGTGTGGGGGAGCATGAGGTGTTTATGCTGCCTCCACCCGACAGCGTCCAGAGCATTTACGCTCCTCCATCCGAAGGTGCTCTGGAGGTTGCATACGTCCTCCGAAGCGATGTGGCTGCTTCGCGCTCTCTGGTACAGGTGTATGACCCTGACTTCCTGCCAGCTTCTTCAGTAGAAGGGGAACGAAAAACAATCAGCACTCAATCAGTACCTCAACCGGACGATTGGAATGTGGTGAACGTGTCTTGCTCTCTGAACAAGCCTAAGAACGCCCACCCATATACGGTGGTTATATGGGCATGGGATGATGTAACGCTGCACAAGAATCATCAGCCTAAGTCAAAATGGGCAAATCAAAGGGTGCAATGCTACAGCTGTGCGCATTTCGACGCAGTAGGTGAAGGTACGAGCACCGAATCTGCAAAAGAGTTCCGGTCTGTACAATTTCGAACATACTCACAGCGGCTAGGAAGTATTAGGGTGGCTTCCACAGACTGGGGTGACAGTTGGTGGTATTATGACCCTCCCAATGCCGCACCTCCGGCTGTTCCCACGAATAGACCAGCACTTCGGCGCGCATCAACAGCTCAAGATTGGGAACACAATTTAGTATTTCGCGCACTGGAGAGCACAGTAGCCATCACTATTATGGCACATGGGAACGCAACAGCGGTAGGTACCAACCGGTCCCGAATTACTGCCAACGATCTGTGGGCGACATATGACAATGGGGGACAGGGGTGGTACCGGTGGGCATCTCTTTCCGGTGTATGGCAGCAAACCGTCGGACTTGGGCATGTCCGGGTTATCGCCTGCGTCGGGTGTAGAACAGGGGGTGTTGTTTCTGCTCCACCTGAGGTGCCACCAAACGAATTAGATTATTACACCCAAGCCGACCCTCAACCGGGATCTGTAGCGGCGCGTCTAATAGATCTTAAGGTGAAATGTGTTGTTTACGTTGCGGCACCAGCAGGGGGAGCACCTGGGGGGATGAGTGGGGCGGTGCTGAGGGGAGCTTCGGGTCTTTTCCTGAAGTATTTCTGGAGGTTTGCCACCAAGGGCATACCAGACCTTACAAACCCAAGCCGTCCCCGTACGTATGGAAGTGTGGCAGCGGCTGCTCTAGCCGCAAAACTGATTATCCGGGATTTACCTGGCGTAGCTTCTGTTACAAAGAACGCCGTTTGGTATCAGTTCTTTGTCAAGGGCGACGCCGCTTTGTACCCGTAGTGGATGAGCGGTCAACAACCTACACAGGAGGTGAAGGCGATGAACACTCTGACACGATGGACAATACTGCTCCTTGTGCTATTGCTTGCTGTTACCCCACTGCACGCAGAGGATGAAATGACGCCACAGGAGCTGGAACAGGCGGTACAGGTCGTCAGACGATGGCTGAACATGCCAGAGGCACCAGTCCATTACTTTGTGTCCGACACCGGTTCGAACGAGCTAACAGGCCCGCGTCGTCATATACTGTTTGAGGCTCCTGGCGGTATAGTCACTGTCGATTTACTGAGCATGACCGTGGTCGCCTGGTCCTACCATTGGCTACATTGGGCAAAAGATGCCCGAACGGATCTGCCAGAGAAGAGCGAGAACGAGATACGTGCCATCGCATGGGGTTACGCCCAGCAGCACTTTCCACCCCTTGCAGAGTTTCCGAACTGGGATGTGTGTGTAGAGCGTCACATGATGGAGGACCTTTTCTTCCACACTGGCAAGCGTGCTGCCCTCTATCAGGTGGATTTCAATCCCTCTGTGTTCAACACGGCTGGGCAGAAAATTCCTGTGCTGACCACAGGGTGCTCGGTGCATGTTGATCCTTACACGGGCAATGTGGTCGGGTTTAGCTTCAGACACATACCGCTCACCTTCACCCAGTTCGATCCCGCCTTGTCACCTGAACAGGCAAAAGCAGCGGTAGAAGAGGCTTTTCGCCAGCTAGGAGCGACAGACGCTTGTGCGGTCATGCGCTCGGAGGAGGACGCCGTGTTCGTCTGGGCAGAGGACGGACTGGTCATCGGGGCGAACGATACCAGCGGTTTGCGTCTGGCATACCTGTTCGATTACGTGGTAACGTATGCCGCCGGTGACCTTGCGAATCAGTTTGGTTCGCTGGATGCCCCCTATCTGTGGCGTGCAGGCATCGACGCCAACACAGGGGAACTGCTATACCGAGATCTCTATCTGGGCGCTGCTACAGAAAAGCAGCGCGCTCTCTTACTGGCACGAGCACGCCAGAAGCGCGAACACGCACCAAAAGCCTCGCTGCGGGTTCTACCAGGTGCAAACATCGTGGTGAATGGCATGTCTATTCGGCTGAAGTACCCGCCGTTGCTGCGGGGTGGACGGGTGTATCTGTGGACAGGCTATCTCAAGGAACTTGGCATATCGAAGGGCAGTTTCCGTGCTATGCTTGCCGGAGGCTTGTACTCTGCGAAAGTAATCAAGGATGCAGGCAAGCAGTATGTAGCTCTGCGCGACGTTTGCCAAGCTGTAGGCATTCGCATCCACTGGGACAATCGGCGCAAGATATCCATTCTGTATGCCGACTGGCTGGATGTGAAAAAGCTGCTCCAGAGATAGCGTGAGATCGTGCTTGAGGCTTCTGCGAGCAAACTCAAAGCCCCTGTGCGACATCTCAGCGGTGACGCAGCAGGAGTTTCTCCTCCCGCGTGCCAATAGTATAGTGTCATACCATCGCACACGTTGAGGAGTTCACGATGCCAGCATCCAGAAAGAAGGTACGTGTCGGCGTTGTCGGCGTCGGCATTGGCAGTTTGCATATTCAGGGCTATCGGCGACACCCGCAGGCGGAGGTGGTGGCGGTCTGCGATATTAACGAAGAGCGCGCCCAGCAAGTAGCGCAGGAGTACGGCGTGCCGCACGTGTTCACGGATTATCAGGAGATGTTAGAGAAGGTGGAGTTGAACGCGGTGTCGGTGTGCACGCCGAACGCACTCCATGCACCGGTGGCAATTGCCGCGATGGAGGCAGGTTGCCATATCCTGTGCGAAAAGCCTCTTGCGCACAATCTGCAGGATGCCGAGCGGATGTTGCAGGTGGCGCAGAAAACGGGTGTGTTGTTCATGATGGGCATGAATAACCGTTTCCGCGGCGACAGCCAGACGCTGAAACGACACATCGACTCGGGAGACTTAGGCGAGATTTACTATGCCAAATGCGGGTGGCTACGTCGCAACGGTATCCCCGGCTTCGGCGGATGGTTTACTACAAAAGCACTGTCAGGAGGTGGTCCACTCATTGACATCGGCGTGCATGTGCTAGACCTGACGTGGTGGCTGATGGGCTGCCCGGAGCCTGAGGCGGTGTTCGGAGCCACCTATGCCAAGTTCGGTCCGTATGGGCGAGGTAGAGGCGGTTGGGGCACCGCGCAAAAGGGCGGCACGTTCGATGTAGAGGACCTTGCAACCGGTCTCATCCGCTTCAAGAACGGTGCGGTGTGCCATCTGGACGCCTCGTGGGCTTCATATGTCGAGCGCGATGTGTTTTATTCCCAGCTGATGGGCACAAAAGGAGGCGCGACGCTGGAGCCTTTACGCATCTTCACCGACCGGCATGGCGTTCCTGAGGATTTCCACCCGCACGCGCCCAATATCCCTGGTCACTTAGCGGAGATCGAACACTTCGTGGACTGTATCGTCAAGCGCAAGCCCACCATCGCCCCCATCGAGCAGGGTGTGGCGATTATGCGCATCCTGGACGGTATCTACCGCTCCGCCGAGACGGGGGAGTTGGTACACCTTGAGTAGTCTGTCCGGTGTGACATGAACACACGCGAGGGGCGCATTTCGAACGGTGTCAAATACACCATCAAGGAGTTGCCTGAAGACGAACGCCCGCGCGAACGGCTGGTGCAGTTCGGAGCCGGTGCGCTCTCCAGCGCGGAATTGCTGGCGATTCTACTGCGTACCGGCACGCCTGAGATGACCGCCGTGCAGCTGGCGCAACACCTGCTGACCACGATGGGCAGCCTGCGTGCTATCGCCAACGCCAAACCCGCCGAGCTGGCTCAGGTGAAGGGCATCGGCGTTGCCAAGGCGGCGCAACTGCTGGCGGCGGTGGAGCTAGGGCGGCGCATCGCGCTGGAGCAGATGGGCGAACAACCTGCCATCACCCGCCCTGACGATGTGTACGCACTACTACATGCCCAGCTGCGTGACGAAAAGCAGGAGCATGTGGTGGTGCTGTTGCTCAACACCAAGAACCGCGTGATGCGCCAGACCACCGTCACCAAGGGCACGTTGGACTCCAGCCTGTTGCACCCGCGTGAGGTGTTCCGTGAAGCGGTGCGCCACAGTGCATCCTCTATCATCCTCGCTCACAATCATCCCAGCGGCGACCCTACCCCCAGCAATGAGGACATCCAGATTACCCGACGCCTGCATCAGGCAGGGCAACTCATGGGCATTGAACTGCTGGACCACGTCATACTGGGCGACGGCAGATGGGTGAGTTTAAAAGCACAGGGGGTCTTCTAGGCGACGGGTTTGGAGGGTGTGGCTCCGCCCGAGCCGTCTGTTTCGGCCGCGACGGAGCGTGCCCCTCCAAAAATTTGAGAACTGAACAGACTATCGAGGCGTAGGTGGAGCGCCAGGTGATGGCATTTGCATCTGTCGCTCCTTTGCTCCCGCCGGTGGTCTGAAAGCAAACACCGAGTCCGGCAGATTCGGGTTAATCTGCTGGGAAGCAAAGGTTATCGTGATGTTTTCTACCATCTTCTGGGCGCCCATGCTTCGGGTTCCCTCGATGATAATCTGGCGCACCACATACGTGGCTTTGTCGATGAGAGCAGTAGCGGTCATCTTGAGCGAGCTTTTTCCGTCCGGCGACTGCTGCGATTGCGTGGACTGAATTACGAATACGGGCTTCCCACCTACGCGACGGTCAGCCAGCTTCTTCGCGTTGGTACCAAACATGGCTTGCAGCTGAACGCCGATTTGGGACGGATCGCCAGAGCCGAACCCACTGCCTGCCATGGCGAGCGAGGCCGGGGCAGGACCCTTCATGTACTCCTTCTCTTGGGGCAAGTAGATATACATCGTCTTGCCGTCACTGTACACCTGCAGGCGATCTTTGCCCTCCACGACGGTCACCATCTTGTTTGGGGCTTTGAACTTGGTGGTGATGGTGCTGGTGTTCTGTTGTTTCTGGCTGCCCATCTGGCGTACCTGCGTCATCGTTGCCTGAGCCTGGTAGCTCTTGGCGTTCTTGTAGGCAGCAGCTACTTTGCTCAGGATGGTTTGCACGTCCTGTGCATGGCTGGGCGCGCTGGCAAAGAGCATTGCTCCCACCACGAGCCCGGTCAAGAATAGCGTTCTCATGGAAACTTCACTCCTTCCGGTTGATGCTATAGAAGTATACGCTTTTCGCTCTCGAAATGTCAAACCCTCATCGCCCCGTTACCGGTCGCCTTCCGCCTCCTCCCGGACGCTGAGTTGGGGGATTGATGGGAATCTGCACGCGTATGCCGTCCGATACCCCCACTGCGCTGGTCAACCCGGCGCCGTTCACCGCACGTACAGCCACGTAATAGGTTTTTCCGTGAGCCAGGCTCACGCTGAAGGTGGCCTCCGTGCGCACTCCCACGCTCGTCCAGCCCATCACGTCGGTGCCACCGGGCGCGGTGCCTATGGCTACTTCGTAGCGAAAGATGCCTGTCTCTAAATCGCGGCTCCACCAGCGGGCGTGCAGGGTACTCAAACTGCTCTGCACCGCACCGTCATCCCACACCTGCGGCGTTTCGGGCGGTGTGATGTCGGGCTGCATGTTTACATCGCCTATCCAGAAGTCCACACCGGGCGTATCCGCACCGGCGACCACCTCTACCCACTCGAACTCCTTGTTGTAGCCGAACGCAGTGGCCTTCACGCGGTAGTAACCGGGCGGCAGGTTAGGAATGCGCCACAGTCCATAGTTCTGCGCAGTGGTGACTTTGCGCGTGCTTCCCACCATCGCGCGTGCCTCGATCTGCGCCCCCTGTACAGGTGTGCCGTTGAAGTACACCTGTCCCGACAGGCAACCCACCGTGGCGCTACGTGCGTTCAGCTCCAGCAGGGTGTTGCGCACATTAATGCGCCCGAAACCGTAGCTGGGTGTCCAGCCGCCGTCCGCGCGTTGCTGGGCGTTATCTGCCCCGCGCTGGATGGCACGCCAGATCGCGAGGTTACCGCCGGGCGTGTTCAGGGTAAACCTCTTGTAGTCTGCGTACAACGCTGCCAGCCCCGATACGTGAGGGGTAGCCATGGAGGTACCCATTTGATAGCCGTACATATAGAACTGCTCGCCGAAGGCGTCGGGCAGAGGTACAGGATAGCTGGGCGCGGTAGAGTAGATAACGAACGCCTCGGGCCACAGGTTGCCGTCGTCGTCCTGTACCCAGAGCAGGCTACCACCCGGTGCGCTCACGCCGATATAGTCACCGGTACCTGCGTAGAGCGAGCTGGGGAAATCGTCCAGAATGCCCGTCGGTGAAACCGCCAGCACCTTGCTATGCGCAGCGGGATAGATATTGCCGATGTCACCGCCTCCGTTGCTCGATTCGTTCGCCGCAGCGATAAGGATACAGCCTTTATAGTAAGCGTAGTTCACCGCGTCTGCCAGAATCTGCGGGTAGCTCGTGGTGCCCAGGCTCATGTTGATCACGGGAATGTTGTTGTCCGCGCAGTAAATGATAGCCTCCACGAGGTCCGCATCTTCACCCGTGCCCGTCGCGTTGACGATCTTAACGGGTACAACCTGTGCGTTGTACGCCACCCCGAAAACGCCTTCACCGTTGTTCGCCGCCGCCGCGGCGATACCTGCTACGTGCGTACCGTGTCCCAGCTCATCGGTGAAATCGGAATCGTAGACGCCCCCAAAGATACTGCAGCCCAGCGTCCAGTCTATCTGCCCGCCGTAGCGTGAATCTGTGCTGGTTCCGCCGGCGTTCTTAAAGTCAGGATGATTGGGGTCCACCCCGCTGTCAATCACCGCGACTCGGATGGCATCGCGCGGTTTGTTCGCCGCGGTGTAGTAGCGGTTCGGGTATATCTGCCAGCCCTCGTATGCCTGAATGATCAGCATGTCCCACAGATACGGATAGAGATTGGGGATACCGGAGATTTTGCCTGAGTCGTATTCATGAAACCTCGGGTCGTTCGGCTCGGGGAGCAGGGGACGCACGAGATAGTTCGGCTCTGCCCACAGTACCTGCGGCTGCTTTCGGAGCAGCTCTACCGCATGCGGAACCGACACACCCTTGGGCAGGCGAACCACCGCCCAGCCGATTCGCTCGATGGTGCGCTCCACGCGCGCTCCCGCCAGCTCCGGGATGCTTTCTATCACCGGTTGCACCGCCGCTGCCACAACAGATGATGTGACTGTGGCGGACAGAGTGTTCCGTGCTGCTTCCAGCGTCTGCGGGCGCAGTTTTACCAGTAACTGCCCTTCGCGATACTCCTGTTGCGGCACCGCTTGCTTAGCAATAGGCACACCGGCGAACCGCAAAGGAGCCGAATGACCGCTCAAGGTGAAAACAGATATCGCTGCAATAACCAACCACACAGTACGAACACGCATTGGCGAACACCTCCCTTGGACGCTCTCAGGTAAATCATAGAGGAATGGCGTGCGATTGTCAACAGGGCGCGCTGAAACCGGTTACAGGTATGGAAACAGACGGCACGGCTATCTGGGTACCAGCCAACGGATTGTGACATCTGATGTCCAGTCGTTCCACAAGTGCAGGATGTTGTCCTGTTTGTCCGTGGGCAAACAACAGGCCAGCTCTGCGCAGGATGTGTTATCCAGACTGCTGTGCAATGCGCTGGATAACGGGGTAGGGAGCGTCCGTCTTGAATCCGGCGGTCTCAAAGTGGGTGCGTGAAGCAATGTATCCCTCCTGGCGCAACTGCTGCACCAGCGCGTCTACCGGCGGGAGATGGCTCAGCCGGGTGCGCTTGCCCAGCTCAGGCGCAGAGTAGTAGCCTGCGGGTGAGTCCGCTTCGTCGACCATCAGCCTCAGCAGACGCAGCACCGCCTGATGTCCCGCCTTGCGTGCCTCCACGCTCATCAGGTGCAGGAACTCGCGGTCGTAAAGGGCACCCGTCCACAGCGGTCCTGCCCATTGCACGTCCTCGCTGCCGCACACGCGGCACCGGCCAACCGTGACGTGAAGGGGCAGGGTGGTCTGGCTAAAACAGCTCATGCACTTCGCCAGCCAGCCGATGTGCTGAACAGGAAACCCAGAGGAGCCGTAACGCAACCGTACGGCGATTCGCATCGCGTAGCCCTCGTCCAGCACGAACAGAGGGTCATAGTATAACCCGCGCTCGCCTGCGCTCTGCTGTAACGCACCGAGTAGCACACGTGCCCCGATTTCGTCGCCGCACTCCCATGGGCGGGTAACGGCTCCGTAGTGCCGAACGGTGGGATCGCGCAGTTTGCCGCATAACGCCGCCATATCGGTTGCGGTGAGATACAGCACGCCGTCCCAGCGCGGAACCAGCGACGCGGCATGCCAGTACACGGAGGGACTGCCGAAGGCATCCAGGTCCACCCAGTCGAAGCGATCATCGCGCAGGCGAATGGCATAACAGAGGCGGTGTACCTGCTCGCAGACCGTCTCTACCTGCACGTCAGATGGGATGGCGTTGCGCTCCAGATTGTGACGTATTGCCTCTACCGCCGCCGGGTTGCCATCGTTCAGCACGATACGCTCAACCGGCGCCTCCAGCGCATAGCGAATGCCGCGCGTGCCGATGCCTGCCATGAGGTCAATCACGTGCAGCCGCCGTTCTTGCAGGTCTGCCTCCGCTCGCAGCGCCAGCACCCCAAAATCGCGGGCGAGGCGAGCACGCGGATTAAAGAAGAGCTCCTCAGGCACCACAAAGCGAGCCTGCCCTTCCTGCAATTCCACACGCTCTTCGCTCATGCCAAAAACTCCGCGCAGACCGTATTGGCGATCGGCAGTCCTTTAGAGGTAATACGCCAGCGATCTGGTGTGACCTCCAGCAGGCGCAGACGTTGCAGTCGGCTCAGCTGGTGTGCGTAGCGTTGTGCCAGATTCACACCGTACCGTTGCTCCACTGCCTTCACGTCCACGCCATCCCGCAGGCGAAGCATTAGCATAATCGTTTCGCCCAGAGAAGCGTCAGCGTCCAGACGCTCTTCTTCCTCCATCAGCGAAAGCCCTTCCCGTACCGCCTTCACATAGCGACGCGGGTTGCTCAGGCATTTCCATCGCACGCCATGCCGGTAAGACACCGCCCCGGGACCAAATCCCAGATACTCCTCGTTGCGCCAGTACACCATGTTGTGCCGGCAGCGATAGCCCGGTCGGGCGAAGTTGGAGATTTCGTAGTGCTCGTAGCCAGCACGGGTCAGGGCGCGAATGGTGTACTGATACATGCGCAGGTCGGTTTGCTCATCGGGTAGGTTCAGTTGCCCTCGCCGGTACATCGTGTAGAAGGGAGTATGTGGTTCGATAGTTAGCGCATAGCAGGAGAGGTGTTCGGGTTGCAAACTGACCGCTGTGCGCAGGGTGTGTTGCCACTGGCGCACGGTCTGGTCGGGCAGGGCGAACATCAGGTCGAGGTTAATGTTCTCAAATCCCGCAGCTCGCGCCGCCTCGTAGGAGCGTATTGCCTCGCTGGAAGAGTGTATGCGTCCGAGTACCTTAAGCAAGTGGTCATCGAACGCCTGCACCCCCATGCTGAGGCGGTTGAAACCCGCCTGTCGCAGCACAGCAAACCGCGAGCGGTCTACCGTACCCGGGTTCGCCTCGATGCTGATTTCGGCGTCTGGAAGCACCCGGAATCGGGAGCGGATAGTATCCAGAATACGGATAATCCATTCGGGTTCCGGGAATGACGGTGTGCCGCCGCCGAAGAAGACGGTAGGCACAACGATGTCTTCTGCGTCAGCAGAAAGGATGTGCAGGCAAATCGCGTCCAGCGTGTCGCGTACGATGCTACCGCGCCAAGCGTAGGTGTTGAAGTCGCAATAGGCGCAACGCCTGGCGCAGAAGGGTATATGCACGTATATGGAGACACGCTTGAGGTTCATGTCGCTTCCACATAAGGAATTATATCACACAGAAGGGGCTGGGGGCGTATGCCCCCAGCGGTCTATTGCGTTTCGAAGAGGCGTTTCAGCGCGTTTTCCAGCATCGACAACCCGGCGTAGCCGGCAGTTCGCCCACGCAGCTGACCCTCCCGGTCAAAGAGATAATAGGCGGGAACCCACTGGTTTTCGTACGCCTCCGCTACTTTGTGCAGGTTATCGATACCGCAGGGCTGTGTGATACCCAGCTCCGCCGCTTTCTGCTTTACCGTTTCCACGTCCGTCTCCCACTCATCGCGGGGGAGGTGGATGGCAATCACCCTCAATCCGGCAGGAGCGTAGGTATCTCGCCACTGGTTGACTTTGGGCATGTTCTCGTGACAAAGGTGGCAGCTCACCGACCAGAAGTGAACCAGCACCGGATGACCCTTCAGGCTTTCCCAGTCTGGCTCGCCGTTCAGCCATTCGGTGACGCCACGCAGGTCGGGCATTGGCGTACCTATGCGCAGAGGCATCGTTATCCCCCTGCGTTGAGCGTCTTTTGGCCGGGCTTCCAGTCGGCGGGGCACAAACCACCGGTTTGCAATGCTTCCAGCACACGCAGGGTTTCGTCCACACTGCGCCCGACGTTCAGGTTGTGAATCACCGCGTACTGTAGAATGCCGTCGGGGTCGATGATGAACAAGCCGCGCAGGGCGACGCCTTCCTCTTCCACCAGTACGCCGTAATCACGCGACACCTGCTTGGTGATGTCGGATGCCAGCGGGAATTTCAGTCCGGAGATACCGTTCTTCTCGCGCGGGGTGTTAATCCATGCCCGGTGCGAGTACACCGAGTCCACCGAGACGCCCAGCACGTCCGCACCCAGCTCTACGAACTCCTCGTAGCGGTCGGAAAGAGCCAGAATCTCGGTCGGGCACACGAAGGTAAAGTCCAGCGGGTAGAAGAACAACACCAGCCACTTGCCGCGGTAATCCGATAACGAAACCTTCGACTGGAGCTTATCCATATCGGCAGTGGTGAACATGGTGAAGTCGGGGGCAGGCTTGCCTACCTTTGCCTTGCTACAGTACAGAGTTGTGTTTTCGGACATGTTCCTCCTCCTTAAGATAAGATTCCAGCAGATAGTTTTATGTGTGCTGGCATTGCGGACAGAGCCCGAACCACTCTACACGATGCGCACTGACGCGATAGCCGGTGAGCTGTTGAACGCGCTCTGTAGCCGCCGCGTCTACCACGTCGGGCACATCGGCGATCCGCCCGCAACGCTCGCACACGATGTGTTGATGCGGCCCCGGCTGTCCATCGAAGCGGCTCTTGCGCGAGCCGGCTTCCAGTTGCACCACCAGCCCTTCCTCCTGTAGACGCCCTAACAGGCGATACACGGTGCCCAGGCTGATGTTCGGGATAACCTTTCGCGCCTGTTCGTATACCCAGTCCGCCGTAGGGTGGGTGTCGGTACTGCGTATAATGTCCAGAACCACCTGTCGTTGTTTGGTGTTACGCATCAGATTATCGCCAACCTCGTAATGAGAATAGTATTCGTTCCTATTTTCACATATAGTATATCAGATAAACACACGGCTGTCAAGGGGGTAGAGGGTGTTGTAGATCGGTAGTTGAACGGATAGGTAACATCCCCCCTTGCCCTCGCTAAGCATTCTGGGGTACGATTCCGGCGTGCTGTTATCTCTGCGTGGAGGAGTTACTCGTGCCTGACCGGTTGAAATCTGCACAGCGGGTTGTCACTTTTACCATATTTCTGGACCTGCTCGGTTTCGGACTCATCATTCCCCAGCTGCAGTACTATGCTGACGCCTTTCATGCCACCCCTGCCTTTATCGGCATGATTCAGGCTATTTACTCGCTGATGCAGTTTTTGTTTGCGCCTTTCTGGGGCAGGTTATCGGACAGGGTAGGGCGGCGACCGGTGTTGCTGGTAAGCATTGCGGGTTCCGCCTTATCGTATATGCTGTTTGCGATGGCACGGGACGCCCGGATGATATTCCTTTCGCGCCTGCTGGCAGGGATTACCGCCGCGAACCTCTCTACAGCGCAGGCATACATCTCTGATGTCACTCCCCCGCAGGAGCGTACTCGTGCGATGGGGCTAATCGGCGCGGCGTTCGGCGTCGGCTTTATTCTGGGACCCGCAGTTGGGGGTGTACTGGGCGCATGGGGAGGCAACTTCGCCATTGGGATGGCAGGCGCAGTACTTGCGGGAGCGAACTGGTTCAGCGCGTTCTTAAGGCTTCCCGAGAGCCTGCCTGCCCAAAACCGGCAACGAGCGGGCGCGTGGTATACCTTCCCCTTGCGCGACCTGCCGCGCGTGCTGGCGATACCGCATGTGGGCTTGCTGGCTCTGGTGCTGTTCACCGCCATCTTCGCCCTCGCCAACCTCGAATCCACTTTTGTCCTGCTGGCAAAGCATCGGTACGGCCTGAATCAGCGCGAGTGCAGCTACCTGTTTGCCTATCTGGGCATCATGGGCGCGGTGGTGCAAGGCGGTTTGATCGGCAAACTCAGCGCACGCTTCGGCGAGGCGCGCTTATTGCTAGGAGGGTATTTGTTGCAAGTGCCTGCCCTCTTGTTGATCCCACAGATGCCCTCCACAGGCTGGCTGATGGTGGTGCTGGCGGTCATGGCGATGGGCGGAGGCGTTGCCGGTCCCAGCCTGAACGGTTTGCTTTCCAAGCTGGCGCCTGCCGACCGCCGCGGTGAGGTGTTCGGGGTCACACAGTCGCTGGGCAGTCTGGCTCGGGTAGTAGGACCGGCGTGGGGAGGATGGAGTTTCGGACACCTGGGCATGAGCGCACCCTATGTTACCGCGGCGATGTTGATGCTCATCGCGAGCGTGATGGTAGCGTGGTGGACGGTCAGCGCGGTACCTGCGGTGTCGGCTTCGGAGTAAACACATTGCGTTTTTGACCGGTATCGATTATAATGGATTCGCAAGACCCCTTACAGAGCACGACTGAGCAGAGGAAGTAGCCTTTTCCGCATCGCGCAGGTCAACGCATTCCACTCCGTACGAAAGGGGGCGTTACCATGCCGAAGGCGAAAGACATCATGACCACCGATGTGGTCACCATTCAGGGCACAGCCACCGTCGCGGAAGCGGTCGCGCTGATGAAGCAGAAGGGGGTGCGCTCGCTGATTGTGGAGCGACGCAGTGAAGAAGACGCCTACGGTATCGTGACCCAGCGCGACATCGTGTACAAGGTGGTGGCGAAAGGACTGTCACCCGAGTCGGTACAGGTGCACGAGATTATGTCCAAGCCGCTGGTGGTGGTCAATCCCAATCTGGACGTGAAGTACGTGGCGCGGCTGCTTGCGAACACCGGTTTGTCCCGCGCGCCTGTCATCGGAGAACACCGACTGATGGGGGTGGTGTCGCTCAGCGACATCGTGAACAAGGCGATGTAAAGGTAACACAGGAAGGGGGCAGGCTGGACTGGTCTGCCCCCCTCTTCTAGAACTCATAGGAATAGAACACCGCCACGCCCAGTCGGCGTGCGTACTCTTCTGCGTCTGGCTCCGAAGTGATGTGCGTGACGACAATGGGCAGGATGTTCGGATACACCTCGCGCAGAGCGTCCACCGTACGCCGCAGGAAGCGGTCTATGTCGTTCTTGGACAGCTGCGACTTGCTCTCTCCCACTAAGGTGA
>JBMFOT010000028.1:0-42887 GCA_049969495.1 Armatimonadota bacterium
CCAGTAGGGATCACCATCTTCGTTGGCATCCCCAACCAAGGTTGGGCTTCCGGACGTACCGCCGTTCCACGTTTGCGTTGTAGCCACACTGGGCTGCAGCGTCAGCGCCTGTGCTGTGCCCACTGCCAGTGCCAGACCGGCAATTAGCGCGAACAGAGTCAGTTTGTTCACTTTTCCTCTCCCTCCTTCCAGAGATTGCCTCACTACGTAAGTGGGGCTTCCACCCTATATATAATGCAAGAATCGTACCACAAATGGGGTTTCCGGCATCTTTTTCGCAAAAATTTTCGAAAATTTTTCGGCTGCGGTTCCGCAACGGCGATTCCGATAATAGAAGCAGGTGTGCTATAATCATTTTGCGCTGAGATGCCTTCCCGTGACACCGAAAACGCGCCTGTAGGAGCCGGGAAAACAGGATGTCACAACTCAATAACCAGCACGACGCGATAGTGGTCATCCCCACTTACAACGAGCGGGAAAATCTGCCTGTCGTCTGCCAGCAAGTATTGCAAGCAACGGACGGGCAGGTGCATATCCTCATTGTGGACGACAACTCGCCTGACGGTACCGGCGACCTCGCCGACCAGCTGGCAGCGCAACACCCGCAAATCCACGTGCTGCATCGCGAGCGCAAGGAGGGGCTCGGTCGTGCCTACGTTGCAGGGTTCACACAGGCGCTGGAAATGGGTTACCGGCTGATTGCCCAGATGGATGCTGACCTCTCACACGACCCGCGTGATTTGTCCGTGCTCATCCAGCATACAGCACATGCAGACGTTATCATTGGCTCACGCTATGTACCCGGTGGGGATGTAGCAGACTGGGCACGCTGGCGATATCTTTTGAGCCGCTATGCCAATGTCTACGTGGAACTGGTCACAGGTATCCCTGTGATCGATGCTACCAGCGGCTACCGCTGTTGGAAACGCGAAGTGCTGGAGACTATCGACCTAGACACCATCCGCTCGAATGGTTATGCTTTCCAGATAGAGATGGCGTATCGAGCCTATCGGCATGGTTTTCATATTCAGGAAATCCCTATCGTCTTTACCGAGCGGCGCGCGGGCAAGTCCAAGCTATCCAAAAGGGTGATCTGGGAGGCGATATGGCTTCCGTGGAAGCTGCGCCTTTCCAGGATACACAATCCCTCCGCCATCAGGCAGGACACCATTTCCCCCGTTTGACACATCCTGTTCCCTGCGTTATAATGTGTAGCGAAGGATTGCTCAGCATTATATAACACTTTGCTCCGGATAAGGAGGGCTATATCGTGAGCACATCGGATGCGGACGAACCAAGGTACATTCGCATTCAGCGCATTCTGGAAACGCAGATAGTGGAGGGTAAGCTGCCTGCTGGTAGCCAGCTGCCCGGCGAGCGTGCACTCGCCCGGCAATTCGGCGTGAGCCAGATGACCGTTAACCGCGCTATTCAGGAGCTGGTGCGCAAAGGGCGCCTGTATCGCCGATCGGGCGCCGGTACCTTCGTCACCGATGCGGTGCAGCCGGTGCGCGTGCATGGCGTGGTGCTTGTGGTACCGTATGCCGAGCACCCACAGGCTGACACCTACCTGCGCGAACCGTTCCGCGCGGTGCGAAACGTCGCTCAGGCACGCGGGTTGGCGCTGCAGGTGGTTCAGGCAGATGTGTCAGAATACACGGAGGTCGCTCAGCGCCATTCCTATGGGGCGCTGCTGTTCGTCGCTCCTCCACTCGATGCGCACGATGTGCTCATGAACCTCTGGCAGGACGGCACGCACTTCGTGGTGATGGGCGCCTCCTGGCAATCGAACCTTTTCCCCTGCGTGGACAGCGACAATTTCGGCGGAGCACGACGCGCTGTAGAGTACCTGCTCTCGCTGGGGCACCGGCGCATCGCCTACCTGAACGGCTGGGAAGGCAGCACCAACTGTGCCGACCGTCTGCGCGGTTACCAGCACGCCATGCAGAAGTGGGAAGCGCCGATGCGCCCGGAGTGGATTGTGCAAGCTGGCTCCGACTCGCATCTGTCGGTGGAAGCGCGTCAGCAACTGACCGACTTGCTGATCCGATCCGAACACGTTACCGCTATCTTCATCGCCGGATATTACCTTGCACTGGAAACACTTGCCCTGCTGCGCTCGTTGGGGTTGCGCGTACCGGAAGACGTCAGCATCATCGCCTTCGACGACCCCTCCAGCGCGGCACACCTGAACCCTCCCCTTTCTACCGTGCGCCAGCCTCTTTACGAAATGGGGCAGCGCGCGATGGAGCTGCTCTTTGAGGTGCTGACCAGCACCGAGCCGGGTGCCCTCTGTCAAACCATCTACCTGCCTACTGAGTTGGTGATTCGTGAGTCGTGTATGCGATTGGGATAGCCCGTTCACTTACCGGTTTTCGCCTTGCGTAACGCTATCACCGGTAAGGTTACGGTGCAGGAAACGCTGTTTTACACCGACCACAGGAATAGTGAAACTGTGGTGAGGTGTGGATATGATGAAGGCACTGATATATTGTCACCGAAACTGGGACGACCATGCACAGGCATGGGAGAAGCGACGGGAATTGTGTCGGAAGACGAGCAGAGAGCTCGGTTTAGTGCATGCGGTAGAGGCAGAAGACTTTGCAACCCTTCAACGGCTCTGCCTGCGCGAAGGCTATCAACATGTTATCGTACCCGGCACGATGTACACTCCCCCGGAGATCATCCTCTGGCTGAAACAGCATCGTATCCGCATTCACGATGCCATGCGCTTGCAGGTACAGTCGGGCTAGTAAATCGCCTTCTGCGTCTCCTTGTCAAACAGGTGTGTCTTGTCCATATCCAGCACGATTTCCAGCTCCTCGCCCTCCTTCGCCTTTGTATCGGCATCGATGGTAGCTACTATCTGGTGCGTGCCCAAGGTCAGGTACATCGTGACCACCGCCCCCATCGGCTCTATCACGTCCACCATCGCCTTCAGCGTGTTTCCGTCGTGCGCGGCGGTGGTCGGTGCCAGCGACTTGTCGAAGATGTCCTCTGGGCGCACACCGAACACTACCTGCTTGTCCACCCACGGCTGCACCTTATCCGCTGCGAACTTAGGCAGGAGCAGTTTGAAATCGCCGCCATCCACGTAGTAGTCCTCGCCGCTGCGCTTGAGGGTCACGTCGAGGAAATTCATCGGCGGCGTGCCGATGAAACCGGCCACGAACATGTTTGCTGGATAGTGATAGATATTCAGCGGCGTATCCACCTGCTGCAAGACACCATCCTTGATCACCGCGATGCGGTCACCCATCGTCATCGCTTCTACCTGGTCATGCGTGACGTAGATGGTGGTGACCGCCAGTCGCCGCTGCAGTTTGATGAGCTCGGCACGGGTCTGCACGCGCAGTTTGGCGTCGAGGTTGGAGAGCGGCTCGTCCATCAGGAACACCTGCGGTTCGCGCACGATGGCACGCCCCAGCGCCACACGCTGCCGTTGACCACCGGAAAGCTGTTTGGGCTTGCGGTCCAGCAGCCCTTCCAACCCAAGCAGTTTCGCTGCCTCATGCACCCGCCGTTGTATCTCCGCTTTGGGGAATTTGCGCATCCGCAGGGCAAACGCCATGTTATCATACACCGTCATGTGCGGATAGAGCGCGTAGTTCTGGAACACCATCGCGATGTCACGGTCCTTGGGCTGCACATCGTTCACCAGTCGGTCGCCGATGTAAATCTCCCCGGAAGTGACCTCCTCCAGTCCGGCGATCATGCGCAGCGCGGTGGTCTTGCCACAGCCCGAAGGTCCTACCAGCACGAGAAACTCTTTATCCTTGATTTCCAGATTCAAGTCGTTGACAGCAACGACGTTCTTGAAGACTTTGGTCAGGTGTTTTAACGTGACCGATGCCACGGCTCACCGCCCTCCAGTTTCGTGTTTAGTCTACTATTTTATCATACGGGAAACCGATTCCTGCTGTCAAGCGTTGGCACCGTCTGGCAACCCAAAGAAGAATTGGGGAGGGCAGCAGCAAACCTGGTGATGCGTCTCTGGTTGTTGAGGTGGCTCTGCGTGCGCCTTGGCGGGTTGCATGGCTACCTTCTAAAAAATTTCCATAATTTTTCTCAGAAACTGGGCAAAACCCCCGTTTGTGGTACGATTCTTGCAGTATATAAAGAGTGGAAAGATACAGTGCGCCCCCTATGTGGGTGAAAGGAGGTATTGCTGTGTTATTCAGCATCTACCGCCGAATAGGTCTGGTACTTGGCTTAAGCTTGTTGCTGGTCAATGCGGCGTACAGCTACACTCTGCTTAATTCCACTCTCTGGTCAGGGAATGGGCACCTGTACCAGGTGTACGGTGGTTCTTCTTCCTGGGAAGATGCCGCAGCCTTCGCTAACACGGTGACTGTGCCAGGCTTCTACAACGGCTACCTGGCCACCGTGCACAGCGCGGAAGAGAACGCAGTCATCACCAGCCTGCTCACCCTTCCCGCGTGGCTGGGAGGGTACCAACCGCCCGGCGAGCTCGATCCAAACGCCAACTGGCAATGGGTATCAGGCGAGCCGTGGACCTACACCAACTGGTATCCCGGACAACCCAACGACTACTTGGGACCGGGTAGTGAGCAGTACCTGGTCATCTACACGAACGGCATGTGGCATGACTACCCGCAGGGCACTCGCCCCAGCTTCGTCGTGGAGCTGAACCCGGTACCCGACCCTGCGAGCATCGTGGGGCTGGGAGCCGGTTTGGCGGGGTTGCTCCTGCGTCGCCGAAAGCGCTGATTAAGGCTCGCCCGACAAGAAGCCGTTTCTTGACCGCTTTCGTTGCGGGCGCAACAAAAGCGGAGAGGGTTTTGTTGCCTTTAAAGCCGGCAGGTTTGAGCACCTGTCGGCTTTGGTATGTACAGGCATCGAACCTCTTCTACTGAAGGTTTCTGGGGGGAGTCCGCTATGCCTGAAGTCTGGTTACCTTCTGCCAAACGACACTTATGGGGCTTTACCCAGGGTATTCAGATTGCTATCGCCCCGGATGAAGAGGTGGAGTATCTGCGGGTACGCTTCCTGATAGAGCGATTCGAAAACGGCGCGGAAGTAACCGTTGAAGCAACCTTCCGCAGTGACCGCCCCGATGAGGTATGTCTGGTTGCAGAGCCTACCCCGAACAGCGCACCTCCAGATCAGTGCGTGCTTACCGCCACGATGGGTAACTATATCCGCGCCCGCCAGCTATGGCTCAGGGATGCCGTGGTACACAGTCGTGAATTGTTCGGCAGCAACTTCGACCTCGTCGAGCGGTTCCATGATAACAGCCCCTTCTGCTTTGGCGTTACCCGTAAACCGCCAAGCTCCCTCGCGATACTAAATTACCGAGCGCGATGAATGCTTCGCGCAGACACGTGCCGCCGCCAGAGATGGAGCCGAGCTGTTCTACCCTGTTCTCCGGTGAATTCCCCCTTTTCGTTTGACAAAGAAGCAGGATTACAGATACCCGATGGTTAAATTGAACCAACGGGTTTCGCCAAAGGGATGAAGGCACTCATGGTAGTAAATCAAACCCATTGGATAGGGAAAATTGAAATCATGGGCTATGAGGGGAGTAAAATCCGCCTGCGCGGATTAGAAAACCTGATTGTTTAGAGGCAGGCGAAGTAGTTTCGCACCCTTGTCATGCTGAGCGCAAGCGAAGCATCTCACCCTTTTTGTCATGCTGAACGCAGTGAAGCATCTCTGAGATTCTTCGCTCCGTTTGGCGAATGCTGTAAAACAGACATCTTCGGAGGAGAAAAACATGCAAGAACCGCAAGTACCCAGCAAACGACCAACCGCGCGTGACCGCATCATGCGAGCAGCAGAAGCGCTGTTCGCCGAACGGGGGTTCGAAGCCACCTCTATCGGCGAGATCGCCCTGCGTGCGCATGTGAACCGCGCATTGCTTTACTATTACTTCGAGCACAAGGAGGACCTGTACCGCCAGCTGCTGCAGGAAGGGGTAGAGAAACTGCGTGCGACGGTGCTCACCGCTATAAACACCACTACCTCTGCACGCGACGCGATCCGCGCCTTCCTGCAAGGTTATCTGCGGATTGCTCATCATAATCCGGGGCTGGTACGCATCGTTTACCGCGAAATCGTCGGAGCACAGCGGGGCGACCAGGAAAGCCAGTCGCTGGTACGGCAGTTTATGCAAACTATTGCGCAGATGGAACAGGTACTACGGCGGGGGATAGAGAACGGCGAGCTGGTGCCGCACGATACCGGTAAAAGCGTGTACCTGCTACTGGGGATGGTGAACGTCTTTGTCACGCTCACTTACCTCGAGCAGGTATTCTACCCAACAGACGAGATAGTGGACCATATCGTGCACGTGTTTTTGCATGGGTTGGGGAAAGATTAGAGGATTTTGTGCCCTTAAGTCTCCAGCACCAGTTCCGCCACGGTGCTGAGCAGTTCGGCATCGTGGCGGGTGAATTTACGCGGCTGCAAGGTATAGACCGCCAGCAGGCTGGTGGGTTTCTTTCCACCGAGTGGAACTGCCAGACATGATGCCATTCCCTCGCGCTGAACAAAGGGGTCATCTCGGAAGCGCACGTCGGACGACGCCTGATACACCAGCAGCGGACGCCCTGTTTTTACCACCCACGCCATGCTGGAGGTTTCCTCTTCCTCGTCCAGCAGTGTCGCCATCCGTGAGCCGCTTACCGCCATCGGCTTGATGCGATGCCCCTCCACCGTATAGTATATCGCTCTATCTGCTCGCAACACTTCCGCAGCGATGTTGGCGATAAGCTGCGGAACCTCTCCCTGTTTGACTGTGCTGCCGATTGCCCGCGCCACCCGCAGGAAATACTGACGCAGGTCTTCCGACTTCTGCCGTTCCTCTTCGTAGCGCAGAGCGTTATCAATCGCCACCGCCGCCTGATTGGCGATAGTGTACAGAAGCTCCATTTCGGCGATGGTGAATAACCGTCGCCGACTGCTCATCGCCAGCATCACGCCCATCGGCTCCATGCCCACCTGCAAAGGCACGCACGCCAGCGACACCACCCCTTCGCGGTCCAGGGGAACCGCCGCATTGCGCGGGTCAGCGGAAACGTCCAGCACATAAACAGGGCTTTGAAACTCCAGCACCCAGCCGGGGATGCCTTGCCCTTTGGTGGGGCGCAGGCGGTCGAAATAGGCAGGGTCTACACCACGGCTCACGTACGTGCGCAGCACACCCTCGTTGCTGTCGTAAAGCATCAGCGCAAACTTATCCACCTGTAGCAGGCGCAGTACGCTGTCCGCCACAAGGTCCAACACGCTGTGCAGTTCCAGCGAGGAGTTCACCGACTGCGACAGCTCGTAGATAGAGGTAGCCTCCTCCGCGCGACGGTGGGCGTCCTCATAAAGCAGGGCGTTTTCAATGGCAATGCCTGCTTGCGATGCCACCCCGTTCAGCAGCTTCAGGTCCGCTTCGGTGTAGGCGTTGCGGCTGGTGCTGGTGACCAGAAGCAGTCCGAGCGTCTTCGTGCGCGACTTCACCGGCGCGTACAGGGCAGAGTGTATCCGCAAGCGAGGCACAAACTGTTCGACGCCGGGCTCCAGGTCCGCGGCATTGACCAGGCGCGGCTCACCACTGCGCAACACCTCCGCCTGCAAACCCTCATCCGCTGCCAACATCACCTCACGCTCCTCCCCTTCCAACCCGCGCTCGGCGGCAATAAACAGGTGTGTGCGCTCATCCGTCAACAGGAAAAGCACGGCGAAGGCATGAGGCAGGTGTGCCGCCACCTCGTCCACCACTGTGTCCAGCACCTCATTGAGGTTCAAGCTGCTGCCGATGCTCTGCGCCGCGTGGTACATCACCTCCAGCTCGCGCCGCAGGCGGTCGGTGCGTTGTTCCAGCTGCCTGCGCCGCCACAGGCTGGCAATATGCGAAGCCAGTATCTGCAGGATGCGAACATCGGAGGAGTCGAAGCGGGAACCATCGCGTTTGTTCAACACAGCCAACGCGCCCAGCATCTGCTGATCACACTGTATCGGCACCACAGCAGCGCCGCGCAATCGCGCTCCGCCCAGCAGGCTCTCCATCACCGGGTCGGGGTGCACAGGATAAAACGGGATGGCGTTTTCGCCGCGGCGTACGGTGCTCTCCATGAGCGAGTTCTCCACACGAAACACCGTACCCCGCAAATCCTGTACATCCTCTCCTGCTACCGCTACCAGCCGCAGTTTGGTCTCGCTCTCCGTCAGGAAAGCGACGGCACTTGCGCTCGCTTCGGTCAGCAAACAGGCTTCCTCCGCGATGCGACGCAAAGCCTCCTCCGGTGCCAGGGGGTCCACTGCTACCTGTGCTACCCGGTGAAGCCCGGCAACCTGCTGTTCAATAGAAACGATGCTCTCTGCATCCATCACAGCGCCCCTGTTCTCTGGGCAAACATGGAAACCACACTTTTATTGTTATACATCTGTCCCCCTTTGTCAAGCAGTGTGGCTCTGGAAAAGGCTTCGACGCCTGCGCCGCCCTTCCTGCGCAAAGCAGGAAGATACGCTTATTGTGGTAAAATATTAGTTACTCAAAGCGCGATATTTAGATGAGGAGGGAATACCATGAGCGACGGCGTTGCAGAAGCAACCAGAGCGCAGGCGGCTATCGAAGCCCTTTTGCGGGAGAACCGCACCTTCCCGCCTTCCGAATCGTTCCGCGCACAGGCGAACGTGAACGACCCGCGCATATACGAAACGGCCGCGAACGACCCTGAAGCATTCTGGGCAAGCTTTGCCAGCGAACTGGAGTGGTTCGAGCCGTGGCATAAAGTGCTCGAATGGAACCCACCCCATGCCAAATGGTTCCTCGGTGGGAAGATCAACGCCTCGGTGAACTGTATCGACCGGCACCTGCGCACAGCCCGACGCAACAAAGCAGCCATTATCTGGGAGGGCGAACCCGGTGAGGAGCGCGTACTGACCTACTGGGACCTCTACCGCGAGGTGACCAAGTTCGCCAACGTGCTGAAACGACTTGGCGTGCACCGAGGCGACCGGGTGGTTATCTATATGCCGATGGTGCCCGAAGCAGCTATCGCCATGCTCGCCTGTGCACGCATTGGGGCACCGCATTCCGTGGTGTTCGGAGGCTTCTCCTCAGAAGCCCTGCGCGAACGTATCAACGACTGCGGGGCGAAGTTGGTCATCACCGCTGACGGGGGCTACCGACGCGGCAATATCGTGCAGCTAAAACGTGCTACCGACGAGGCGGTGGAACACTGCCCCACCGTGCAGCATGTTATTGTGCTCAACCGTGCAATGGACGCCACACACGTGCCCATGCTGGAGGGGCGTGACCACTGGTGGCATCGTCTGATGGAACATGCTCCCATGCACTGCGAACCGGAGGCGATGGATTCCGAAGACTTGCTGTACATCCTCTACACCTCCGGCTCCACCGGCAAGCCCAAAGGCATCGCCCATACAACAGGCGGTTACCTTACCGGAGTGTATGCCACCACCAAATGGGTTTTTGACCTCAAAGAGGATGATGTGTTCTGGTGCACCGCCGACATCGGCTGGGTGACCGGACACTCCTACGTGGTGTACGGTCCTCTGGCTAACGGTGCCACCGTGCTCATGTACGAAGGCGCACCCGACTACCCCGACCGCGACCGTTTCTGGGCGCTGATAGAAAAGTACCGGGTCACAGTATTCTACACTGCCCCGACTGCCATCCGCGCCTTCATGAAATGGGGACCACAGTATCCGCAGCGACACGACTTGTCCAGCCTGCGCCTTTTGGGTACCGTCGGCGAGCCGATTAACCCAGAGGCGTGGATTTGGTACCACCTGTACATCGGGGGACAGCGTTGCCCTATCGTTGACACCTGGTGGCAGACCGAAACAGGGCATATCCTCATCACGCCTCTGCCCGGCATCACCACCACCAAGCCCGGTTCCGCCACACGCCCCTTCCCCGGTATCGAGGCGGACGTGCTCAACGAGCATGGTGAGTCGGTACCGCTGGGCGCAGGCGGCTATCTGGTTATCAAGAAGCCCTGGCCCGGCATGTTGCGTACTATCTACGGCGACCCCGAGCGCTATGTGCAGCAGTACTGGAGCCGTTTCCCCGGCATCTACTTTACAGGTGACGGATGCAAACGCGACGAAGAAGGCTACTACTGGCTACTGGGGCGCGTGGACGATGTGATGAACGTAGCGGGACACCGCATCAGCACGATGGAGGTGGAATCCGCTCTGGTAGACCACCCCGCGGTTGCCGAAGCGGCGGTCATCGGCAAGTCGCACGAAATCAAAGGGCAGGCGATAGCCGCCTTCGTCACTCTGAAAGAGGGGCACCGCCCAAGCAGCGAGATGATAGACGAGCTGAAGGAGCACGTGGTGCAGAAGATTGGCCCCATCGCACGCCCTGACGACATCCTGTTCACGGCGGAACTGCCCAAGACCCGCTCCGGCAAAATCATGCGACGCCTGCTGCGCGACATCGCCGAGGGACGCGCACTGGGCGATACCACCACACTGGCAGACCCGTCGGTAGTCGCTGCCCTGCGCCAGCAGTACGAGGAGAGCGAGACATAAAGCCGATGGTGCGGTAGCGTTCGCTCCACCCACCTGTCGTCCCCCTTCCCTCTGTGGGGAAGGGGGACGCGTTTTCTCTCAATACTGCTGGAGGGTGTTCGAGAATTGTTGAGAAGTTGGTTGTAGCGCAAGGAGAGAGGCGTTCTTGCTACCCATTGTCTTACCTCACCCCCGTCCCCTCTCCTACGAGCAGAGGGGCGTTCCCTCTTCCCTTGCAGGGAAGGGGGCTAGGGGGTTAGGTTATCTATCCATTCAACCACCAATTTCGAACACCCTCATTCCCCCGTGAGGAAAAAAGAGGTTGACGAAATCGCTACTTTGTGGTACTGTATAAATCGCACCGATAACCTCACCGATGAGAACACTCCTCGGCGGAGAGGTGGCCGAGTGGTTGAAGGCACCGGTCTTGAAAACCGGCAGGCGATGAGCCTCGTGGGTTCGAATCCCACCCTCTCCGCCATCTGTTGATGGTTTGGTGTAGTGGGGGATTGGTTCGCTCGTGGGAAAAAAACGTACACTGAAATGGCTTTTCTGGCTCGTATGGATCGCAGGCGGTCTGTACTTCGCCGATAAGGGTGCAAGCTACTACCGCCAGACGCATGCTTTGCCGCGCTCCGCAATAGAGGCTATTCCCGAAATGCCTCCTCACCACGCAGGGGACCGCGTGCTAGTGTTCGCTCCCCATCCCGACGATGAAGCGCTCGGCTGTGCTGGGGTAATCCAGCAGGCTCTTAGCGCGGGAGCGCAGGTGTGGGTAGTATATATGACCAACGGTGACGGCTTCCGCCTCGCCGTGGAGCAACAGTTCCGACAGCCAAAACCCACCCCTGGGCAACATATCCTGTTCGGGGAGATGCGCCAGCAAGAAGCGCGCCGTGCGATGCATCTGCTGGGGCTGGCAGACTGGCGTATCACCTTCCTGGGCTACCCCGACCGAGGGCTCTACCCCCTCTGGAGTTCCAACTGGATGCCCTCCAGCGCCCTGCGCTCTTACTATACCGATACCGATTCCAATCCATACCGCGACACCCTGCGACCGGGTTCGACATACTGCGGACAGAACGTGCTGCGCGATGTGGAGACGGTGCTGAGGCGTACTGTACCCACCCACGTCTACGTGACCTATCCGGCTGACGATCATCCTGACCACGCAGCAACCGCCCTTTTTGTGCAGACTGCGCTGGCTCGCCTGCGAGTGCAGGGTATCGGTTTCGCACAGCGTGTCGTGTTGCGTCACTATCTGGTGCACTGCGGCGACTGGCCTCAACCACGAGGGCTGCACCCTGACGAGCCGCTTACTCCACCCTCCGCTTTCTTCAACATCGGTTTGCACTGGAAGCGGCTGAGCCTGAGCCCGTTGCAGCAGAACATGAAGAGGAAAGCGATACAGGCTCACGCCTCACAAATGCGCATGATGTCCCGATTCTTGCTGAGCTTTGTGCGCCAAAACGAGCTGTTTATCGAGCAACCCGTCGTCTGGCAACTCGATGGGGCGCGAGAGTTCGTGTGGGAAGAACCCGACGAAGAAGACCTCCTGCGTGAGTTGCAGGCTCCCGGAGACTTTACGTGGGGAACCATACGGCTGGAACAGCAACATCTGGTGCTACACCTAAACACACGAGCAAAGCCACGCCCCGGCTTCACCTACAGCTGTACAGCGCATGTGCTGTTACCGGACGAAAACATTACCACCGTCACCTTGCAAGCGAAAGAAGGCAAGCACACCGCCTCCGCCTGGGTAGATGAGGACGGAGTCACCTTCCGATTACCCGCTTTCCCGGCAGGCTCTCTGGTAACGCTGCATGCACAGTCACGCTTCGTGGGGCTGCCGGTAGATAAAACGATCGGACACGTCTTGCGCCTACCGTAAAAATGGTAACAAGGCGCCGGTGGTCAGCCGGCGCCTCGCGGGAGGAGAGGAGGAGGATGGTGCTAGGCGTTAAGTCGGTTGTCAAGGCGTCTGCAGCGGATTGAACTGGCTGACGCTCCATGGGCTCTGCACCGCCAGCCTGACCCACCGCACGTGACCATCTGCAAACACAATGTTGTTCCCATCGTTGTGGCGCGGACGCTGCCACTGCGCTCGCTCACGGTACGCCGATTCCCAGTTCGGATGTCGCTCGGCGAGCTGCCCGGGCACCACAAACATCATGTAACTGCCCATCGCGCCGTTCAGGTTGTTTGCACCTGCTTGATTGTTCGGCGTGTCATACGCCAGAAACGTGTTGCTCGGCACCGTTATCGTGTCCAGAGCCAGTCCGCTGTATCCGTAAGCCGTGCCCATCAAGCGGGGAAACCCCAGGAGCGTATTATAAGCGTAACTGGGCACCGGCATCGTGTTCTCAGGACATATCCAGATTCGCGCGTCTTTCACATACGGCTGTAACGCTATCATCCATGCTCGTCCTGCCGGGGCGACCGCTGCGTAGGGCATTGCCGCGGGCAGGTTGCCATCCCAATCCTGTGCATACATTGCAAACGCCTGCCCAATCTGGCGCAGGTTGCTCACACACGCCGTACTGCGCGCCGCAGCACGGGCACGCCCGGATACCGGCATCAGGATGGACGACAGTATCGCCACCACGGCGATGACTACAAGCAGTTCCACTAACGTAAAGCCTTTTCGCGTTCTCATGACACTCACTCCTTGAAAGATATTTTTCGGTAAACTGGGCATCTTGTCTTCTATGCCTCTTTTTGCCTTGCACCCATATTAGTTGCAAAAAGCGTACCAATGTGGTGATAAAATTACCGGTTTTTTCCCCAAAAAGTGGGAAAATGCCTGGTCGAAGCTGAAAAAGTTACGGGGAGGACAGCGAAATGTTGCGTGTGACAGCAGAGGAGACCATTGCCACTTGCGAGCCGCCCAACAACGGCTCCGGTCCGTTGTGGTGCTGGGGGGCACCGCTTCTGGCACGGAATGGTGGCGAAGTGTACGCCAGCGTCATGGAGACGGGCGCAGGGGTGCCGCCGTTGTGCAACACCCGCCCACGACTCTACCGCAAGCGGGAAGACGAGATCTGGCAGATGGTGTGGGCTCCAGCTGCCTTTCGCGAGCGTGAACCGTGTCCTCTGGTGACTCTACCTCAGGGCAGACTGTTTCTCTCTGTGAACACCTCTGCGATGCCTCCAGGCACCCAATACGGCAAATGCGAGCCGCGTTTGCTGGAGTTTTCTCACAATGCACCCTCTAACCCGAAAGAGCATACCCCACCTTTTCCCCAAACCGCCACCTTCACCGACCACTCCTATCGCGGTATCGCTGCTGATAGTCAGCGTGGCGAAGCACTGCTCCTGCACATCGACGCTCACACCAGTGAGTACCATTACGCCCTGCTGATGAGTGACGGGCGCTGGGACGCCCCCGGCACGCTCTCCTTTCCCATCCGCGCCTGCTATCCGCAGGTGGCGTTGCGCAACCGGGCAGCGTATGTGCTCGCTATCGGCGATATTGTGGAGCCGGTGGAAGAGTGGCGGCGCTACAAGCGTGAGAAAACACAGCGCGAATGGGACTACGTTTTCCGCAGGCTCTTTTTCACGTGGACACCCAACGTCCCGTCCGAACCGTTCTGTCCGCCCATAGAGATAGACAACGTGGATGCCTCCGGTGGACATATCACCAACTTAGACCTCTGGCTGGATAGTCGCGGAACCGCCCATCTGCTGTATCTGCGCCAGCAAACCACTCCGCTCCTGCGCGAGAAATACTTCCCCAACCTGCCCTTGCGTGCGACGCTGGAGCATTGCGCGGTGAGGGAAGGACGTGTTGTGCAGAGGCAAACATTGCTGGAGGGTGGCGAAGGGATGCGCACTCCTCATCCGCTCTACGCCCGCTTCCACTCCCCAGACGGCAAAAGGCTCCTCGTGGTGTATGCGGCGACGAACACCGATGGCACACGGTTCAACGCGCTCTTCCCTCTGCTCCCCAGACGCGGAGGGCTACAGACGATTCCCCTGCGAGAGCCGTTCAGCGTCTTCTTTACCGCTTGCGAACGCGGGGGGAACGAGCCCTCACGCACTCTAGACCTGTTCGGCATAGCGCAAGATCCCAAAGTCCTACAATACGCCTGCATACAACTCTGAATCACTGGCGGAGGATATCTTTCTCCTCGAACACCGCATGGTAAATGACGGTGCGCTCCTGTGCACTGAACACCAGATGGATTTTGCCATCGTCGGTCTGGATGGCGCATGGATAGGCAAAGGCATCTTCGCCTTCAAACAGGTTGAACCGGTACGGATAGCTCTTGTCGTTGTCCGTTGAAATCGCAACGGTGAGTGGGGTGCGCTCGGCAGTGGAGTCGTTGTAAATGAGCAAGAGGTGTCCGTTACGCAGGCGCAAGAACTCCACCGCCGCGTTAGGGTTCTTGAACTCCGTCTCCTTACCCTCGCTCCAGGTGCGTCCACCATCGCGTGACTCCGCCCGCACAATGCGCCTGTCAGGGGTGTCCTCGTAACTGCCTCCAGCCCGGCAGTAACACACCAGATAATCCTCCGTTATCGCCGCCACCGCCGGTTGCAGGTTGCCCAACCGCGAGCGGATGCGGTTCGTCTCCGTCCAGGTATGTTTTCGGGAATCGTAGAGGAAGAACAGCGAGCAGGTCTCCGGTGAGACAAACTCCGGGTCCTCCCCCGCCTCGTAGTAGGCAGGCAACAGGATGTCGCCATTGGGCAAGGCAAGCGGGCGGTTGCGCACCATCATGCCCTGTGTGAGGCTCACTATCATCGGGTCAGACCACGTCTTGGCGCCGTCGGTGGAGATTTTTGCCTGAATGATGGATTTGCTCCACGTTGCTCCATAGCGCACCACATAGAACAGCCACACCTTGCCGTCAGGCGCCTGCCAGATAACGGGATTGCCCTCAGGACGGTTGGGCGCATCGGCAATGGCGACAGGCGTCGTCCATTCTTTGCTCCCTTTGGGCAGACGTGCTCCATAGATAGCGGTATCTTCCGCGTACTCATCGGAGCCTGCATAGAACACCAGATACAGGTCGCCGTTGGAGAGCTGCGTGATGGAGGGTGCGTGCTTGTACCGACCGCCCGGATGCTCGGGGCCGAACACGCGCTGCACGGGAACGTTCGCTTTCATCGCAGGTGGTGCCTCCTGTGCGCTTGTAGATGAAGAGAGCAGAAAGATATTCCACCCCACTGTCAGTAGCACAAGAAAAGGCATGTTGTTCCTCCTTCCCTCCCCCCTTACCCCGAAGACCCCTCTCCCAGTGGGAGAGGGGTTGGGGAGAGGTTACACATCAAACGCTACTTCTCCGCAAACGCGGCGTCGAAGGCGATGCGCGACGGCTCGAAGTCCATGCGCTTCACAAAAGCGCACGCCTCTTTCGCACCGTGCTCGCGGTCCATACCGCTGTCTTCCCACTCGACCGAGAGAGGTCCCTGATAGTTCACTTCGTTCAGTGCACGGATGATGCCTTCGAAATCGATGCACCCGCGCCCCAGCGAGCGGAAGTCCCAGTAGCGTTCGGGATGTCCGAAGTTCAGGTGTCCACCGAACACGCCGGACAGGCGCGGCGTCGACGACCAGTACACGTCCTTCATGTGCACGTGGAAGATTCGCTCACGGAAGGTGCGGATGAACGCCACGTAGTCCACACCCTGATAGCCCAGGTGGCTAGGGTCATAATTGAAACCGAATCGTCTGTGCCCATTTACCGCCTCAATCGCCCTCTGCGCGGTGACGATATCGAAGGCGATTTCGGTCGGGTGAACCTCCAGCCCGAAGTACACATCTTCCTGCTCGAACACGTCCAAGATGGGTTTCCACCGCGCTGCGAAATCGGCGAAACCCTTATCCACCAGGTCCGGCGGGTTAGGTGGGAAGGAGTACAGGAAGGGCCAGATGGAGCTGCCCGTGAAGCCATTGACCACCACACGCTTGAGCTGTGCCTTCACTTCGGGGGGAGCGGCATTGAACAGCTTGCGGGCAGCGCGGGCGGTATTCTTCATCTCCTCCGCAGCACGCTCTTTCACTCCTTCGGGTTTGCCATCGCCCCACACGTACGGAGGCAAAATCGCCTTGTGCCGCTCGTCAATGTGGTCGCATACCGCCTGACCGACCAGATGGTTGCTAATCGCGAAGCACTTCAGTCCGTATTTGCCCAGTATCTCCCAGCGCGATTCGACGTAGCCATCCTGTGACAGCGCTTTGTCTACCTCGAAATGGTCGCCCCAGCAGGCAAGCTCCAAACCGTCGTAGCCGAACTCTTTCGCTTTCTTCGCCATCTCCTCCAACGAAAGGTCAGCCCACTGTCCGGTAAACAGCGTAACCGGTCGCGCCATAGCGAATCCCTCCTTCAGCAAGGTTTTCACCCTTCGATTCGCTCTGAAGGTTTACCTTCCTGCTTGCGTGCCCTCATACCATCCCCCGTTTCTCCATCTGCTTATACAACACCAGCGAATAGACTACAGGCACGAACACCAGCACCATGAACAGCACGAAGCAGACCGTAGCGAGTACGCCAGCATGACCGCAATCAGCAACATCCCGCAGAGAAGCATGGCACGAGTTGTCATGTGAAACCCCTCTCCAGATAAAAAGACCCTGCAGCGGGTTTGGGGTTGCACTTCCCCTATTCGTACAGCAAATACCTGCCCCTCTTCCTGCGAAAGGACGACGCCTGGCGTTGCATGTGTTCCCACACCTCGTCCGCATCAGCACCACGCACAATCATCTCATACGCCTTGCCATCGGTCAGCAAGGTGATCAGTCGCTCGTGTTCCCACTCGCGCGGATGCAGGCGACGCAGGGCACAGGCTATCTCCACTCCCAAACGCACCGGCTGGAACCGCTTGCGGTCTACCACCGTAAAGCGCAAGCCGTGACATACCTCGTTGGCGAACTTGCTGGCGTTCGGTGTGAACTGCAAAGGCATACAGGCGAAGCCGGGCAGGTTGCGTCTTAGCAGATACTGAGCCAGCGCATTGGCGTTTAGCCAGGGCGCACCGAAAAGCTCAAAAGGCGCGTCTGTGCCTCTACCCACCGAGACGTTGGTGAACTCCAGCATTCCGATGCCCGGGTATAGCGTTGCTGCCGTGAGACTCCGCATGTTAGGCGAGGGGTTCACCCAGTGCAAACCCGTCTGGTCATACCACATCTCGCGCTTCCATCCCTCACAGGGTATCACCTGCAGGTCGCATCTCGGCACACGTTCCGCCTGAAACAGCTTCGCCAGCTCGCCCACCGTCATGCCGTGACGCAGGGGAATGGAATGATACGCCACGAACGAACGTTTGTCGGGGTCGGTCAGGCTACCCTCTACCGCCACTCCGTTGATGGGATTCACCCGGTCCAGCACCAGCATACGCACTCCATACTGCGCCGCCGCCTCCATCGCCAGCCCCATCGTGGAGATGTACGTGTAGAACCGGCAGCCAATGTCCTGAATGTCGAACACCAGCGCATCCACTCCGCGCAACATTTCGGCAGTCGGCGCCTTATGCTCCCCGTACAGGCTGTAGATAGGCAGTCCGGTCTCGGGATGGCGAGCGTCTTTCACCGGCTCGTCCACAATGCCTGCGAAGCCATGCTCGGGGCTGAATAACGCGGTCACCTTCACGCCTGCATCCAACAGCGCGCGCCATGTGGGTCTCCCTTCGCGCGTCAAGCCGGTGTGGTTGGTAATCACCCCGACCCGTGTCCCCTTCAGGGGTTGACACCCCTGTTGCAACAGCACATCGCTACCATTTAGAACCTGTGCAAACATCTCTAACCTCTCAAGTAGTTTGTCAAGGCTCCCGCCGAGCCATCGTGAACAATTTTTCGAAAATTCTTCGCCCCAAAGCCTGCTTACCCCTGTTTGTGGCACGATTCTTGCAGTACATTCTAGAGGGATAATGGGGCGCAAGGTGTAACACACAACCGTTTACCCCCCTGTGGCAGCTGCCACAGGGGATTCTTTTTTGGTAAACTAACTGGTGGACGATACACTTCGGGAGGAGAGGATGAAATCAGCCACCAAATATCTCTGGTTCAACACCGCCAAACGGCGCGAATATATCAACATCACCGACGAGGTGGAACAGTTCGTGCGCGAGAGCGGCATTCAGGAGGGCTTCGTGCTGGTGAGCGCGATGCACATCACTGCAGGCGTGTACGTGAACGACGCCGAAAGCGGGCTGATTGCCGATATCGACGAGTGGTTGGAGAGGCTCGCCCCCTACCGCCCGGACTATCGCCACCATCGCACCGGCGAGGACAACGGCGACGCACACCTCAAAAGTTTGCTCATTCATCACGAGGTCATCGTGCCCATTACGAACGGCAAATTAGACCTCGGTCCGTGGCAGCAGATATACTACGCTGAGTTTGACGGACAGAGGCGGAAACGTGTAATATTAAAGGCGATAGGAGAATAAGAAGAGCCGGTCTCTACCCTGGTGGAGCGTGTGCCCCACCACGGGCAAGGGAGGCTTGCCTGTATCGGGCAGCCGAGGGGCTGCTAACCAAACGATGGGGTAGGAGGAAAAGATGCATCGCAACCTGTGTACCGTGTTCGCGGAACAGGCGGACAAACAACCGCAGCATATCGCCCTGGTCCGCATCCTGAGGGGTGAAACGGTTTCCCTGACATACGGCGAGTATCTACAGCGCGTCATCCACCTTAGTGCGGGGCTGGAAGCCACAGGTGTCGCCTTCGGTGACCGCGTGCTGCTGCTCTCCGAGAACCGCCCCGAATGGGCAATTGCCGATTATGCTCTGCTCTCGCTGGGAGCGATTGTCGTGCCTGTCTATCCTTCCCTGCCTGCTAACCAGATAGAGTATCTGGCGCGAGATAGCGGCGCACGGGTGATACTTGTCTCCGATGAAAAACAGTACCGCAAAGCGGTAGAGGTAAGCAAGGCGGTGCCCCAGCTGGAGACCATTGTGGTCATCGACCCGCCCGCCGAACTCGCCGACAATGCGGTCAGCTTCGCCGATATCGAGCGACGCGGTGCGGGTGTTGCTGATGCCGAACGGCGATTCCGCGAGCGTATCACGCAGATACCACCCGACCACGTTGCCACCTTTATCTATACCAGCGGCACCACCGGCGAGCCGAAGGGCGCGATGCTCACCCATCACAACCTGCAATCGAACGTGGACGCCTGTTTGCAAATCATCGACGCCGGACCCGACGACGTGTTTCTCTCCTTCCTGCCTCTCAGTCACGTCTTCGAGCGCATGGGAGGGCATTTCACCGCCGTCGCCTGCGGTGCGACAGTGTACTACTGCGAAACGCTCTTTACCATCGCCCGCGATATGCAGATTGCTCGCCCGACGGTGATGCTGGCGGTACCTCGCCTCTTCGAGAGCATCCGCGACCGCATCATGGAGAGCGTCACCAAACAGCCCCCGCTCCGGCGACGCATCTTCCACTGGGCGTTCCGCAACGCCTCCAAAGCGGCGCAGGCTATGCGCGGCGAGCGACGCTGGACACCCTGGCTGCGCCTCAAGTACCGCCTGGCAGACCGTCTGGTGCTGCACAAAGTGCGCGAGCTGACCGGGGGGCGTCTGCGCTTTTTTGTATCGGGCGGCGCGGCGCTGGGCAAACACAACGCCGAGTTCTTCCACGCCTTCGGCATCCTCATCCTGGAAGGCTACGGATTGACCGAGACCTCGCCCGTGGTTGCGGTGAACCGTCCCCATGACTACCGCTTCGGCACGGTGGGCAAGCCTATCCCGGGAGTGGAGGTACGCATCGCGGAGGACGGAGAGGTGCTGGTTCGGGGACCCAACGTGATGCTGGGCTACTACAACAAACCCGCCGAGACCGCCGAAGCGATTGACCCCGACGGCTGGTTTCACACGGGCGATTTGGGTTCGCTGGACGCCGACGGCTTCCTGCGCATTACCGGACGCAAGAAGGACATCATCGTGCTGGCGAACGGCAAAAACGTTGCTCCCGTGCCTATCGAGGAACAACTGAAAACCAGCCCCTACATCTCCGAAGCGGTGCTGTTCGGAGACGAGCAAGACGTGATTACCGCCCTCATCGTGCCAAACTTCGAGAGAACACGCGAATGGGCGAAGATGCAGGGCTTGCTGGTGCACAGCGACGCCGAGCTGGTTGCCCTACCGGAGGTAAAACAGCTCATCAAGCGGGAGATCGACCGCCTGACCGCTCATCTCGCCGATTTCGAGAAGGTGCGCCGTTTTACGCTGTTAGACCATCCCTTCAGCATCGAGACAGGCGAGCTCACCCCTACGCTGAAAGTGCGCCGACATTTTATCAAACAGCGTTACGCGAAGGAGCTGGAGGCGATGCGGCGATGACGCGCAGGGCTCGTGGCAGAACATGAACGTCCATTGGCGTTTCGCCCGCCAGTTCCCCATCGCACTGCACATACTGAACCGAGGATGCTTCCACCCGCACCGATTTAGCGCGAGCGAAGCGGAGATAGGGACAGCGCCCCGCTCTGCCCCAGGAGACGTCCCACAGCACACGCCATATCTTCCGTCGCCAGCGCGCATCGGCAGGAAACCACACGGCATCCAGTTCGCCGTCATCGGTGCGTGCAGAGGGAGCAATCACGGTGAACCATCCATAGCGAGAGGTGTTAGACACCACCAGCAGCACCGCTTCCATCTCCTGCACATCTGTCCCGATAGTCACACAATAGCGCGTCGGCTGGTAGCGCCCCAGCTCGCGCAAGCCGGTCCAGATAAAAGCGAGTACTCCCCACCGCTTTTTGAGATCCTCGGGCACGCGGGGCAACACGGCTGCATCGAAACCCGTGCTTGCCATCAGCGCGAAGGGGCGACCGTTGACTACGCCCACGTCCATCTGCCGAACCTCGCCTTCTTGCAACGCCTGCAGGCATCCTTGTAAAGCCCTTCGTCCCAACGGATAGCCCAGCTCGCGCGCCAGCACATTGCTCGTGCCCAAAGGCAGCAACGCCAGCGCAGTGGGGGTATGCACCAGCGCTGGCAGCACCGCGTACACACTACCGTCCCCCCCTGCGACCACCAGCACCCCGCCACCGCTTTGGCAAAACTGCGAGGCATGAAACAGGGCGTCCTCCGGAGAGTGCGATACCACCACCCGACAGTGCACACCGAAGGCAGCGCATATCTTCTGCCAGTCGACACGCTCTGTCCTACCGCCACCCGCTCGCGGATTCACGAGAAGCAGCATATTCTCTTGCTCTGTCATGAGAGAGCCACCAGAAGAGGCTGTTCACTGGCTTCTACGTACAAAAGAAACCAGACCCCTGTATATCCAGACGAGCGCCAGCGCGCAAGCTGTCCCAATTACCGCCCCGCCCAGCACATCGGAAGGGTAGTGCAGCCCCAAATAGACGCGCGAGTAGGAGACTACTGCCGCCAGCCCGAACGCTACCCACGGTACCCAGCGACGGTAGAAAAGAGTAAACAGCGTTGCGGCGGCAAAGGTATTCACCGCGTGCGAGGAGGGAAACGATGCGCTATGCCGACAACCGTCTATCGCCCGCACGCCCTCCAGTACCTCGCAGGGACGCGCTCTGCCAAACACGTCCTTCAGCACATGACTGCTCAGCTGGTCGGTGAGCAGGATAAGGGGAATAAGTAGCAAGGCAACGGTTCTACCCCTCGGTCCGCCTTTCCACACGAGCCCTATCCACACCAGCAACAACAGGATGCCCGTGCGTTTGATATCGGTCACGAACAGCATGAGTGCATCCAGCAGCGGGTGGTGTGCGTGGTTCGCTGCGTAAAAGAGGGAGATATCTATGTGGGATAGGGCTTCGAGCATCCCATTGTCTTCGCTAGTGCCGACTCTGCATGATATACTGTATCACCGTCTCACCGTCTGCACCACACGCACCACGCCTTCCGCTGCCTGTTGAGCCTGATCCCACCCCAGCGGATACAGCCCGAAGAGCAGGCTGCCAATCATGCACAGCGCTATCGCCAGTTGCAAACCGAAACCGGGTCTGGGCAGCGCAGGCAGTTCCGCCGGATGGAAATACATCACGACAATCAGCCGCAGGTAGTAGAACGCGGAGATAACGCTGTTCACCGCCAGCACAATCGCCAGCAGCAGACCTATCGCACCCTGTTGAAGCGCGGCGTTGAACAGGAAGAACTTACCCAGAAAGCCTGCCGTCGCGGGGATGCCAGCCAGCGACAACATGAATACGGTCATCATCGCTGCGGCGTGCGGACTGCGCGTGCCCAGCCCCGCAAGCTCCTCTATCAGATTGCTCTCCTTACCCTCATGCGCCATCATTGACGCCACCGCGAACGCCCCCATCGTCATCAGCGCGTAGGCGATGAAGTAGTACAACACTGCACTGATGCCCGCCCGTGCGGAAGCGAAGTTGCTAATCGCCACCACACCCACCAGCAGGTAGCCCGCGTGGGCAATGCTGGAATACGCGAGCATCCGCTTCAGGTTGGTTTGTGCCAGCGCGAGCAGGTTGCCCACGCTCATTGTCAGTATCGCCAGCACCGCCAGCACCGTCACCCACAACGTGCTTGCAGGCTGGAATGCCACCGCCACCCGAATGAACGCGGCGAACGCCGCCGTTTTTGCCGCAGAAGCCATAAACGCTGCTGCTGCCGTCGGTGCGCCCTCATACACGTCGGGCGTCCACACGTGGAAGGGAACCAGCGCGGCTTTGAAACCCAGCCCCACCAGCAGCAGCGCCAACCCGCCGTACAACAGCAACCGCTTCTCCGGCGAAGGTGAGAAGAGCACGGGCATCAGCTCGTTCAGATTCGTGGTTCCCGACGCTCCGTAAATCAGCGCGATACCGTAAAGCAAGAACCCCGACGCGAACGCGCCCAGTAGGAAGTACTTCAACGCCGCCTCCTCGGAGCGCGTGTCGGTGCGAGCCAGCCCCGCCATCACGTACATCGACAGCGAAAGTATCTCCAGCCCGACGAACAGCACCATCAGGTTCTGCGCCGCCGCCATCACCATCCCGCCCGCCGTGGAGAACAGCACCAGCGCGAAGTACTCGGGGAAGGGGATGCGCTTCTCCTGCAGGTACGGCTCCGCCATTAGCACCGCGATCGCCGCGATGCCCAGCAATATCAGGCGTACTACCTGTGCAAACTGGTCGCTGACAACGGTGGACGCAAACGCCTCGCGTGACTGCCCCCAGAAGGCAACCGCAAACCCTGCACTGACCGCGATGCCAATCAGGCTCAGAACCACCAGAGGCGTGTACGACCGGTATCTCAACGACAGCCCCACCAGTAGCACTACCATCGCCGTTAGCGCCAGCACCAGCTCGGGGGCAATCGCGGCAAACCGTATGTCCGATGGCAGCGGCGGATAACCCGTCATCCTGACACTCCTCCCGCTTCCAGAACAGCTTCGCGAATCGCCAACAGCAGTTCAGGCGGCGTATCGGTGGGCACGGCACACCCCGGTGCGACAATAATGCCCCTGCCGCGCGTCTGTTCGATGGTTTCACGCACCTGCTGCTTGACTTGCTCTGCCGTCAGGCTCTTGATGTTCACCTCGTCCACACCCGCCATGATGCAGCCCGTATACTTTAGCCTCGCTTCGGGGATAGAGGGGGCGGTGATACGGTTGCTCCATGAAAGCACATGCGCTTTATCCGTGAGGGGCAGTAGCAGGTCAAAATAGATGTTCTCGCCGTGGATGTGCAACACGTTGACCGGCGCCCCCTGCGCTGCATCCAGCACCATCTCGTCCAGCGGCAGGAAGTAGCGCTCGTACTCCTCCGGGGTCGCCAGGTCTGCGCTCGCGCCCGCAACCGCCAGATACGTGCCGATGCCCTCTTCCGCCAGCTTGCTGGCATAGCCCGCCAGCGATTGCGCGATGCGCTCCAGACCGACGCGTACCGCATCGGGATTCTGGCGCAGGTGGTTCAATAGCTGCTGTTGCGAAATCTTCTGCGCAGTAGCGAACACGTTGAACACCGTGTCCACCATCGGCGCGTCGTCGCCCTTGCGTCGCTGGATGATGCGCAGCGCCGCCAGCTGCTCGCCGAAGTTGCCCTTATCGGGGGGCAGCACCGGCAGCTTTGCCCAGTCCCCTATGGAATGAACGGACGCCATACCCAAAGGCATCTCATACGGGATGTCGTGCATCACCTTTAGCAGGTCGGGGTCGTATTTGGCGTAGAACTCCAGCTCCGCGTTCGCCAGCGTTTCGCCCGCCGGCGGGTTCAGCCGGAAGTGATACCACAGGCTATACGGCACGCGGTCTACTGCCTCGCCCCGTATCGCCGCTTGAATGCGTTCAAACTTGGTCATTTTCGCCCTCCTTTTATACCTCTCACCCATCCCCTCTTGCATAGGGAGAGGGGCGAGGGGATGTGGTCAACGCATCGTTACCGTTCTTACCGTCTCGCCCATCTGTGCCAACCACGCCGCGCTGGCGTCTCCGCTTACCAGTCGAATCAGGTTCTCCACCGACGCGCGCATGAGATCGGTGAAAGTGCTCGGATACAGCCCAATCCAGAAGATAAGCACCACAATCGGCACAAGTATCGCGATTTCACGCGGGTTCAGGTCGGGCAGGCTGGCATTCTTCTCGGAGGGTTCCCCATAAAAGACCCGCTGGAACATCCACAGTAGGTACACCGCCGCCAGAATCACCCCCGACGCCGCGATAACAGTCAACGGAATATTCACTGCAAAACCGCCCAACAGCGTCAGAAACTCCCCAACGAAGCCATTGGTGGACGGCAACCCCACCGACGACAGCATCACCAGCAGGAAAAACGCCGCGTACACAGGCATCACCCGCTTGAGCCCGCCGAACTCGGCAATCAGGCGTGTGTGCCTGCGCTCGTAAATCATGCCCACCAGCAGGAACAGGGCGCCTGTGCTGATACCGTGATTCACCTGTTGCAGGATACTGCCCGTTAACCCCTGCGCGTTCAGGGCAAACAGTCCCAGCATCACAAAGCCCAGGTGGCTCACGCTGGAATAGGCGACCAGCTTCTTCATATCGGGTTGTACTGCCGCCACGATCGCGCCGTAGATGATGCCGATAACCGCCAGCGTCAGTATCAGCGGAGCGGCAACCTGCGAGGCGTCGGGGAACAACGGCAGGCAGAAACGCAGAAAGCCGTATGTGCCCATCTTCAGCAGCACACCCGCCAGAATGACCGAACCCGCCGTGGGCGCCTCCACGTGTGCGTCAGGCAACCAGGTGTGGAACGGGAACATCGGCACTTTAATCGCAAAAGCGAGCGCAAACGCCGCGAACAGCCACAGCTGCAGGTTCAGGTCCAGCGGACTGACTGCCAGTGCCTGCTGGATTTTCAACAGGTCAAAGGTGGCGACGCCCGTCATGTCGCGGTGCAGATAGTACAGCGCCACAATCGCCACCAGCATCAGGATACTGCCGAAGAAGGTAAACAGGAAGAACTTAATCGCCGCGTAGATGCGCCGCTCGCCGCCCCACATGCCAATCAGGAAGTACATCGGCACCAGCATCGCTTCCCAGAACACATAGAACAGCACAAGGTCCAGCGCGCAGAACACACCCAGCATCCCCGTTTCCAGCAGCAGCATGAAGAACATATACTCCTTCACGCGCTCCTCCACCACCCACGAGAACGCCACCGCCAGCACCGACAGGAAGGTGGTCAGCAACACCAGCCACAGGCTGATGCCGTCGATGCCCAGATGATAGTGAATACCGAACTGCGGCATCCACAGCGCAAACTCGCGGAACTGCATCCCAGCGCTTGCCCCGTTGAAGCCGAAATACAGCCGCAGGGACAGCGCGAAAACCAGTACCGTCACCGCCAGCGTGAACCAGCGGATAGCCTCTTTGCTCTCGCGCGGCACCAGCAGTAAAACCAGCGCGCCCGCCAGAGGCAGGAATATGATGAGCGTCAGCAACCCGGGTGTCGTCTCCATCGTTTACCTCGCCAAACCTGCACTCGCTCCTCGCACCAGAAGCCAGATGAGCAGCACGATTGCACCTATCAGGATGGTGAAAGCGTAGTTACGCACGTAGCCCGTCTGCGCACGCCGTAGGTTATTGCCCACCCATCCGGTGAAGCCTGCGATGCCGTTAACGAAGCCGTCGATGATGCGCACGTCGACGAACTGCCACATCCAGTTGGCAATCTTGCCGCCTAACCACAGTCCGACGCCTTTCACCATCAGCCAGTCGTAGTAATACTGGTTGTACAGTACCCTGCGTATGCCGGTCAGTTCGCGCTCGCTTTCCGGCAAGCCCGCACGGTAGCGCATCCAGCCGAACCAGATGCCCAGCACCGCCGCCGCAACCGACGCCCACACCAGTATCCACTCCACACTAACCGGCAGATGCCCCAAAGCCTCCTCGCCTAGCACCTTTAACCCAGCAGACGGTTCCAGAAAGGCTTCAAAACGATTGGGAATATGCAACGGCGCGAACCCGCCGATGAAACCGCCCACCACCGATAGCACCGCTAGTATCATCAGCGGAACGGTCATGCTCGGCGGCGACTCGTGCGGTTCACCGTGATGCCCATGTGCGTCGTCTTTGCCGTGATGGGCGTGCGCAGTTGCCCAGCGCGGTTCGCCCCAGAAGGTCAAGCCCATCAAGCGCGTCATGTAGAAGGCGGTCAGCAGCGCGGTCAATAATCCCACCGCCCACAGAATCTGCCCCACACTCGCCGGCAGAGCGTGCGTGCCGAAGGTAGATGCCAGAATCTCATCTTTGGAGAAGAAGCCCGCCAGCGGTGGAATGCCCGAAATCGCCAGCCAGCCCGCCAGCATCGTCCAGTAGGTGACAGGCAGGTATTTCGCCAGACCGCCCATGCGTCGCATATCCTGCTCGTGGTGCAACGCCATTATCACCGACCCCGAGCCGAGGAACAGCAACGCCTTAAAGAAAGCGTGTGTGGTCACATGGAACATGCCGGCGGCAAATGCTCCCACACCGCACCCTAGGAACATGTAACCCAGCTGGCTCACGGTGGAGTATGCCAGCACACGTTTAATGTCGGTCTGAGCGATGGCAATGGTGGCTGCGAAAATCGCGGTGAACACACCGATAATCGCCACCACCAGCATCGCCGCCGGAGCCAGTTCAAAGAACACGTGGCACCGCGTGACCATCACCACGCCCGCGGTTACCATCGTGGCAGCGTGGATCAGCGCGGAGACGGGGGTCGGACCTGCCATCGCATCGGGCAACCACATATACAGTGGGAACTGCGCCGACTTGCCCGTTGCCCCCACGAACAGCAGCAGGGCTATCGCAGTGATGATGGATGGTGAGAGCATATTCGCCGCTTTGAGGTCGATAGCCCTCTGGAACATGTTCTCTTCGCCAGCAAAGCGCAGCGTGCCAAACGTCCAGAAAGACAGCATCACCGCCAGCATGAAGCCCCAGTCGCCGATGCGGTTGACGATGAACGCTTTGTTCGCCGAATCGGTATTAACTTTGTCCTTGTACCAGAAGCCGATGAGCAGGTAGGAGCATAGCCCCACGCCTTCCCAACCCACAAACATCATCAGCAGGTTATTGCTGAGCACCAGCGTCAACATGAACACGATGAACAGGTTCATGTAGGTGAAGAAGCGCGGATAGTCCTCATCGTCCGCCATGTAGCCGGTGGAGTAGAGGTGAATCAACCCACCGACGCCGGTCACTATCAGCGCCATCAGCAGGGATAGCGGGTCTACCAGCGCCTCGAAGGAGACGCGGAAATTACCAGCCTCTATCCATCGCCATAGTGTGCTGAGCACCTGCTGCTCTTCGGCAGGAAGTTTCAGCAACTCCAGCAACAGGTACACCGACAGCGCGAACGCACCCAGCACCACCGCCGTGCCGACAGCGCCAACCATCTTCTTGCCCACACGCTTCCCAAAGAAGGCGTGGAACAGGAAACCCGCTAACGGCAAGGCGATGACTATCCATATCAAGTCAAAAACGTTATTCATCAATGGCATGCCTCCAATAGGGTACCGTTAGAACTTCAGCAGATTCATTTCATCCACGTTGATGGTGTCACGCAGGCGATAGATAGCCACGATGATGCCCAGACCGATAGCCACCTCCGCCGCAGCAACCGCCATCACCAGAATCGCATACACTTGCCCGGCGACCTGTGCCCCCAGCTGCGCCTGCTGTCTGGCGAAAGCGAGGAATGCCAGATTCGCCGCGTTCAGCATCAGCTCGATGCACATGAAAATCACGATGGGATTACGCTTGATGACTACGCCTGTGACGCCCATCGCGAACATGAATGCACTGAGAATAAGATACCAGCTTATCGGTACCGCATCCATCCTACAGCCTCCGAATGACCCTGACAGTAAAGCTCAACACCATTGCCACCACGAGGATAACCACTAGTTCCTTCCAACCGATTACCACGTCAAAGCCTCCGCTTCGCCATCACAATTGCGCCCACGATGGCAATCAGTAACAGTATCGAGGTCAACTCGAATGGATACACCCAGTCGGTGAACAGGAACTTGCCCACCATCTGCACCGTGCCGATATCCTCCGGGGCAGCCTGTGCTTCACCCAAACGGGCGAATACCCCCCCTGCCAGCACAATCACAAACAGCAGTGCCAGCCCCCATGTGACAGGACGCTTGAGCTCTCCGCGCTCCGATAACTCGGAGGGCGAACCGAGATTCAACAGCATGATGGTAAACAGGAACAGCACCATAATCGCGCCCGCGTAAACGATAATCTGCACTGCCGCCACAAACTGCGCGTACAGAAACAGATACAGCACTGCCAGCGCGAAGAAGTTCGCCACCAGATTCAGCGCACTACGCACTGGATTGCGCACCGCCACTACGCCGATAGAGGTAACCACTATCACCAGCGCCATTGTGATAAACAGTATCTGTCCGAACATCTCTCCCCCTTATTTCTGCCACCAGAGGACAATAGCTACCAGGAACAAGTTTACCAGAGCGGTCGGCAGTAGCCTTAGCCAACCCAGCTTCATCAGCATGTCATAGCGCAGGCGAGGCAGAGTCGCCCGTACCCAGATGAAAAAGTAGATGAATACCCCCAGCTTCATCAGAAACCATAGCGGACCGGGTATCCACGTGAACGGTGCAAACGGCAAAGGCGACAGCCACCCTCCGAAGAACAGCGTTACCATCACCGCCGAGATGGTAATCATGCTAGCATACTCGCCCATGAAGAACATGGCGAACTTCATGCTGCTGTACTCGGTGTGGTAACCTGCTATCAGTTCGCTTTCCGCTTCAGGCAAGTCGAAGGGGGCGCGGTTGGTCTCTGCCAGCATGGCTATCAGGAAAATGCCCGTCGCGATCAACCCCAGCGGGAAGAAGCGGAACACATGCCAGTTGAGCAATCCAAGGCTACCCTGCTGGCTGAGCACCATATCCCGCATGGACAGCGAACCCGTCAGCAGTACCACCGAAATGACGGACAAACCCATTGCCAGCTCATAGGAGATGGTCTGTGCGGAGGCGCGTAACCCACCTAGCAGCGAGTACTTGTTATTGGACGACCAGCCCGCCAGTACGATACCATACACTGTCAGCGAGGTCATCGCCAGCAGGAACAGGATGCCGATGTTGACATCTGCGATGGGCGTCAGCCGGTCGTCGGGTCCCCAGGGCACCACCGCCGGCGCACAGAGCACGGGTATCAGAAACCCTGCCGGCGCGAGGAAGTAGATAAACCGGTCTACCCGCTCGGGCACAACGTCTTCTTTGAAGAAGAGCTTGATCCCGTCGGCGACGGGCTGTAATAATCCGGCGGGCCCCACTCGGTTGGGACCTTTGCGTATCTGCATGAGCGCCAACACACGCCGCTCCAGCCACACCAGCCCCGGCACTGCCGTCAGCACAAAGCCGAGCACAATGACGATCCTAAGCGGTATCACTATCCACGGGTTAGCCAGTAGCTCTTCCACGTCCTCCAGTACCTCACTCTGTATTCAAACTGCATGAACCTCTGTTGGAACAGGAACTAATTGCGGCGATGGCGCGGCAGAGGCTTGCACACGGACCCCTTCTGCAGGCATCTCGTCGTAGCGACACACCGTGTATGCCGGGAACACCTGCCCGATTTCGTCCATCACCTGTTCCGCAGAGAAAACGGGTATCGGCTTGCCCAAGTACACCGCCAGCTCGGCGAAAATGTTCAGGTCAGGTTTGACCTCCGGCGAAGGTGGGTTCAACGCCTTCCAGAAGCGTTGCACGCGCCGCTCGGTGTTGGTGAAGGTACCTTCCTTCTCCGCCACGCTCGCCGCAGGCAGCACCACGTCGGCATACTGAGCGGTCTCGGTCAGGAAAAGGTCCTGCACGATAACGAACCCCGCATTTTCCAGCGCGTGCTGCGCCAGCTCGGTATCGTGATATTTCTGGGCTACGTCCTCGCCGATAATGTACAGCACCTGCATCTGCCCCTGAGCAGCGGCTTCCAGCATCGCCTGCGTGCTCATGCCGGGGTCGGCGGGCAGTTTCTCCTCCCAGAGACCTTCTATCCGCCGACGAGCCGCATCATCATCTACCCGAGCATACCCGGGCAGCACGTCAGGCAGCACGCCCATATCCGCCGCTCCGTGCGAGTTGACCTCAGGTAGCAGGATGTTCAATCCACCGTTGTCACGGTCAGCATTGCCCGTCAGAATGGTCAGATTCGCCAGCGCGTGAACGGTCTCCGCATACCGGGGATGATTGCGCACCTTTGCCCCGCACAGAACGACCGTCCCTTCACCCAGCAGGTTGGCAGCCTCGTGCAAACGTTCGGTCTCGACGCCTGTCATCTCCGCTACCCTCTCCGGCGTGTATTCACGGAGCGTCTCTTGCAGTGCCTGTACCTCATCCTGCGCAATTCCTTCGGTCACCGCCCTGCCAGAGGTCAGTATCAGGTGAAGCAGTCCGTTCACCAGCGTACTTTCGGTGCCCTCGCGATAGCGCAGCACCAGCGGCTCGTCGAAGCGCAACTCGGTTTCGGTCACCTTGGGATACGCAATAACCACCTTCGCTCCATGGCGGAACCACGCTTTGCGTGCGCGCAGGAACACAATGGGCTGTTCGTCCACCAGCTCCGAGCCGAAGATAAAAATCGTCTTTGCCTTCTCGATGTCTGCGATGGCGTTCTGCGTGAACGGCACTCCAAACCGGCTGAACAACCCATCCGTCGCCCCCAGCTGATTCGATTCCAGGCGGTGGTCGATGTTGTTCGTGCCTATCGCCACACGCATCAGCTTTTGCAGGACGTACGCTTCCTCATTGGAAAGATGCGCCCCACCGATTGCGCCCACTGACCTCGCACCGTGTTCGTGCACTGCTTGCCGGATGCGCGAGGCGATGAGCTGATATGCCTCCACCCAGCTGGCGGTGACAAACTTTCCGTCCTTACGGATGAGCGGGCTGAGCAACCGCCTGTCACTGCTGATGTACTCGTGCCCGAATTTGCCCTTGTCGCACGTCCACTCTTCGTTGACCGCTTCGTTCTCGCGCCCCAGCACGCGCACCAGACGGTTCGGGCGGTAGTCCAGCCAGATGTTACAGCCGTTGGAACAGCGCGTGCAGATGCTCTTTTGCGATTTCATATCCCATGGGCGTGCGCGGAAGCGGTATACCCGGCTGGTCAGCGCACCCACCGGGCACAGCTCAATGGTATTGCCTGAAAAACGTGAGGTGAACTCGGTGTCATAAAAAGTGCTGACCATCATATCCGCACCGCGCTTCAGGAAATCGAGCTGGGCGTCGCCTGCGATCTCCTGTGAGAAGCGCGTGCAGCGGGCGCAGTGGATACACCGCTCGCGGTCTAGCACCACATAGTCGCTAATGGGGAAGGCTTTGGGCAGATGGCGTTTTTCCTCCACAAAGCGCGAGACGCCCGGACCGTAGAATAGCGTATTGTTCTGGAGGGGGCACTCGCCGCCGCGGTCGCATATCGGGCAGTCCAGCGGGTGGTTAATCAGCAAAAACTCTAAAATGCCCCTTCGCGCTTTTTGAATCGCCACCGTATCGGTGAAGACCACCAGCCCCTGGCTGGCAGGCAGGGTGCACGACGTCTGCGGCTTGGGCATCATGCGCACCGAGCCGTCGGGTTGTTTGGTACCCGCTTCCACCAGACACATGCGGCAGTTCGCCGCCTGCCCCTTGCCCAAACGAGGGTGATAGCAGAAGAAGGGAATATCCACACCGACTCGCTTGGCGGATTCGATAATCATCTCCCCCTTGGGCACTTGCAGTTCGATGCCGTTTATCTCAATCGTCACCAGTTCCTGTTCCGCCATCTGTTTCTGCTCTGCCTCCCGATGAATGCTCCTCATGCTTTTGCAGCTTGCTGCGCTTCTACCATCGAATGCCCATGCTGGATGTAATACTCGTACTCGTGCCGATAGTGTTTGATGCTGGCTCGGATGGGCCATGCCGCCGCATCACCCAGCGCACAGTACGAGCGTCCGTCTATCTGGTCGCAGATGTCCAGCAGCAAGTCGATATCCTCCATCCGTCCGCCGCCCGCCAGAATGCGGTCAAAAATCTTTACCATCCAGCGTGTGCCTTCTCGACAGGGCGTACACTTGCCACAGGACTCGTGCGCGTAGAAAGCGGCTGTGCGCCGCATGAACTTCACGATGCATACCGTATCGTTCAGCACCATGAAGCCCCCGGAACCCAGCATCGTGCCCGCTGCCTGAAGCGATTCGTAGTCCAGATTCACATCACACTTCTCAGCGGGCAGAATAGGCACAGACGAGCCGCCCGGTATCACCGCCTTCAGCCTGCCTTTCACTCCGCCCGCCAGATCCAGCAGTTCCATCAGCGGCGTGCCCATCTCTACCTCGTAGTTGCCCGGCTTGTTCACGTGCCCGCTCACAGAGAAGATTTTGGTGCCTGTGCTCTTCTCGGTGCCCATCGAGGCGTACCATGCACCGCCGTTGCGGATAATGGCGGGCACACACGAAAGCGTCTCCACATTGTTAATCAGTGTGGGACAGTCCCATAGCCCGGCGATGGTCGGCAGGGGTGCATGGGGAAACTTGAGGCGCGGCTGTCCCCGCTCACCCATGAGGGAGCTCATCATCGCCGACTCCTCACCGCACTCGTAGGAACCTGCGCCCATGTGGATGTACAGGTCAAAATCCACCCCGCTGCCGAGAATGTTTTTGCCCAGATAGCCTGCCCGGTACGCCTCGTCGATAGCGCGACGCATCACCCGGGCGGGCTCGGTATACTCCCCGCGGATGTAGATATAGCCCACTTTAGACAGGGTAGCGTAGCCCGCGATGATGATGCCCTCGATGAGCTGGTGCGGATGGCGCATCATCAGCTCGCGATCCTTGAAAGTGCCCGGCTCGCCCTCGTCCGCGTTGCACTGCACGTAGTGCGGCTTGCTTTCATCTTTCGGGATGCCGTTCCACTTAATCCATGCGGGGAACCCCGCGCCGCCGCGCCCGCGCAGTCCCGACGCTTTCACCTCGTCGATCACCTGCTGGCGGGTCATGCCCAGCGCCTTACGCAGGGCACTATAACCGCCGTGTTGTTCGTACACCTCCAGCGTTTGGATACCCGGCACATCGATATCCTGAAACAGCACCTTCAGCTCAGCCATTTTGCCCTTCCTGCCTCGCCTCATTCGTTACCTGTGCGCTTGCCAGCGCACGCTCGATATCCTGTCGTTCACTCTCCGACAGATGGCACTTCACCACCGTATCGGCGAGCTGCACTACCGTGTGTTCCTCGCCCTGCTTCAGCTCTTCCAGCAGAGCATCTATCTTCTCCGGGGTGAGGTTGCCGAAGTAGCGGTCGCCTACTTGCATCACCGGGGCGTTGCCGCAGTCGTTCAGGCATTCCACCTCTGTCAACGTGAACTGCCCATCGGGCGTGGTCTCGCCTACCTTGATGCCCAGCTTCTGCTCCAGATAGCGCAGTATCTCGTAGCCACCGCATATCGAGCAGGTGAGGTTGGTACAAACCTCCAGCATCACCCGCCCCACAGGCTGCTTGTTGTACATCGTGTAGAAGGAGGCAACGCCTTCCACCACGGCGTAGGATGTTCCCAACCGGTATGCCACTTCCATCAACGCCTCTGGCGGCAGGTAACCGCCGTACTCGCGTTGTGCTATCCACAGCGCGGGTAGCATCGCCGCGCGTTTGTTCGGGTAATGGCGCTTGATGCGCTCCAGCTCCTGCACCGCCTGCTCGGAGAAGCGCAGCTGCGGCGGCTGTCTCTCGTCGATACGCCGCACGCGGGGATACTCGCTCAACCGTATCGCCTCACTCATCGGTCAATCTCCCCCAGCACGATGTCGATACTCCCAATAATGGCAACGATGTCCGCCACCATATGCCCCTTGCTCATCAACGGGAGCGCCTGCAGGTTCATAAAGCACGGCGGTCGCGTTTTTACTCGCCAGGGACGATTGCCGCCATCGCTCACCACATAATAGCCGATTTCACCCTTGGGTCCTTCTATCGGCACGTACGCCTCGCCCTCGGGGGGACGGAAACCCTCTGTCCATAGCTTGAAGTGGTGTATCAACGACTCCATGCTGTTGTCCAGCTCCTCGCGCGGTGGAGGAACCACCTTGCGGTCGGCACTGCTGACCGGTCCCTCAGGGATACGTTCAATACACTGCTTGATAATGCGCGCCGCCTGTCGCATCTCCTCGACACGCACCAGAAAGCGGTCGTACACATCGCCCACCGTGCCCGTCGGGATGTCGAACTCCACCTGGTCGTAGTAGAGGTAAGGGTTGGCTTTGCGCAGGTCGAAAGCGTAGCCGCTTCCGCGCAGGATGGGTCCGTTAATGCCCAGCGCGATGCACTCGTCCGCTGTGATGATGCCGATGTTGCGGGTGCGCTCCACCCATATCGGGTTCTCAGTCAGTAGACCTTCGTAATCGTCCACCTTCGCGGGGAACTCTTCCACGAACTGCGCGATTTTCTCCAGTAACCCATCGGGCATGTCTGCACGCCAACCGCCCACCTGTATCCACGAGGGGAACATGCGCACGCCCGACAGCTGTTCAAACATATCCAGGATGCGCTCGCGCTCGCGGAAGCAGTAGAAAAACGGGGTCATCGCGCCGATGTCCAGCGCGTGCGTGCCCAACCACACCAGATGGCTGGCAATGCGCTGCAGCTCGCTGAAAATCATGCGCATCCACACGCCGCGCGGAGGCACCTCGATATCCAGCAGTTTCTCCACCGACAGCACGAACGCCAGCGAGTTGTTCATCGCGGAGAGGTAGTCCATCCGCTCCACCAGCGGGATACATTTCTGGTACTGCTCGTACTCACAGGTCTTCTCGATGCCCGTGTGCAGGTAGCCGATATGTGGAACCACGTCCACAATGGTCTCGCCGTCCAGCTCCACCACCAGCCGCAGCACGCCGTGCGTGCTGGGATGTTGCGGTCCCATATTGATAACCATCGAGCCTTCGGCGGCTCCGGGTAGTATCTCCATCTGTTCCGGCGTAATGCTCATGCTCCCCTCCGCGTTCTACTCCCGGCTAGAAAGCCCCGTCTTCCCAAAGAAGGACTCGCCAGGGTGCGGTGTTTGTACTTCCGCGATAGACGGTCCCAGCGTGCCCTGGTCAAAAACCACCTCTTCACCGCCCAGCGGGAAGTCCTTGCGTAACGGATGCCCTACCCAGTCATCCGGCATCAGGATACGGCGCAAATCGGGGTGACCCTCGAACACGATGCCGAACATATCGTACACTTCGCGTTCGGGGAAGTTTGCACCTGGGTAGATACCGGTGACAGAGGGCACGGTCTCGCCCTCATTCACACATACCTTCAGGAACAATCGGGTGAAAGTGCGGAACGAGTAGAGATTGTACACTATCTCAAAGCGCGGTTCGCGACGCCCCAGCTGGTCTATCCCCACGATGTCCGAGAGGAAACGGTAACTCAGCTCCGGTTCGTCGCGCAGGAAACGGCAAACCTCAGGCAAATACTCTTTGTTCAGAACAATCCATGTGTCCCCCCGGAAGGTAACCACCTCGCGCACCGCTTCAGGAAATCTCTCACGAATGCGCGTCACCTCCGGGCGATCCGGCATCTCTTGTGCGGTCGTCTCGCTCATCCCTCTCTCCTCAATGCGGTAAAACCGCCTCCTCTCGCGAAGCAGGTTCCAGTTTTTCGGCAACCGCCTTCAGCACCACACGGCGCGGCTGCGCTCGCTCGGACTCCTCCCACTCCAGCGCGCGGGTGCCCAGCATGTAAAAATAGCCGACAAACAGGATGGCAATAAACACCCCCATCTCCACCAGATTGAACAACTGCACCGCCTTCGGCGCGTCCTTAAAAGTGACCGCCCACGGATACAGGAAGATGGTCTCCACATCGAAGATGATAAACAGCATCGCCACCAGAAAGAACTTGACTGGGAACCGCTCCCGTGCCGAGCCAACAGGAGTCACACCGCACTCGTAAGGGGCTACCTTGCGGTAATCCGGCCGCTTGGGACCTAGCAGGAAAGAGAGCGCTACCATACCCAAAGCGAGCACCGCTGCTAGCACTGCTAACACCAATATAGGCACGTAGCTGCTCAACATCGCCTTCTCCCTTTATTGTGAACCAGTTCACAAGTGTTCTCAACCGCCATTATTTTACCTCAATAAACATCCGTTTGGTAGAAACGCAGAGGTTTTTTGAGCATTAATTCGCAAAATAGGCGGCAGAATCCTTCAGGCACATACGTTAGCGCAGGGATATCACCCTCTCTCTTTCCTGCAGGGTGAGAGCAGACACCGGGGTGCCAGCAGGATGCAGGAAATAAAACCGCCCCTCTTCCGATCCGCGGAAGAGGGGCGGCAGGAAAGGTCATTCGTCTCCGATCTCGCCAAAGTTAGCGACGAGGATACCGAAGTCAAAGAGCGTTACCTCTTCGTCGCCGTCCAGGTCGGCTTCGGGGTTCCAGTTCTCATCGCCGGGTATGGCGCCGAAAGCTGCCACTAGTTCTCCGAAGTCAAAAAGCGTCACTTCGTTGTCGCCGTCGATGTCCCCGTTGACCAGAGAGACGTTCAAGCCGGTGACATCGTTCTGCACCTGCACCTCGGTGAGCACCCGGCGCAGCCAGTGACTGGCTTTGAAAGCGATGTCATACGTCCCTGAAGGCACGTTTGACAGTGTGTAATTGCCCTGCTCATCCAAGGTAACGGTATCCTCCCGCACGGTGGAGCCGCCTTGCCGGAGCTGCACCTGCACGGGGATGCCTGCAAGGCTCGCTCCGTAGTCTTCCAGAGTAATCTGTCCGCTGATGGAGAAGTCCATCGCTCCCGTATACTGGAAGACGAGCAGCCCCGTCCAGTTGTCGCCGACGTAGACGTACCGTCCGCTGACGAAAATCCCCTCTGCCCATCCATCGGTATCTGAAGAGCCAACCTGGACAGGCGCGGCGGGGTTCGTCACGTCAACGGCGATTACTCCCCTGCTGCCCATCGCCGCAAAAACCAGTCTACCGACGGCGAACACCTCCCAGATGTTCTCGGGTGTGCTCAGGGTAGCCAGTAGGCGCGGGTTTGCAGGATCAGAGACATCTACCACGCGCAGACCCGCATACCAGCTGCTGACGTACGCCTTCGTGCCGTACACGTGCACATCCCAGACATAGCCCACGGTGGCGGTACCAACCACGGTCGGCTGGGTGGGGTCGCTTATATCCACAATCCGCAACCCGCCAGCCCCTGCGGCGACGAAAGCGAGGCCCCCCACGACGCTTATGCCAGAGAAGGATCCCCCTAATGACCCTACCTGGCGAGGTCGAGTGGGGTCCGACACGTCTATCAGCCGCAAGCCCCCGTTACCGTCTGCAACACAGGCGATGTTGCCGGATACCTCCACCTCGTAGGCAAAGCCGGGTGTGTCGATGGCACCGATTTCACGCGGTCGCGCCGGGTCCGACACGTCAATGATGCGAAGTCCCGCACCACCTGCGGTCACGAAAGCCAGCGTACCCACCACCGTGACGCTCTGGGCAGGTGCGGGAGTTGCCAGAGCGCCAAGCTGCTGAGGCGCGGCTGGGTTCGATACATCGATAATGCGGAAGCCCCCACTTTCGTCAGCCACGTAGGCACGCGAACCGGAGACGGTAACTCCGATCACCTCGCCGGGCGTATCGTATCGCCCGACCAACTGCATGTTTTGAGCCTGGGCTGCTACGCTCCACCCCACGAGCACCGTCAGAGCCAGTGCCATATAGGCAGAACGCAGCGAGCAGGTCAGCGAGCACATTGGCACAACCTCCTTTCGTGATGTAAAAGGGCACTTTCTGCCCCCACTTTCTTATACTGCAAGATTCGTACCAAAACCATGGTTATCCTGTGATTCGCGCGGAAAAATTTTTTGGTTCACAGACCTGAAAAACCCCACTCTAAAACACTCTTGGGAAGCCTGTAGGGCGGGTATAATCGGTCTAGGCAACAGTAATGAGTGCACTCATCACGTCGCCCGATTATGGGGGTGGTGAGATGTTCCTGCAACTTTTGCGCTGCCGTATAGGTCATTTGAACACGGGAAAAAAATAGTACTTCACTCGTGATGAACAAGGAGCAGACAGGATGCGATACCTCGTGTGCAGTGTAGCCGTCACGCTGCTCGTTCTGCCAAGCTGGGCACAGGTGAGTACACGCGTGGAAAACGTGATAGTAGACACCCTCCTGCGCTCGGACGTGTACGTCGCGCCAGAGCTGGCTGGCGTGGTGGACGAAGCACGCCTGCAACAGGTTGCGCAAGAGCTGCGTCCCTTTACCCTCAAATTCGTCGTGGTGCCCCTGCGCGACAGACAGACCAGGGGCAGGTGGGCGTCTGGATTGCGCAGATACCTGAACATCCATGAGGGAGCGGTCATCGTTCTGGTACCGAAAACCGGGCAGCTGCGTGGCGGTGTTTCCGTAAGCAGTGGTGTGATACCTACCCGGCAGGTGGACCAGATAGTGCAGGAACACCTCAAGGTGTTCTCCGCACAGGGCTACACGCAGGGGCTGGAGCAGTTAGCCCGGGCGTTGCGCGACCACTACGTCAGCGAGCGGCGCAGTTCTGCTCTGGGCGCGGTGGCGTTGTTCGGAATCCCTGCTGTTCTGGTGCTAGGGGGTGTGGCATGGGTCGTTCGCCGACGAGCGCAGGAGGTCGCCCGATTGAAAGCGCGTTTGCAGGGCATGCGGGCGCAGGTACTGGAAGGCATTGAGTACCTGGACGGCTATATCGATGTACTTCCGGAGGGCGAGGATGCCAGCCGTGCCCGCGAGCATCGGCAAAAAGCTGCTGAACTGCAGGCGCAGGCGGTGGAGATGATGGAAAAGGCGAAGCGACCGGAGGACCTGTGGCGGGCAGAGCACCTGCTGGACAAGGCGCAAATGAGTGTAGAAAAGGCGAAGAAATACATCTTGCGCGCGGGAGGAGACACCAGTATCCACGTGGAGGAAGAACCCGAAGAGCCGATAGCACAGGGGGCGTCTATGCTTATTCGACCGAACGATCGAACCTACGCCTGCTTCTTCTGCTCCAAACCTCCCACGCTGGGCGAGCTACAGCCTGTGGAGGTCACCGTCGGCGAACAAACTCGGAAGGTATGGGCATGTGAAGAGTGTGCCGAGCAGATAAAGCGAGGGGAAACGCCTGCGATGCGCGTGTTCCGCGACGGCGATCGCGTCCGTCCGTGGTACGATGTACCCGATTATGACCCCTATCGCGACTATGGCAGACCCTACCCTGGCATGGACTGGGTCAGTCTGCTGTTGCTGGGTAGCATTCTCTCACACCCTGCGCCGGTGATTATCCACGAACGTGAGCCCGTCAACATCGGGGGAGACAACCCCGAAGCGGATGCTGGCGGAGGAGATTTCTTCGACAGCACGTTCGGAGGGGGCGAAACAAACGATACCGATGCTGGCGGCGGAGACTTCTTCGACAGCACGCTCGGATGGGGCGAAACAAACGATACAGACTCCGGCGGTGGAGACTTCTTCGACAGCCTGTTCGGCGGGTTCGACTCCGGCGATGTGGATGCCGGCGGAGCAGACTTTGCCGATTTTGGGGGCGATTTTGGCGGAGATTTCGGAGGAGGCGATTTCTAGCGATTACCATACCGAGCAGACGCACCATTATTCCTCTACCCTAATTCCCCGGGCGGGAGATGTCCCGCCCGGTCTCAGGCAACAGATTCACCTCCCGGACGGTGCAGGAGATGGCGTACCGGTCGATGCTCCTCCGCCACCTCCAAACCACGGCGGTCGCTCGGTGGGCAACACGCTCTGCTTCTCTTTCTGCTGTCTGCTCCACTGTAGTCCGATCGCCACCAGCGCGATCACGATGATAATCACCGCAATCACGCCCATCAGGGTGCGCTTGTTTTGATTCCCCATCTTTTCCTCCTTGGGTGAGGTCAGGCAGGCTGAAGCTGCCGCCTGACCTCCGGTTTCAGTCTATATCCCAGCCCTCGGCAGGGTTCCACGTGTTATGACGGTCATCCCGCACGTACCAGTGCGGGTCAAAGTTGGCGCAGGGATATGGTTCCACCTCCCACAGGCGAAGCTTGACGAACCGGTGGTTGCCCGCCATGATATAACGAGCATGACCGTCTGCGAAGATAGCGTTGAAAGCCATACGAGTAAAGGCTTGCGGGTCCGTACAAGACCAGAACGGCACGCTTTTCTCCGCGTGGACGGGGCTGTTCTCATACGCTACGAACGTCTGAGCAGGCTTGTCGATACTGGCAAGCTTCGCGCCACACCTCGAGGCGGTCGCTAGAGCCAGCTTGAAGTCATACGACAAGCCTCTGAACCCCTGCACCGGCCACAGGTCGGGACAGCCGTTAGCAGGCCAACCGCCCCACTTCCAGAAGTTGTCCGGGTAGGAGGGGCAGATGAAGATTTGCGCGTTCTTCACGTAAGGCTGCACCAGCACCGCCCAGCGGGTAAACGCCATCACGATGTCGCCGTTGCAGTCCGCAGTATGCGCGCAGTCGCTACTCCACGAAAAGAACTTCTCGTCGAAGTCTTGTACGTACATGCTAATGCCTAGACCAATCTGCTTCATGTTGCTGAGGCAGCTGGTCTTTCGCGCCTGCTCGCGGGCCCGGGCGAACACGGGGAACAGGATCGCCGCCAGGATCGCGATAATCGCGATCACCACGAGCAGCTCGATGAGGGTGAAAGCACGTTTTTTCATGGCTTCTCCTCCTTGTGCTCAGATAGTGTTCGAGAAAGTACTTTTCTTGCCCCCGGCAGATGGTGCTCTGCGGGGTAGAGACTTGCCAGAGTAGTTGTGACTTCGGGCGGCATCACCTCCCCTTCGATACGGCGTTGCAAGCGAATGGCGGCGGTACGCCCCATCTCGTAAACCTGCTGCACGAGACGGTGTACGGAGCGCGTCACACGGGTCATCAACGGTGGTGCATCGGCGAAGCTGAGCACCTCCAGCTCTTCAGGCACCGCCACGCCCATCCGGTCGCACGCCTCCAGTACCGCTACCATGTAGTAATCGTGCAGGCAGAAGACAGCGGTGATCGGTCTGGGCTGATGCAGCAGGGTAAACAGCGCATCATGCACCACCTGCACCATGTAGTCCAGTTTGATTCTCTCGTGCAGCGGAAAGAACCTGACCAACAGGCTTACATCCTCGTTGCCCGCTTCCCGCATCGCTTGCAGGTAAGCTTCGTACCGCTCACGGATGGAGGAAACATATAACGCATCGTCCGTAAAATGCGCGATGGTGCGATGTCCGTTTTCCACCAGGTAGCGTAAACCCGCCAGGCTGGAGCGATAGTTATCGGTCATGACAACATCACACTGCACTCCATCGGGCTGGCGGTCCACGCAGACCACCGGCTTGCCGCCCTCAAGGAGGCGTTGAAGGAGTGCGGTGTTCTTTGGGTCGCAGGTTGGATAGATGATGATACCGTCCGCCTCGTGTTGCATGCGGCGCAGATATTGCGCCTCGCGGTGGGGGTCGTTATGGGTTTCGCACAGCAACAGGTTGTACTGGTCAGGCAACGCACTGCGAATACCACGCAAATACTCCACCTGCGGGTAGTCATGCACAAAGGGAAACACCGCGGCGACGAAAACAGGCTTGGCAGGCGGAGGTTCCGCAACAAACGTGCCCGACTTCCGTTTGCGCACAACCAGCCCCAGCCGTTGAAGTTCGAACATCGCTCGGTGCGCGGTTACCCGGCATACACCGTACTGCTGTGCCAGCTCCGTCTCCGACGGCAGAGGTGTACCCGGAGGCAGGTCACCGCTTTCAATCTGAGCGCGGATAGCGTCTGCGATATGTTTCCATTTCACGGAAGACACGGCACATTACCACATGGTTAAGCTCGTTCAATATTATGGTATTCTCAGTATACACATTCGCCAGGGTTTTGTCAACTCCTTCTGGGATGTTCGAGAATTGTTGAGAAGTTGGTTGTGGCGCAAGGAGAGAGGCGTCCTTGCTACCCCTTGTCTTACCTCACCCCCGTCCCCTCTCCTACGAGGAGAGGGGGGCGTTCCCCCTT
>JBMFOT010000029.1:0-42624 GCA_049969495.1 Armatimonadota bacterium
AGTGCTTCCTCCTTCTGCCTAATGCAGTCGCCTGATGTTGTGCCTTAGAGCACGATGTAGCGCGTCCCAGTCAACTCCTTTATGCTCATAGAATCTTTTATCCTCCGCTGCGATCAGGCAATCGCGCAAGACATCTGGTATGTTAGCGTGCTTTACATAAAATTGTTTGTTCCGTAACATTATTACCTTTTGTTTAACATGCGGCTGCGCGCGCGTAGCATCTTCAAAGCCCAACCACAAACATATCATAGCGTAGATCACGAATGCCGCAATACAGATACCCAAGAGGAAGTAGGTCGTATGCATCATCTTTGCATACATTGAGTATCTCTTTTGCGGAGGCGCAGATGGTTCCAGCGCATCTTGTCGCAATATCGTTGCCACCATGCCCAATAGACATGCTGTCACGAAAGAAGCAGCAAGACGGTTATATTGGAGAATGGGCGTATCTGCAAGAGTAGATATTGCAAGGCTAAGTAAACCAGCCGCCGCACCTTTCACTGCTGCATGAGCACCCATGTCGCTATTCCCCGACAACATTCCCCAATGAAGTAGTCGCCAACAGCAATATGTTACATATCCTAGAGCAACTGCTCCTAACAACCCCAACTCTATTATGGTATTCAACACGAGGTTCTTAGCTTCATTGTTAATGGGATGAAAACTCGCTAGCCTGCCCGTCATGTAGACTGACTGCACTTGCGGGTAGGAGTTCAACCCCCATCCCAATACAGGATATACTACAGCTGCCCGAGCAGCTACCTCCCAAATGGCGAAACGTCCCCAGAAGGAGCGGTCACAGGTACAGCCTGCAAGTTCCCCCCCAGTACGGACAAGCAGCGCCCCTAAGGTGATGGCAACGGTGAGAATATATAAAAACCTTTTATAGGTAATCGTTGCTGTTCTCCCTAAAAAGAATGTGGCCGCTGCCACAGATAGCCACGCTGTACGTGTATAGGTGAATACAAGTGCAGCACTATGGAATAGTGCGCTACTCCAGCACAAAAAACGTATGATCTTCGATTGCGATTGCATACTACAACACAAAACAACCGGCAGAATAGGCAAGAGAAGTGGATATAAGTAGCTTGGGTTGCCCAGAGTGCCGCTTGTGCGCCTCCCAAAGCCAGGTGTATAAAACTGATGGACTCCTAAAATGTAATAGACTATTGCATATATCGATTGCAACGTCGCCGCCGTACAGATAACCCACAGCAACCAATACACATCGCGCTTATCGAGATAGACAAGGATGATAAAATAAGCAGAAAAGACAATATGTATCCATAGAGATTGATGGAACGGATACGTTTCCACTGTAGAGAAGAGTACGTCGCCCAAGTGGACCAACGCTAGTGCTGCTATAGCATCCGAGAGCCTTTTCACGTATTTGGGCAAGCTATCCCGAACTCCCCACGTATACGAGACGAGACTTCCACCTGTTATTAGACATCCCAATATGTAAAAAACCGCAGCACCACTTCTGCCCAACTGCCCAGCATCGCACCACTCCAACGCATCGAGAATACTTCCGTACAGCTTTTCGAACGGCATGCTCAAGAATGTCCCCGGCAGCACAACTACCACCGTGACGACTGAGAAAACACTCACCCATGTCATCCGATATGCCATGGGAAGCAAAAGAAGCCTCTGCTCCCACGAGGTGCACCGGCCTGGTAAACAATGTCCGATATCCATAAGATTCCCTTCCTAAAAAACCAGTTCGGTGTTATGAGTGCGCATGCCAGAATAGTTCATGCCAGCTAGATCTAAGAACCAGTTATGCACCTTTGCATCCCAGCGGAGCCAAAAGTAGTATGCCCACTGAGGGTCCCGGGTAGGATGCTGGGCAGTTATTTTAACTTCAGCGTATAGACAAGGACGATTAGTTTCCCCTGGGAAGGATGTTAGGCGTGTAAAAACACTCGCACTGGCGCTTCCTGTACGTATAGAAGATGCAGCCAGTTCGGGGTCTAGTGGCTGGTCCACCTGGAATATGCGTATGTACGCTGTCTTGGGAGCTATGCGGTTCATAGCTCCAGCTTCGTGGTAGTGTAGCATCCAGTAAGCGCGGAAAACGTCCTCGTCACTCTTGGGAGGCCATTGTGGAAACTGTGAAGAAACCTTGTCCACGAGATTCCTTGCCAGTTCATACTCACGCATGTCGTCGGGAGAAGCATTGGGCGGAGGTGCTATTTGGCGGACGAAAAAAACAGGTAACTGACGGACGGTGGCTAACTTCTGAGTGTCCAATCGTCCTTTCCTTTCATTCAGGTAGCGCATAAACTGCTGCGCATCTCCCGTCCGATACACTACAAGCAGATCCGCGACAGTATCCACCAGTTTTTGCCTTTGAGAAGGGGAAAGATTTTCAGCGTTGAGCCACAAGAACTTCTCCTTGATCACCTGCGATACCTGTTGTGTGCTCTCAATATCAACGAATCGTCCTCGTATGGCGGATACAAGCATGAAAATAACGATGCCTATGCTAATTAAGATCATCGCAAGCACTACCGTACCGACTTTAAGGCGCGTATCCATGTGTCCCCTCCTATTTCAAGTGTATATACCGGCAACGCCGAAGATCTTTGGGCGCACGTGTCTGCTGGATCTATTGACACTCGCAGTGGGCTTCACCGAACCAGCCGCACCAGCATTTTGCCTGTTGGTACCCGCTGCAAGTGATCGAGCAAGAACCGCGCGGACAGGTAGCCTTGCAGCTGCTGCCCGTAGTGCTTGATCCTGCAGTGCCTGCTACCAGTATTGTGCTCCCTACTGCTAATGCGATATTCATCACCAAGAATAGGCGTCGCACCGTGATCACCTCCTCTCCATAACTGTTGCTCGTGTGCTTGTATCTGTTCGCCTCTCTGCGGCGTTGCCGGTCATCTTGTATTGATTGCACGTCCTGCAGAACTGAGCTATGAGATCTTCCGCTATCAACCCCTGCTGTGTTTGTTTCCATACCAACTTGGCATGCATGAAGCCATATGCCCTAGGCAAAAACACAGGATTCAAAACTTTAGTTATGTATCCCCCTTGGTCACTGACAATAGCCACGCGCCCCATTGTTCTCTGCTTGCTTTCTTCTGCAATTCTATCCGGCAGACTACCTTGAACCACCATGATCAATCGGGCACGGCATTCTTGCCTCCCTCTTTCGAAGGCAGCTACCCATTGCCTCATCACCCTCAGGCCGCATTCTGAACAGTCTCCAACAACGCAAATGATTGTAAGTGTGTCAGACAGACTGCCATTGTGGTAACCAACTTCTTGCAAAAGACGCCGTACTTGCGGGATCTCCTTATAAAGCGGCGGATCATGTAATATAGCCAAAAATCTCTTGTGGGTTGCTTTCCGCAATGCGCTTTCAGATCTCTGCGCTTGCGTTAGGGGATCAGTGTTAGTGGCAAAATGCCAGATCAGCCCGAGCTCTAATAACGCCACCAACACCAACGTGCAGTAACCGGACGACGCATATCTCAGTATCTTGTTTCCTACTGATTGCTGGGAAAGAGGTGACATCGTTAGCCTACCTCATATACTGGTTTCCCACTAATATTACCGTTTCACCCCTTCAAAAGGGGACATGCTTTTATGCACCGTGAAGCGCAACAACACATCCTCTTGCCATTCCTCACGACCTCGTCGAAAACGCAAGCGCAATACCTTGCCGTGTACCCCTGCCTCCATCCCCGCCGTCTCCACACGAACAGGAACATGCTTCCAGCCAAACGCTCCCAGCACAAACCGCGGCTCCTCCAGCACCGTGCACCCGCAACTCGGCATCGCCTCCACCTCCAGCCCACGAACCGACAAGTTCACCACCCTCACCGCCGTCTGAGCCACCTCGCCGGAAGTCAGCACGCCCATATCCTGCCGTTTGCCAACAACCCATACCCCATGATAACCGCCCGCCTGCGCCATGCTCATCTGCACCAGCCAGATCACACCCAGCCATATTAACACCAGAGGTACCCATCGCTTACGTCGCATTTATGTACCCCCCCCCGTAGTCCGCTAACAGATTGCGCAATTTCTGCTTCAACCGCTGTAATCGCTTCTTCACCGCCTGTTCACTGATGCCCAGCCGGCTGCCAATGGATGCACACGTCTCGCCGTCAATGTAATGCCTCTGCACCAGATCCCGCTCCGAAGCGGTCAAACTCTGCAGACATGCCCCAACGTCGATGGAAAGCAACAGTTGCGCCTCCCATGTGATACAGGCACAGTCCCCCTCCAGCGCCATCTCCATCTCAGCGCGTCGCTCCTGCTTGCGCAGCCAGTCCACCCACACCGCGTGGCAGATATGGTGAACCAGTTCGGGGGTGATGTCTAAACCGTGTGCCTCCGCCACCAGCACCCGATACAGGCAATCCTGCACCACATCCTCTACCTCCTGTGGAGGACAGCGCTTGCGCAGGTAGCGCTGCACCTGCTCCCGTATTTGATGCGCCTGCAGGTCTTGCACCTCGTTCTCCTTTCCGCAGCAGGGCAGAACAACTACTTCTTACCTTCCGCCCGCCTCAACCGCCAGTACCAGAGGACGCCGATGGTGATGAGTAAGAGGGGAGGGATGATGCGCCACCATATCTGAGCCGACCTCTTCGATCGCTTCGACTGACGCGCTGTCAGCATCGCTTTCACCTCGTCGGCAGCGGGCAGCCGCCCTTCCCATTGATAGTACACGTCCTTGTCGCCAGACAATACTTCACTGAGCGTCAGGTTACAACCGTATGCCCGCAAGTCTCTCATACCCCAGTACCTTACCGCCGGAAGTGCAGAAATCTCCTGCAGGGAGACGCCACGCTTTGGTTCTATACCATTCAAGCGCCACATGCGTTCTCGCACCATACCGGGAGACTGCTTGCGGGTGCGAAAGACGCTTTTGATGCTCGTTGGCAACCAGTAACCGTTAGATTGGGTATACCCCGTCACTAATATCTGTCCCTCATAACCACCACTGCGTTTAACAATACGGTTTGGCATTCCGTCGTGCTTCAGGTCGAGCACCATATCCAGTTCAAACACTCCGTACGTGTCCAGATAATCTCGTTTGCGCACACGTATGCTGTCTTTCGTGCGGTTAATCACCTGCCATCCTGTGCCCCCATTGATTCTCAATGCATTCAGACAGGCGATGAGCGACAACTCGTCGGCTCCTATGTCTAAGCCACCGTCATTAAGTGCAGGATAGCGCGCGCAGTGTCCCGTGCAACACCATACAAGCGGTGGCAAACCCGGGCGGCCAGACTCTGGTGTGCCAATCTCGATGCCCCATCCATCACCGTAGAAATCCTGGAACAGTACGTCGCCTTCGTGGAAACGACGAATCCCTGACACGAAAAGAAACTCTTTGCCCTTGCTATCCGTCCCCCATTCAATCTCCCAATTCCCCTTGCCGACAAGCACACTGCGGGCCCCTGCCTGCTCGTATTCTTTTTCCAGCTGCTTTTGCACTGCTGCGACGTCTGTTATCCCTCGTGCCCGCAGTTCGCGCTTCAAAAACTCCACCTCCTGACGAATCGCTTTCGGGTCCACAGGAGCAGGATTCAAAGTGCGCACCTCAGTGAACGACCACACCAGCCGAAAGGCTCTAAAGTACTGCTCTCTCTCATCGGCTGTATGGTGCAAAAAACTAAGCTGAGCGCGAACTGTACAGCATCCCATCCATGGTATGATTATCAGCAAGCTCATGAGTATTATCTTCTTCATCGGGCATTATTGCCTCCACTGCAACTACCGGGCGGGGAAGCCGCCCGGCAGCGTTGGTTACATGCTTAGCAGGTTGGATATGGGTACCACCATCCGCTGTAGTAATAGAATCGGGTACCCGAGCAGGTGCAACCGTATCCCCACGACGGCGAACAGTAGAACTTTTCATGTGTATACTGTACCGTGCCCTCAGTCTCCGAGCAGTATACACCTGCCAGTTCTTCGCACCGTTTGGTGTAGAACGTGAACTTCGAGCAAAATCCTGCGCACGAGGGGTAGCTCCCGCACTGGTAGTTCCACGAAATGTCTGTGCGAGGCTCGCATCCCATACCGACTCCACCGGTTCTGGCAGAGGCTGGAATCATCGCGGTCAGCATGTTCCCCATCATCCACACCGCCAGCGCCACCAAAAACGCGAACACGTGCTGTCGCATGGTAGCAAACCTCCTTCAAAAGGTTGTCTACGTATATTACCGTTTCACCCCTCAAAAGGGGACATGAACGCAGCAGAATACCTACTCTTTACCCTCTACCCGCCTCAACCGCCAGTACCAGAGGATACCTATCACAGTGGCAGATGCTCCTATAACCACTAACCACACTGGGAAGCCGGCGCTTGGGGTGACACGCGGTGCTGGTCCTACCATCACAAACGGCTGGGCAGATACCGCACCGACTGCAGGTAGCATCTGCTTTTCCGGCAGATAGCCCATCCATACATAATGATATGTCGGCCCTTGAACGAACAGCAGACCGCGGGAAGCTATTGCGTCCAACGGGATGTGACGCAGGTCAGTTACCGGCGTACCGCGAGGCAAATCAATGCGCGGGTCCACCGATGTTTTGCTGACGTGCTGGAGCACCAGGGTTACGGTGCGTGAACTGGAGCCTCCCTGTTCGCGAATTTGCACACGGTTGCCAATCACCCAACCTTCTCCTATGCTCTGCCAGCCCTGTACCGAGTACTCCAGCTGGAGAGTTCCCGTCTTCGCGAGGAAAAAGACAGGGGCAAATCGTTTGGAAGCATCCAGATGGAACTCTGCTGTAATACCAGGCACACCCTCTAGGTGGAATACTACTAGATTGCCTCGGCGTTCCCTGAGAGACCAGCTCCCTTTGCGCCAGCGAAACCACGTGGCCGGGACAAACACGCGGAACGGGTCTGCGCCTGCTATAAAAGAAGGGTGCAATAGTCCCGCCAGTTCGTCCGACACTGGAGGCAAAAACGCGCCCATACACAGCGCGTCAACGGGTGTAGGCACCACCAGTGCAGGAGCAGGCATATCGGATAACTTCTGTTCATTGGACACGACTACAACAAAGCCCTTCCCGAACCAGTATTCGTACTTGCCTACCTGCCCGGATAGGGTAGCCTGGTTCTGCATGTGCCTGATGTAGGTCAGGTCGGACGAACGGCTAACAACCAGCTGCCCTTCTAAGGTACGCTGTGCAGGTATATAAACCGTCCCGCCCCTCTGCTGCAACATCTGGCGTTCCGCCTGGCTAAGATGCAACACGGCAGTTGCATGAACATACCAGACAAAGGTATGTCGCTTGCACCATGCATCACGCCTCTGACATTCTTCAGTCCACGGATAGCCATATGCTGACGTGGAAACAGAAACAATCCACGCCACAGCGCACAGGACCATAGACGCAATATACCGATACATTGCCGCTCTCTCCGCTAACGGCAGCGCCAAGTGGTCACGTTATAGTCGCCCACACGCGTGTAATTGCCTACGCATGTGTCGCAATAGTATCCGCCGCTAGAGGTACAATCAGAACGCCACAACCCCGCGTTCAGTGTGACCTGCTCTTGTACACAGATTTGCGTTGGGTCCTGAACACATACTGAGCAAGGAAAGTAACCAGTTACCCAACACCCGCCGTTGCAGTTCGGCAAATGTCCATTGCAACTGAACAGATACCATGACCAGCAATAGTCGTTTTGCAGGCAGCGTGCTTCATCAGTAATGATGGTCCTCGCTTGCGGACTGGGTGTTACGAACGCCGAATGAACAGTAACTCCACTCTCTGCCTGTTGTGCAAGCGCTCCTACGATGACATTCCCCACTGCCCACACCGCCAGCGCCACCAAAAACGCGAACACGTGCTGTCGCATCACTGTAAACCTCCTTTTGAATGTTCTGTATATATTACCGTTTCACCTCTTCCAAAGGGGACGTCTGTTTTTTCTCTCACCTAATATCTGTCCGGTAAGTAAGCGTGTCTCTATCTCTTCTAGAGCCATCACTTCCCTCTCTCTGTAAAATCAGTATCACTAATATAGCAAATCTACTTGGAGATGTCTACGGGGACGCTTTCCTCGCCTCTGCAGGATTCTCCCCACACCGTGGGAGAAAAGCTCAGGAGTACTGAAGATACATAGCTCACAGCAGCGAGGGGACAGAAGATGTTTCAGAGTGCACTATATACCATAGTCTTTGTCTTCTTTGCCTGTTTCCATGTGCTACCTGCGGCAGCGCAAACGCCCATCGTCAACGGTTCCTTACGCTGTATCCCCCTTCGGGAGGGTAACCGATATACCGGCTTTCGCTTGCAGGAAGGCAACACGGTGCTTGGCGATATTTGGTTCCACGCCAACGGCGCGCTGTACGCTACGCGCGCCCAAACGCAGGGACAACAGTTACTCTTCTCCGGCTTTCGCACCGATGGCTCGTGGGAAGTGGGTGAGGATACTGTCGTCAGCGTGGGGTTCACGCAGGGCAACCCCTACCCACAGGTCTCCTTCCGCCTCTCCGTGAAGCGCTTCGCGCCCGTAGTTTGGGAAGCCACGCACGGTAAACAGCCTGTGCATCTGTTCGCCTGCTCTCTGCCCGGCGCCCCTATCTTCCACCAGCGCGGCTGGGTGATACCTACCCCCGTTATCGACGACCATGTGATGCATGGGGCTTTCGGCACTTCCAGTGCGACCATCGTCTCCGCCTGGTCAGCCGATTGGATGTACGCCCCCGCTATCGGAGCATATCCTATACCGGTAGTGGGTCTCTGGAAACCCGACGAGGGCAAATACATCGCCTATGAGTTCTTTGACTCCCGCCTCACCGACCACAGCGAGCATAACCTGGGCAGTACCTATTGTTGGCAGTCGCGCCAGGCGAGGCAGTTCTTCTGCCTCACCCTACCCTATGGCAAGCCCTATAACCAGCTGCGCTACCCGCAGGATGGCGACCTGTTTGCTTCGCGCTTCCGCATCCTATACCACACTAGCCTGCGTGACGAAGATGACCCCAATCTGTTTGTCAACGACTACATCTGGCGCACTTACCGCCAGAGGCTCGCCTCCGCCCCGTCATTGAACGATTTGCAGTGGCTACCCAAGCCATACCGACTGGAGCGGTTTCCCACCCCTTCGCTGGGCAGGCTGCTATACCGGACGAAGGACGACCCCTTCTCTCTGGACGGCAATCTGGAGAGCTATGGGGTGAACTGGGACAGCCCTATCGATTACGTGTACGCCCAGAACAACCAGCAGGCTATCGCCGGATTGCGTGATGACCTGGCGCAGCTGGCAACGCTGGCGCAACGGTTCACGGTGAACGGCGAAGAGTGTATCGCCTGGCGCAAACCGCTAGAGGGAAACTGGCGGCCGCAGTTCGGCAAAAACGTGCCTACCCTGCATAATGTCAACAACTGGTTGATTGCTCTCGCCTTTTTAGATGCCTATCGCAACGAGCGCAACGCGGAGTGGCTGCCTATCCTGGACGGTGTGGTGCGCTGGAGCAAATACATCCTGTACACCCGCAACTGCTATCCCGATGTGCCCGCCGCGATGTTTGCGTGGGATGCCGCGCCTATCGCCACCTTCCTGCTGAAATATCATTTCACCTTCCGCGACGACCCACAACGGCTGAATCTGGCAAACCTTGCCTTCAAACTGGCGCGGAGCCTGGTTTACCGCTGCCTGCCCATCTTCGCCTCCGACAATAACCCGAATGACGATATCGACGCCTCCTTCTTCATGGAGCCGAACTCCGGTCTGCCCTGGTTAGGAGCGGCATGCGCCAATGAAATCTGGGAAACCGCCGTTGGGGTGTTGCTGACATACGTGCACACAGGCGACCCGATACTGGGACACTACCTGCGCGGGATGATTGAGCGTTTCCCCTTGCTCTTCCGCGATGAGATGTACCCTTCTGTCGCCGACTATGACAACGCATTCGCCGAGCGATACGGGCTGTATGACGGTGCGGAGCAGTCGCTGGGCACGCGAAGCACGTACGGTGGTTTGTGGGGTGGTCTGGAAAAGCTGATTTATCCTGTGGCGGGCACACAGGTACGCGTGGTATGCGGTGAAAGGGCAGCGTTGGCGTTCAATATCGCTGGCACACACACCGACGTTGCCGAGTATCGCCCCGCAAAGAACGGCAACTTTGCCGTGCGCCTGAAGGGCAAGCCGCCCTCGGCAGATGCAGAGGGGCGTTTTGACGTGGTGCTGACGTTCCCGCTCGCGGATCTACGTGCCAAGCGGGTGTTTCTCAATGATGCCGAAACGGCGGCGGTGCAGAGATTTGCAGAACGGCACGATACCTTGCTGGTGCGAGGGGTGAAAGAGGGCGACTGGATACGGGTTGGGGACGTTCCCGCTGATGCTCCATCCGTCAGCCCGACGATAGCCAAACCGCGCCAGCCACAGGAGCGCGTGCCCTTCCCCGGCTTCGAGGAGATCCCGCTGGCGGAGCAGGCTGACGTTCTCTTCAACCTGAACTGGGACGATAACCGCAGTATGGCAGGCTTCTTCGGGGGAGCGCGCTTCCTGTGGGGCGTGCCCTTCTCGCTGATAGAGCCAACCCTCAACGACGCGAAAGCGGCGACCCGTCAGCCGGTTCGCTTGGCGCATAAAGCAACGATGCTCTTCGCGCTGGTTTCCGACGAGCCGCAAGCACAATTGAAACTGACCTACGCTGACGGGAGCACGGAAACCGTTGCTCTGGACAAAGGCGCGCCTGCGGTACAGGGATGGCCTCCTGTGCTGCAATGGCGGCTATGGATGGTGGCGCACCCGTTGAAAGCAGAGTTGCGAACGGTTGCCCCGCAGAACTGCGCTCTGGTCGCGCTCACCCTTAGCGACCTGCCCCAAGAGCAGCTTCAGCCTGCGTTGACAGCCCTGCAAAACCGTCGGCAGGCTTACCTGGCGGAGCAACGGATGCAGAAACGCTGGCAACAGGTCGCCGACAGATTGAAGACGCTGGGAGCGGTCACGATTATCCCCACACCTCTGGTATCCGCACAAGGGCACCCGCTGGTGAAAGCGATCAATCGTGCGGGGGCGTTTGGACTGCTTACCGCGCTCCGCCCCGATGAACTGGTGAACCCAGGCGTCTTTAACCCGATGCGGTTCCCGCTGGCTCTCTACCTGGGGGGAGAAAACTACTATCAGACCGTTCACGAGCAAGGCGATGGCGACAAAGCGATGCTGGAGTACCTGCGCAAAGGCGGAACTCTGCTCGTCTCTCCTACCCAGCCTTATCCGTTCTACTACAACGAGCGCGGGACGCCCGTTGTGTTTGCACCTAAAATCGGCATGCCCATTAGCGGTAGCGGCGCCGAGGGGCGGGAAGACTACCTGAAAGGCAAAGAGGTACGCGGCTGGGAGAAACCTCCGCAGGGCGTTTCCTTGCGATTCGTGCGCAACCCCAATCAGCAGATTGTGACCAGTTTGCCCGACGAGTTCCCCTTCCCCACCGACGGTGACCTGCGCTGGCGTCCGATGGTGAACATCTGGGATGAACAGGAAGCGCGCTACACACCCATCCTCACACTTAAGGACAGCACGGGCAAGGAGTACGGCGAGGGCATCGCGCTGGTGGAGTTCAAACAGGGTGACTTTCGCAGCGCGAGGATTCTTTATATCTGGCACCGCCTGATCGCCGACCCCGAACGAGCGCTGAGCATCCTTTCGGACGTATTGAACTATCTGGCATCCAGCACGCCACCTCCGCCCAAACAGACGATAGTACCCCATACCCCTGCGCCCCCTATCATCGACGGCAAACTAGACGATGCGGTGTGGCAAAACGCGGCGACGGTGGAACTACAATGGCGATTTAACCCCGCTAATGCTCCCGCGCTTATCGGGCTGACACCGACTGTACGCACGACCGCACGGCTGTTGTGGGACAAGCAGTTCCTGTACGTGGGGTTTGAGTGCGAGGACCCGGACATCTGGTCGGTGTACACCCAGCGCGACGCATACGTCTGGGAAGGAGAGGCGGTGGAGGTATATCTGGACCCGTCCGGGCGAGGACAGAACTATAAAGAGATAGACCTGAACCCACTGGGCGCGCTCATCGACCTGAATACCCCCGAGGCGAAGGACGGCAACCCGGGTGATGTAGACGAAAACGCCCGATGGAACGCAAGCGGACTGCGCTGGGCAACTTCCGTGAACGGCACCGTCAACGACCGCGCCGACCGCGACACCGGCTGGACGGCCGAGCTGGCGATACCGCTGAAGGAAATCCTGCCAGAAGGCGAACAGGTGTATGTGGGAGACACCTGGCGTGCCCAGTTCTACCGTATCGAACGCCCGAAAGACAGCACCGATGCCACCGCCGAGTTTCAGGCATGGTCGCCGACGGACACTTTCCACCGCCCGGAGCGGTTTGGCGTTATCGTCTTTGCCGGTTCGCGCAGAAGGGTGGATTTTTCCAGCCATCGCCCCGGTAGCAACGGCTCTCCTACCTTCGCGGTGAGCGCGGGCACATGGCAGATACGGGATGGAGTTTACGAAGGCAGGAACTGTATCGAGGACGGCTGGCTACCTCGCGGCGCCAGCGTGGGAGACAACACATGGAAGGACTACACGCTGAAGATTCGTTACCGGCTGGTCTCACGCGGCTCCGATTGGCGCGACGGCTTCTGGGTGGGTTTTCGCTGCGGAACAGAGGCTTGCTACGCCCTGCTGTTGACCGGTCGTGACGCCCAGCTGCACAAAGTGCCTGCCAGTGGAGAATACGACGGCGATCGGCAGAACCTGACCACTGCCCCCTTTACACCCGATCCGGGGTGGCATAACCTGCTTATACGGGTGCGCGAAGGCAGAATAGAGGTCGAGCAGGACGGCAAATTACTGCTCCAGTACACGGACGAGAAGCCTCTCGCCGCCGGTGGGGTGACGTTGTGTGCCCGGAAGTGGTCGAGAAGTATCGGGGATACGGTGGTGCAGATTTCGCAGTTCGAGGTGGAATAAGCACACACCGCCTCCAGATGCTGGAGGCGGTGTTATCGTTCGCATTGCGTGTTCACACCATTAGCGCCACATCCCATCTGCGTTCACCATGCGCGAACCTTTCGGTGCATACGTTGGCGGCACGGCACCGTGCAGGCGGTACATATAGTTTGACCCGTAGAAATCCATTACCGCGGGTGGTACTGGCTGAGGAGGTCGAACGCTCAGGATGTTCTCTTTCGCGACCACCACAGCGTACAGCCCGATGTATGCTGCTATGGCGAACCGCGCCATGCGCCGCACGAACTCTGGATTGTGGCGACGTGCCCACTCGATAATCGCAATGGGCAACAGGAACATGGTACACTTCGCCAGAATAAAGGGAACCACGCCCTTCTGCAGGTAGAAATCCATCAGGGGATTGCCTTCCCTAGCGCCGTGATGGTGCACAAAGATTAATGTGGAGACCAGGTCCGCCACACAAATCGCGGCGATAATCCAGCTCTCACGCGATATATACCCCTTCAAAGTGGTTCCTCCCTTACGCAAAATGCGGTGATGCCTTAGCGGTTCATTAGGGTTGTTCCCGAAAATACCGGATAATTCACACAGGAAAATTGGGGCACCATTGCGGCATCTTGACGCAGGGGAAGCCAAGCAAACTTCCATCACATTGTACCACTTCCTGCCCGGATTTGTTGGAACAGCGTGCCCCGCTACTATTTTCGGAGAAGAATCGCTCCCTCTTCAGGTTGTATGCAGCGCAGAATGGTGGTACAATAAGATAACTGATACCGTGTCCTGCCATGAAAAATCTCGTCCGTTTCCTGAAAGAGTTGCGCCCCTACCGGCGCACCATGTTTCTGGCAGCGGTGCTGACCTTCCTCAGCGCGGGGCTCGGGCTACCCATGCCCCTCATCATCCAGTACATCACCGACCACCTGATCAAACGCGAACCTTTCCCGTTGTGGGGCGTTTTCTTTGCTATCGTGGGGATTTCCGCCGCGTCAGGGGTGGTAGGCTACGCGCTGGCAGTTACCATTACCTATCTTGGACAGCGGTTTATGTACGATATCCGCCGAAAGCTGTACAGCCACATGCAGTCGCTATCCATCGGCTTCTTCGAAAAGCAACAGACGGGCAAGCTGATGTCCAACATCATCAACGACGTGGCAACCATCAACCAGCTGCTCACCGGCGGTTTCGTCAACATGATTTCGGACGGAGTGACGCTGGTGGCGGTGCTCGTCATCGCCTTCACCAAGAACTGGGTGCTGACACTGGTCGCCCTTTCGGTTTTCCCCATCTATATCCTCAACTATCTGGCTTTCGTCAACAAGCTGAAAGAAGGCAGCCGTCAGATCCGCCATGAACGCGACGTGATGCTGGGAGACCTTCAGGAGAAATTAGCTGGCGTGGCAGTAGTCAAATCCTACGCGAAGGAGCGTTACGAGGTACGCCAGTTTCTGGGGCAAACACGCGAGCTGCTAGTGCTGAACGTACGGCAGGGCGTGATGGGCACACTGCTCTGGGTGATCGCGGAGGTCATCGGTGCGCTGGGTACCGCGCTGATGTTGTGGTATGGCGGTCGTCTGGTGATTTCGGGACAGATGTCCCCCGGCTCATTGATTGCTTTCATCTCCTACATCGGAGGCTATATGTACGGTCCTATCCTGCGCCTCATCCAGATGAACGACATGATCGCCCGCACCAACGCCGCGCTGGAGCGCATCTTCTACACGCTGGACACCAAGCCGGCTATTGAAGACAAACCTGACGCGATCGAGATGCCTCCCATCGTAGGCAAAGTGGAGTTCGATGATGTCTGGTTTGAGTACGAACCGGGTCAACCTGTGCTCAAAGGCATCAACCTTACCGTAGAGCCGGGCGAGATGGTCGCGCTGGTCGGACAATCGGGTTCCGGCAAAACCACGATGGTGAATCTACTCCAGCGCAACTACGATGTGACCTCCGGTGCAATCCGCATCGACGGCATCGACATCCGCGACGTGAAACTGAAGAGCCTGCGCCGCCAGATTGGCGTGGTGATTCAGGAAACTATCCTGTTCAACACCACCATCATGGAGAACATCCGCTACGGACGGCTGGACGCCACCGACGAAGAGGTGTACGAAGCTGCCCGTGCTGCCAATATCCACCATGTCATCGAGGCGCTGCCTAAGGGCTACGAAACGCGCATCGGAGAAGAGGGTGTGAAACTCTCCGGTGGCGAAAAACAGCGCGTCGCCATCGCACGCGCCATCCTCAGTAACCCGCGCATCCTCATTCTGGACGAAGCCACCAGCGCACTGGACTCCGAAACCGAAGCGCTCATTCAGGAGGCTCTGGAACGGCTGATGCAGGGGCGCACCAGCTTCGTCATCGCACACCGCCTCTCCACCATCGTCAAGGCGAACAAGATTGTGGTGATGGAAAAAGGTGAAATCAAAGAGGTCGGCACACATGAACAGTTGCTGGCTTACGGCGGTATCTATGCCAACCTGTATCAACAGCAGTTCCGGGTGGCACTGGAAGCGCAGGCGGTGTAATGGCCATCTATCACTCACCCTCCCCTACCATGCCAAAGTTTCTCACCAATATCCCGAAGTCGAACAGGCTAACCTCCTCATCTCCGTCCAGGTCCGCGTTCGGGTTCCAGTTTGCATCACCCGGCACACTACCGAAAGCCTGCACCAGCGCACCAAAATCAAACAACGTCACCTCGTTATCGCCGTCGATGTCGCCGTTGAACAGCGTCACGTCCACCACCCCTCCAGGCAACGAGACCCCCTCTACGACGCGCTGTAACCAGTGCGCGCCACGTATCGCCACATCATAAACGCCCGCAGGCACGTTCGCCTCGTACACCACCTCAAACTCCCCATCGACCGAGAGTGGCAACTCCCCTTGCCAGACTATCACCCCATTGCCGTCGCGTATCTGCACCTGCACGGGCTGACAACGAGGGTCGCCCGCATAATCGCCCAGTGTTACCCTGCCCAGCAACGTCGGCAGTGCCCATACTGCAACGTTGTCCACGTCCATGCAGGTAGTTGCGACGGGCCAGTAGATGCCGCATCGTGTCCAGATGGTTAGCCGGTCACCCGTCGGCACGAACACCGTGTCCACGTGCTGCCAGATACCGGATGGTGCGCTTGCCGAAACGAGCCACACGATATCCGGGTTCGTCGGGTCGGTTCCGCCGCTGAGGTCGTAGCCTATCCGAAACTCTTGCCCTGCGCCCGGGTCGTGTGTACCGGCGGACAGATAGTCCAGCTCCAGCCGATAGGGCACGCCGGGCACCACAGGCACCACCTGATACACCCCTCCGCGAAAGGATTGCCCCGCTATCTGCCCGCCGATGATGCGCTGTGCACTGCCCGGCACCCCGGCAACCTGCCAGAAGTGCGCACTGCCGGGCCAGAGGGGGTTCACGATGCCCCCGTCCCACATTGTCCATCCGTTGGCAACCACCTCCCCCGCCAGGTTGGTAAACCCCAGCTCAAAGTCGCCGTTCAGCACGGGGTTGCGCAGGGAACGCGGTCGGTTGGCAATCACGTCTGCCAGCCACTGCGCGACGGGTTCCACGTCAAAAGACCACCACCCACTGGGGTTGCCTATCTGGAACAGTGTTACCCCGATAATGTAGGGGTCTTTCTTCAGCTCGCCGTCGTACCACAGCAGCCATTTCTGAAACTTCGCCGCGTCGCCTCTTGCGCGCCAGCCGTCGGTGTTCGGATTGCCCGCGCGGTCAATACCCCCCTCGGTCAGAATCATCGGCAGGTTCGCCAGGTCGGGATAGCGTTCGCGCAGGAACTCGTAGAAGATGCGATAGCGCAGGCTATACCAGTACTCCACAGCCGGATCCGTACTGTACTCAACGGAGTACGAGTGGTAGCTCCATACGCCGTTCCATCGCTTCGCCGCGCGCAGGGCAGGCACGAAAGCGTCCAGCTTCGCGCGGATTTCGCCGATGCTGCCGGGCGGGTTGCCCACCGGAATGCTGCCCACACAGGGGCGAAAACCTGCCTGCGCGATGCGCTCCGCCAGCCGCTCCCAGAACCGCCCGAACCACCGTGCCTCCTCCACGCTTCCCCAACAGGGCGTGTTCTCGCACTCGTTGGGACCCTCCAGATAGTCTATCAGATTGCGGTCCTTCAGGGGCAGCGCCTGCACCGCAGGTTGCAATACCCTGTTCCAGAAGTCATCTGCGCTCTGCACAGGGTCATCCTCCAGACGGTAATGCACGTCTGGCGTGCGCTCCCATACTCGCATCACCACCAGCCCCTTTGGATAGCGCCGTTTGTAATCGCGCATCGCCTCACGCATCCCCGCCGATACCTGCGGGTCTAACACCTTAATCACCCTGGGCTTGGCAGCAATAATGCGCTTCGCCCCCTCCGTGTAGCTACCGATGAGATGGATACTCAGCTTGCTCACGCACTGGTCGGATTGTGCTATCGCGAGCGCACTAAGTCCCAACAGCATCACTATCCACACCAATCTGCTCACGGTTGCCCCTCCTGCACAGGTTCCTGCTACTATTTTAAACCTGCGCAAACGATAACGCAATACTTGAGGTGCTATCGAGAGGGTATAATCACAGGGACGAGTAGGAAGGAGAAAGTATGTCCGAACTTCTGGCACGATCATATCATGGGTTAGTTATCGCCCGGGTCGAAGAAGATAGTCTGGGGGAGGAGATAGGGTTACAGCCGGGCGACGCCGTACTATCCATCAACGGCAAGCGCGTGATGGATACGCTGGACTACCGGTTCCACGTTACCGAGCCTTACGTGGAGTTGACCATCCAGCGCGGTAACGAAACGCTGACCATCGCTACTGAAAAGGAACCTTACGACCTGCTGGGCATCGAGTTCGAGAACGATCTGGCGGACAAGATACACACCTGCAACAACAAGTGCGTCTTCTGCTTCATTCACCAGATGCCCAGGGGAATGCGTCGCTCGCTGTACCTGATGGACGATGATTTTCGCCTCTCGTTCCTCTACGGCAACTATGTGACCCTGACTAACCTGACGGAAGAAGAGTTTCAGCGCATCCTTGAACAGAAGCTGAGCCCAATGTACGTCTCGGTTCACACCACCGACCCCGACCTGCGCGGGCGGTTGTTGGGAAAGCGCGATCCAGCTCCCATTCTGCCAGTACTGCAGCGTCTTCACGAAGGCGGTATCGACGTGCACGCGCAAATCGTACTGTGCCCCGGCTGGAACGATGGCGACGCGCTACGCCAGACTCTCTACGACCTCGCGATGCTGCACCCGTCGGTCACTGGCAAGCGGGCAGGCACGCTTTCGGTAGCTATTGTGCCCGTCGGGCTGACGAAGTTCCGACAGAAGCTTACCCCCCTCACCCCGCCCGACCGCGCGTACGCGCAACGCTTTATCCGCGATGTGCGGGCGATGGAGCGCCATTTCCGTAAACGGCTCGGCACACGGTTCGCCTTCCTGTCCGACGAGTGGTTCTTCCTTGCCGGTCAGCCGATACCCGGTCGTCGCTACTACGAGGATTTCCCCCAGCTGGACGACGGCATCGGCACGGTGCGCCTTTTCCTAGACCGCGCGTACCACGTCGCCCGTCGCCTGCCCCCGGCGTTGCCCCACACGGTACAGATGACGCTGGTCACCGGAGAATTACCGGCGGCGGTTATTGAACGTTTTGCCCGGATGCTGCAGGGGGTGCAAGGGGTGGAGCTGAACGTCTGTGTGGTCAAGAATCACTTCTTCGGGGGCACGGTGAGCGTGGCGGGGTTGCTCACCGCACAAGACATCGCTGACGCCCTCGCCCGCGTTCCCGCCTACCCAACGGTAGTGCTCCCCTCCATCTGCCTGCGAGAAAACTACCTGTTCCTCGACGATGTCACGGTGGAACAGTTTGAAACGCAGATAGGGCGCAGGGTGCTTGTGGTGGAACCGCATCCGGCAGCGTTATGGAGAGCGATATACAGGAGCGCACCTCTGCAATAAACGCACCCTTACACGCACAGGGTCACCGGAGCGTTGTGCCACCACGCCAGGCTCAAGAGCTCAGTAACACCGTCTCCCGCTCAAATAGCCGCGTGGCTACCTGCAGTGCGATCGCCGCTACAGCACACGAAACCAGAAGCGACAACACCATAAACGACGGCTCCACGATGCCTGTGAGCACCTGCTTGATGATCATCGCGCTGTTCAGCACCGGCACTGCCGCCAGCCAAAGCGCCGATTCGGTGCGTGTAAACATCGAGGCGACCGCTGGCAACACAATCAGCGTGCTGAGCGGTATCAAATAGGTCTGCGCCTCTTTCTGATTGCGGGCGAAGGTGGAGATGATAGTGAGCACAGCCGAGTAGAAGACGGTCAACGGCACTAGGGTGACCAGCAGTGCACCCAACACCGGTAGAGAGAGACTGAACTTCCCTGCCTGCTCCGTGAAGATGCGCGAACTCGCGGGTAGAGCAAACGCCAGCAACATACCCAGCATGGCAAATATCGCTGCCGCCATACACACCACCGTCACCGCCAGAAATTTACCCCACACAATCTGCCGGCGCGAGGCAGGCGTTGCCAGCAGGGTCTCGATTGTGCCACGCTCCTTCTCACCCGCTACAAGGTCAAACGCCGGCGAAACCGCACCGAAAAACGCCGACAGCACGATGACGTACGGCAGAATGATGCTGAGGATAAGATTGCCCACCGGGTTCTCGGTCTGTATCACCTGCGTCACAATGGCAACAGGCTGAGTAAACTCCGTGCCGATGAAGCGACGGGCAAGACGCTTCTGCACCCACTCCGCGCTAAAGTGGTCGGTCAATGCCTTTAATCTCTGCACCGCGTCGCGCGAGCTATCGTTTAAGGGGTCAAACAGCACAACCACCCTGGCGGTGCTCTCGTTGTGCAACCGCTCGTCGAACTGCTCGTCCAGCAATACCACCGCTTTCACCTGCCGGTTCCGCAGCATCGCTTCCGCCTGCTTGCGCTCCGAGACTCGCCGGATGGCAAAACCCCCTTCCTCCAGCGCGGCGATAAACTCCTCGCCGCCCCGCGCAGCAATGAGCGCAATCGGAATAATCACCTTGCGGGCAGACTCCTCACGCTGTTGAACCATCATGCCGATACCCCACAACAACATGGGCGTCAACAGCAGAGGCGAGACCACCACAGAGAAGAGAACGCGCCGGTCACGCAACACCTCGCGCAGCTCCTTCCAGAAGACGACCAAGGTTCGGTTCACTCTTCGCCCTCCTTCTCGCCGATAAGGCTCAGGAACACCAGCTCCAGCGCACGCTCCCCGGTGCGCGCCCGCAGCTCTTCCAGTGTGCCAATCGCCACGATACGCCCCCGGTGGATAACGGCAATGCGGTCGCATAGACGCTCCGCCTCGCTCATGATATGTGTGGAGAAAAGGACAGTATGCCCGCGCCTGCGACTGTCCTCGATAAACTGCATGATGGTACGCGATGTGACCACGTCCAACCCTGCTGTCGGCTCGTCCATAAACATCACCGGTGGACTGTGGATGATACTGCGAGCGATGCTCACACGCTGCCTTTGCCCGGTAGAAAGACGGTCACACCGCCCGTCGATGAACTCCTCCATCTGCAGGGTCTCCACCAGCTCGTCCACCCGACGGCGTAGCACCTCCCCGGATAAGCCGTACAGCGAGCCGAAGTAGGTAAGTATCTCCCGCGCGGTGAGGCGGCCGTATAGCGCGGTGGAACCCGTCAGATAACCGATATGCTGGCGCACCTCCTGAGGCTGTGTGCGGATATTATAGCCTGCGACGGTGGCGTCACCGGCGGAGGGGATCAGTATCGTGCCCAGCACGCGCAAGAGGGTGGTCTTACCCGCTCCGTTGACGCCCAAAATGCCGAACACTTCGCCCGGTCGTGCCTCAAAGCTGACCTCGTCCAGCGCGACCACCGCGCCTCGCTTGCGGTCGGTAAAGACTTTGCTTAAACCAGATGCTGTGACCATACTCTGTAACCCTTTCGCCAAAGAAGACACCCGAAAGCGCGTCCGGGTTTCGCTGTGGACATGCCTACTCTCAGTTATTATACACGAACCCTTCCTAAAGGAAACCGAGCCCCACACCATGAAAATATAAGCGATTCCACAGGAGGTTACGGAGTAATGAAGCGTTCTCGCACCAGATGGTTCTTTGCTCTCCTCATCGCGGCGACGAGCGCTGTTGCCCAGCGGAGTCCAGACTGGGTACAGGTGCGGAAGGAGGTTCCCGCTTCTGTGAAACTGCCTGAAGCGCAATACACACCCGTGCTGGCATGGGAAGCGGAGGATGCAGGTTCCAACGTAGGGCGGATAGTCAACGACCCCGAAGCGTACAACCACAAAGCGCGTGAGGCGCGAACCTCCGAACGGGAAGGACAGGGCGACAAGGAAGGACACATCCTGTACGGTCCCTATATCGACCTTCCGTCAGGCACGTATGCGGCGTTCTTCCGGGTGAAGCTGCTGGACGATACACGTGACGGCGAAACCGTGGCGGAGATAGATGCCTGCGTGGGTTATGGGCAGAACATCCTCGCCTCGCGGGAGGTGGTGGACACCGAGCTGCTACCGGGCAAATATGTGCAAATTCCGCTCTTCTTCCGCTACGACGGTGGTAAGCTGGAATGCCGTCTGCGCTGGACAGGCTACGCTTCCCTGCGTGTGGACCGGGTGAGCCTCTTCCGGGTGGAAGGCGCACAGGTTCCTCTGGGCGTTCAGCGCGTCGCGCCTCCACAGCCCTCCGGAGAGCCCAAAGACCTGCCGGTGACGCCCTCGCCATCGCTGAGCGAGATATTCGCCAAATCGCCGCCTCCTGCGGAGACCTTGCTGGTGGCAGACATCCGCCCGCAATCTGCTGACTGGCAGATGCTGTTACTCTCCCTGCAGGGTGTCGTGAATCGCCAACGACCGCAGATTTACTATCTGTTCAACGAAACCGACCAGTTCTGGCTGGACTGGATGCGCCAGCGCGGCTGGGTGAAGCGGGTAGAACGTGTGAGCAACCCACAACAACTGTTACAGCGGTTTCGCTCCGTCATCAAGGGCGTGGTGATTACCGACCCCGCCGTGCCTGCCACCAAAAACGTCGCCACGATGCTGGCAGGAGTGCATAACGCCGTGGTGGCGTCGCCCCGAATCGCCAGGGGGCTGAGCCTGCCCGTGATTGCCGACCTGCGCGGGCGATGGAAAAAGAACGTAGACGCTTACCGATGGGCTTATGAAACGCTGTGGGGGCAGATGAACCATCACCTGATTGCCTGCTCGTACCCCGACCACCTTGCCCTGCGTGACTATCTGGTGGCGAACAGGGTGTTCATCTTCTGGATATCGGGAGCGATCGACGGCGCACGCCCCACCTCTGACCCCAACGCGGAGGCACGCCTTGCGGAGGAGATTCTGGCAAAGATGCCGCCCAATACCTGCGTGCTCAGCTACCCCTGGGCGGGCAAAGACATCGGTATCGGTGAGGGACCGGGCGTTACCCTCTTCGCGGAGTTCGGCAAGTATCTGGTGGGCACGATTAACGCCTCCAATCTGACCGTGCATTCGGGCATCCGCGTGGCTCAGTTTCGTCAGAAGCCCGCTCCGCCGGTTCCTCCACTCAAGGACGACAAGGTTTATGTCTCCTTCATCATGTCCGACGGGGACAATCTTCCGGTGTTGACCATCTCCAACTTTCCGCAGCTGTGGCGTGATAACCTGCGCGGTACGTTCCCCATCGGCTGGACGATTAGCCCCGCGGCAGGGTGGCTCATCCCTGCGGTGGTGGATTACTATTACGAGACCTCTACCCCACAGGACTACTGGCTGACCGCCGTGTCGGGACTGGGCTATACCTATCCCGACCAGTTTGGCAAACGCTACCGCGATAGCGAGAAGGTGTACACCGATTTCCTGAACCTCACCCGCCTGGCGATGGCGCCGATGGACCTGCACATCGCCTGGATTATGGGCATCACCGACCCCAAGCGGATTGCCCAGTACGCCGACATCGTACAGGTGCAGGCGCTGTTTCCCGACTACGGTAAGCGGGTTACCCGCTATGAGGATGCCACCTACCTCACTTCGCGCAATGTGCCGGTGTTCCACGCAGTGCTGGGCTGGCGGGAGAACGCCTCTCATGAGGAGCAGCTGGCGTTGTGGGAACAACAGGTGAAAGCGATGACCCCTGCGCATCGCCCCGCCTTCCTGCATCTGTTCGTGTGGAACTGGGGAGCTAGCCTGTCTCTATTGCGCGACCTGCTGCAGAGGCTGGGAGACGATTACGTTGCGGTGCGCCCCGACCATCTGGCAACGCTGTACCGGCAGGCAATGGAGCGCGAGCAAATCGTGGTGCGCCCTCCCGACCGCATCGCGGTGCTGGGCGACGAGCGTGTCTCCTTCACGGTGCAGGTGCGCAACACCGGCAAGGCGCGACAAAAGATTGCGGTGCGTGTGGAGGAAGGGCTTCAGCAGGCAGCTACCTCCTTCCACACCATCGACCTGTTCCCGCCGAACGGCGTAGACGTGCTGGTGGAGGGCGTGCCAAGCGCAGATACGGTGAAACTGGCTTTCGAGGGCGAATTCGGTCGGCGCGAGGTGCGTATTCCCGTTGTGCGCGTTCAACCGGAGCAGGTTATCGGCACTCTGCCGCTACCTCGCCGGGTGGAGCCGGTAGCGTTCTACGAGGCAGAATCGCTGAGCCACCTCTCCGGGGAGGAGGTTGTTGACCCTGCCGCCGGTGGAGGCAAGGCGTGGAGCGCGGTGCCGGGCAAGGCGCAGGTTGGGCATATCCTGTTCGGTCCGTACGCCGGAATGCCTGCAGGACGGTATCTGGTGCTGTTCCGCCTGAAGCGTACGGGTGAGGCACAGGGCGCATTGCTCAAGGTGGATACCTGTGTGGGCGGCGGCACGCCCGTTACTGCCGAGCGCGTGGTGCAGGCGGAAGAGCTACCTCTGGGCGAGTATCGCTACGTCGCGCTGGTGACCAACCACCCGGGCGGCGCGATAGAGACGCGGGTGGAGTGGTTCGGCAAAGCCGGCGTCATGGTGGACCACGTAGGCGTCTGGCGCATCCGATAGGGCAGACACAGGACACAAAAGGGCAGACACAAAGGTCTGCCCCTACTCGATTCCGAATGTGGCGGTTACCTGCACCTGCACCTTCACCGGTTCCCAGGCGTTGAGGCGACACGATTCGCGCGGCAGCTCGTAAGGTTGGCGCGGAGGTTCCGGTATCACCGTGTTGACCGAAACACTGACCAGCTTCACGGCGCTCCTGCTCATTTGCGACGCCATCCGCTGCGCCAGCTGCCGAGCGCGGGCTATCGCGTCCTGTACCGCCTGTTCGGTTAAAGCCTGCGGGTTGCTCACCACAAACTCCAGAAACTGGGAACGCGTTCGCGAGTCATAGCGAGCAGCCGCCTCCGATACCAGCCTGCCCGGGCGCGCGCCCAGCTCCACCAGCAGGTCCGCCACCTGCAGGATGCTGTCCAGTTTCTCCCGCTCCACCGGCAGAACCACCTGATACTCCTGTTCTATCCGGTAGCCTAACGGCTTCGGGGCGAGCGTGCTGCCGGTCGGCAGGGAAGGCTGTAGCGGAAGCACTTCAAAGCGCTCCATCGTCACCTGCTGACTCTGTACGCCAACCCTGCTCAGGCTGTTCAGCGCGTTCTGCTCCGCCTTTTTGACCTCCTGTCGCGCCTGCGCCAGCGTTTCGCCTTCCGCAAACAACACGAAATGCACTATCGCCCTGTCCGGGAACATCTGCGCCTCGCCAGCGGTGTTGACCACAATCGGTGCGGACGGCGCTTGCGCCCACACCGCTGCCGACAGCACAAACAGCCCTCCCCAGAACACGTGATGCCATCTCATGAACGTTCACCTCCTGATTGTAGCAAGCCGATTATCTCCGTGATGTCCTTGCGAAATGCCTCCGAGATGTCGTGGGCAGATGAAGAGAGGTAAGAGAACCGCAGGTTTTCTGCCACCTCACGCGCGTCGTCAGGGGACAGTAAAATGATGTCGCGCAGGCTGGCGTGCATCAACTGCTTCCACGCAGGAGCGGCGCCGGCGATATCATCGCGGGAGTAGACATGGCGCGCATGGGCAATGACCGTCTCCGTAAATGATTTGGGTATCACACCGGGGAACCGTTGTACGTAATCTATCAACGTCTCCGCCAGCATCCGCAAGCCGGTCTCGCTGGCTGTACCATAATATGTTTTTCTGCCACCTGTATACACCCTGGCCACCCCGTAAGAGGGGATGTCTCGCAGCATTTCCGTAATCCGAGTGAGGCTGGGAACCTCTCTGCGAAGCCAATCCTGCAACGCCTCTTGCAGGTGATGGTACCCCTCCGGCGACAACGGTATCTTCACCATTCCGTGAAACAACAGGGACGCGCCCGATACGACGCCAGGCGTCTCTACAGACGACGCTTGCAGCAGGCAATGTAGCGCTTGCTCCTTCTTTCCCGCCAGAGAGGCAAGGCTGGCTCGCTCATACGCCATGCTGTATCTCAAGGAATCATCCTGCGCCACCGCCTTTTCAAATAGACGGTGCAGCCTGGAAGCCAGCTGCGGTTTCCGCTCAGCAATATCCGATAGCATCCTGCAGTATCCCCAGAGCAGGTTATTCCCATAAAGACTGTCGGGGTCGTTTATCATGAGGTCGGGCAGAAGCCTCTCCAGAACCGTCGTCACCGCCTCCGGGTTGGTGAACGCCACAGTCCGCAAATCCTCTATTTTCTCCCGTGCGGGCATCGGCTGTTTCAGCACCAATTCTGTCAGTATCTCCACCTGAACGTCCAGAGGCAGCGCGTCAGGTGGGTTCGCCCGCAGTGCGATTTTTGTCCGTTGCAAAGCCGGGCGGAACGCTTTCGGAGCGTGGACGAAGACGGTATCCACCATCTCCGGCTGCTCCCTCTTCACCGTCTGTCCCCAGCCAGCTGGTGTAACCCCCCACCCGCTTTCGGTCGAGAAGCCGCCGGTGGTCCGCTGGCGCAGCTTTCGCACCAGGCGGTCATACCCCAGCCTGGAATATGCATCTATTCGATGCTGTTGCAGGAATTCTGTCTGCGACTTCAGCAGCGGCTCAGGCAATCCCATCTCGTCCAGCAGAGGCAGTGCCTTATCGATGACCGCTACCACATAGTCGGGAGGTATTTTGTCTAGAAAGTTGCACACCAGTACGTCGGTAGGCGTCGTGCCGAGAGGGATAAGCCGCGTCCCCCGCACCACAGCAACTTTCAGCCAGTAACGGAAGCCTTCCGGTTGTTGGAGGTAGCGTACTAGCATCTTCTCGATATTTCTCTCATCCACACTCGCTTCAGCATGATCTTCGCCGAGCAAGTCGAACCCTGCATGGTAGAACAACGACGACTGCGCCCAACCCGGCACCTCTGCCCAGTAACGCAGAAACAGACGGCGGGCACGGTCTGTCTGCCCCCGCCTCGTTGCCTCCATCAGCTGCCGTTCCAGCACACTGGGGTCATCGCTCGCCTCTTCTTGCTGTAGAGGCACTTTTGCCATGCCCTCTTTCCAGCCGATGCGGTGCATACATATCGCCAGCAGTTGACGATAGCGCCTATCCCTCTGCGTGGCAGCCAGCGCGTGCGGAAACACGCGGCGGATAGAAGGCAGGTCCTGCAGATGCCAGTACATGTTCAGTACCGCGACGAGCAGGCAGGGGTGCTTCGTTTTCAACGCCTCGCGCTCCCACTCCTCCGCGATTTGCCTGCGCCAGTCGTCCCTTTTGGCAGGGGGTCCCCACAGTAACTCGTCAAGGGCAAATGGCTCTCCACACAGGGCTATCCGGTGCATGATACTGACTGCCTTCTCACGTTCGTTCGTAATGAGGTAGTACCGCGCTTCCGTAATCAGGTCGGGGAAAAGCCATTTCGCAAACCGCTGTATGAAGGCTTTGCGCTTTTCAGCAGGGAGCAACGTCAGAGGCAGAGGTGCATTGTACTCGACGAAATAGGGGCGATTCATCAACAGATCGCATATTTGCTCTACGAGCTCATGCTGAGGATGGGGTTCCTGCAACAGTCCCTCCGCCGCCCGTAAGAGGTAAGTGTGGTCTCCCGTCCCAGAAGAGTAAAGCTTTATGTTAAGCACAACATCAAGAGGGCGTAACTCCAGCGCGTGATGATATGCCTCCTGCGCAGCGTCGTACTCACGCCGCGACTCCGCGTCCAGCGCCCTGGCCACCCACTGCGCAAAGCTCTGCGCACAAGCCCCCTGTGCGAACACGGAGATTATCAACAGAATGCCAAGCAACGCCTTCAGGCAAGCCGCTCGCATCAGGATTCCCCCTTGTTGTACTCTGACATTTAGACGAGCACAGAGGGAAAAGGTTTCGGTGACACTCCGTCAACCACCAGCATTCCCTAACGCATCAGCGCAGGCACGAGGTCTGCCCCTGCAACGGGAACATTTGTCGGGGCGACCCTTGTGGTTGCCCCCAACGCAATTACCCCTACAGCCTGCACCCCTCAGCTCTGGTTTTTACTGCGAAACCACTGTACCACCCGCCGGATAGCGTGCGCGGTCTCCTCCAGGTCGGTATCGGTATACGCTTCGTTGATGGAGAGTATCACGCAGGTAGCCAGAATCGCCTCGGCAGAAGGACATAACCCCTTGCTGTACAGACGCGCGGAGTAGGCATGTGTGCCGCGTTCGAACGCCGAGTGGTTGGTGAATATCGGGTACTCATACACGCATTGCCCGATATAGTGTGCGCTGACGGGCAGACCCTCCGCGCGCAGCGCGTCGGCGAAGGTATCGGCATCCGCGCCCAGCACCTCAGGTACCACGCGCAGCATATAGAACCACCACGACGGCTCACAGCCGGGCGTGGGGCGAGGCAGAGTAATGCCCGATAGCCCGCACAGCTTTTCGCTCAGAGCTTCACACCATCGCCTGCGCCGCGCCACAATGCTTTCCAGCTTGTCCAACTGCGCTACTGCTACCGCCCCCTGCAGCTCGGTCATGCGATAGTTGTTGGCAAGAAAGGCGGCGTTCCGCTGGGTGACGCCCGGCTCGCGGTTGTAACATTTGTCGGTAGCAAGGCGCAAGCGGGGCGCCAGCCTCTCGTCGCGGGTGATGACGATGCCTCCATCGCCGCAGGAGATGTGCTTGAACTCATTCAGGCTGAAACAGCCGATGTCGCCAATGGTTCCTATTGGCTCACCCCGATAGCGGCAGCCGAACGCCTGTGCACAGTCTTCTATCAGCCAGAGGTGGTTTCGACGGCAGATGTCGCGCAACGCCTGCAGGTCGCAGGCATTGCCCCACAGATGCACCGCCAGCACCGCGCGCGTGCGGGGGGTGACTCGCGCCTCTACCGACTCCGGCAACAGGGTGTATGAGTGGGGATGAAGGTCGGCGAAGACAGGGACAGCCCCCTGATACAAAATCGGGATGACCGATCCCATATCGGTGATGGGAGAGGTAATGACCTCATCACCGGGGGAAATACCCACCGCAATCAGCGCGGCATGAATCGCGGCGGTGCCGCTGCTGCAAGCCACTGCGTACGGCACGCCGTTCCTCTCGGCAAAACGGTTCTCCAGCGTCTTCACCTTGTTGCCATGCGCATAAAACAGGCTGCCTTGCTCCAGAGCCTCGCGCAGTTGTTGCAGTTCCTCCTCGCCGTAACGCTTTTCCCGCCCAAAAGGCGTTCGCTTCGCCGGTTCACCGCCTGCGATAGCGGGCAGGTCCGCACTTGATGAATACATAGTTACCCCCCCTCACAGCCGTAACGTCACCTCGCCGTGCAGGTGCAGCGTCACCGCCGTCATCGGGAAGCCCCAACGCTCCGTACGGGCGGTGCGCAAAGGCTCTCCCGTTTCTATGTTCACCTCACCGTGCTCGACGGTAAACAACAAGGTTGCCTCCTGCAGGGGCACGTCGCTTCGCACGTGTAAAGTGACCTTGCCATCCTGCTCGCTGTACCCAAGCCACTGCACCTGCCGACGGGCGCGTTCCCATTCGTTGATTCGTCGCGCCGTCCACCATTCCATGCCACGCTCCTGTGACCGACGAATGGAACGAAGGATGGTGTCGGCAACACCGGGCTTGTCCACATGGGCGGGGTGAAACAGGAGATGCAGGATACCATGATGCCGTTCCACCGCATTGAGCAAGGGGTTCAACAAGGCGTCAGGAGCGAACACGTTCAGGTCCTGTGTGAGCGTAGGCAGCTCCAGTACATTGATCAATCTCCCCCACGGGTCTACCGGAAAGTACGGATGGCATGTGCCGAAATTGAAACCCGCCTCACCCGTCTTGGATGGTCCTTTCGACTGGTCTAGCTGGATGCCTCTTCGCTGGCACCACTCGAAAAACTCCGTATCGCCCTCCCAGCGCAGATAGTGGTTCTTGTTGGTCACCGGCGACTGTCCCCCATAGAGGTCGGTCAGCGTTTGCCACTGCTTCTGAAAGGTACTCTCGTCCCAGTTGTCCTCTACGGCGTCGAAGTGCATCGCCAGCTCGTGTCCCTCCGAGCGGATGCGCTCGATGAGGCTCTGCGGGTAGCCGGGCGGGATGACGCACCAGGTGGAGTGTATCCCCGCTTCGCGCAACACCTGCAGCATCCTCTCCGCCAGCGCAGGGTCATTACCATCGGTGTCATGCGAGAGATGGGCAAGCGCAGGCAGGTTGCGCGGGTATAGCCACAGTATCGGCAAAACTGTCCTGTGCACCTGCGCCAGATAGAGTATCGCGCGTATCACCATCTCGCGCCAGATGTCGGCAACCGGATGCAAAAACGCGCTGAAGCCGGGCACGCCCTCTACCGGCTGGCGGTCAAACCACCAGTCCAGCACCCCACCGTCGCCGCTCTTCAACATATCGTCGCACAGCGGGGCTGTTCCGTCGGATGAAGGGATACCATCTCGCGTCACCGCCACACCCTGCTGGATACGCACCACAGTGCCTGTCACATCGGGGGCAATGAGCAGACACCTCCCGTTACCCACACGCCTCTCCACCACAGCGGCACGCGGCGTTCCCCTCTGATGCGCATCGAGGACGCCAGCCTGTACGATGCCGGTGCTTGCGTGTACAGGCACACCGTTGAAGAAGTGCAACGGCATGGAAACATGCGCCAGTACAGGATGGTCGGGGTTCGTTACCAGCAGGTAGCCTTCTCCCAGCGTGCCGATAGCCGCTCCCCAGCCGGAGTAGGTTGGAGGCTCTTCCCTCACCCCGAAGAGCGCAGGTGCTCCGGCAGTGCCCCCAACCGCCAGCCAGGTGCCCCCTTCTTCCACCCATCGTGCCACCGCATCCCGTGCCGCATCAGGTAGGGGAGTATCGCCGACCGTCACCAGCACGCGCAGACTCGGCAAGTTTTGCTCTATCTCGTCAGGGGATAGCGTCTGATAGCACATCCCCGCATGAGCCAGTATCTCGTGCAGATACTGCCCGTAGCTGACGGTGCGCGCGGCATTGCGCGGACGCGGAGGCAATACGCACACGCCAAGCGGAGTAGAAACTGTTTTGGCTGCTCTCATGGCTACCTCCTGATACGATAGATGTCTGCACCGCAGGCGGCATAGAGTGCACCGTCCTGCCCTACCGCTACGTTCGACACACCCGAAGGGAGTTCCGCGATATTTTCGCTATTGCCTGTGCTCAGGTCTAACTGCACTATCGTCTTCCCGCTGCCGTAGTACGCCTTGCCATCACCAAGCCCTACAATACGGCTGCCCACACGAGGCGCCTCCGCCGGGAGGTCGATAAACTGCCGAGAGAGCGTGTCGAACAAGCGCAGTTTGCCGTCCACCGAAAACGCCAGACGCTTTGTCTGCACGTCCAGCCAGAAGGTACGCACACCCGAAGCCCCTTCGAACTCGCGCCGAAGCACCGCCTGCCCGGTTGCCTTATCTACCACGCCAAATCGCGCCCACTCGCCTTTCTTGTTGGGCAGACCGTTCGCCCCCAGCGATGTTCCAATGTAAAGGAACCTTTCGTCCACCGCCAGACCCTCTACTGCCTGCTCGCCCAGAGGATTCTCTATCAGCGCGGTTTCCCCTGTCGTGGGGTCGGTGATAGCTACTGCTCCGCCGTACACACCGTATCTCGCCATCCAGCCAGAATACAGCTTCCCATCGGACCCAACCACCACCCCGGCGGTCGGGCGGATATAACCCTTTTCGCCCACGCTGGCGATGACGCGCGGGTTGACGTTGTTCCACTGGTCCCATGGCGCTTCGGGGTCGTACCGCACAATATCTCCGCCGGCGTATGCTACCGCATACACCTTGCCGTCACGAAACGCCACATCGTACACCTCGCCTCCCGCGTTGCATATCGTGCCGGTATTGACTGCCTTGCCTGTTCGGGTATCCATCCAGAAAAGTGTCTGCCCGAAGTGCGGTCCGCCCCACAGCCTGCCCTTCTCATCCAGTCGTAGGAACAGGGTGGGGCGCGGGGCGGATTCCACCGGTATCGGCTTCAGCGTCACTTGCGTCTCGCCCGGTCGAAGCACGAAGTAATCCTGCCCACGCACGCCGAGCAGCTCCCCCTTTTCGGTTGCGGCGTAGATACCGCCACCGCGCAATTCACCGGAGGCAAGCAAGCGCAGCTCCTTACCTGCCCGGGCATAGTGGTAGACCGCATTGCCCTGCCGGAGGTACAGTTCCTTATCGGTGGTCAAGTTCACATCTACCGCCCAGCCTCCTCCGCCCGGTGGCAGAGGGAAGGGAGGTTCCACCGGCTGCAGAGTTTTACCGTCCAGCACCTGCGAGCCGACGAGGAAGTAGCCGTTCCACGATACGCCGCGGCTGATGCCCTGTAACGTCTGCGGAGCCTCTTCAAACTTCCTGGTGCGCGGGTCATAAATCAGGTTGATGGGCTTCTCCATACCAAAATTGCATAGGATGCGCCCATCGGGCAGAGCGGAGACATAACGCAGGTACATGTTGGGTGGCGCAGGTGCACCGCAATCCTCAACAGCGTAGGCATTCAGATCCAGCGCGCCCAGTTTCGCCCCCGGATAGGTACCCCCATATACGCGCCCGTCGTTGCCGATAGCGAGGTTCCAGATGTAGCTTTCGCCGGGGAACTCCGCCGTCTTCACAAACTCCATGCGCTCCAGGTCAAACACCATGAACTTCCCATCGTAGAAGGTTCCTACGATGAGACGGTTGCCCGGAACCTGTAGCAGTGCCCACGAACCCGCCCCTGCCGGGGCGCGAATCGCCCGACCTGCATTGCTCCGAAAGTCAATAAAAATGAGCTCCATGCCGGCGGTCTCGTTCATGTTGGTGAGCACGAACCACTCTTTGCCGTTCGGAGCCACCACGTAGCGCGCAGCCAGCACGTTCTTCGCACGGCACGGCTGACCAAGCAGTTCCACCTGCGGAGCGATGTGAGCCGCTGCCGCCAGCAACAGGCAAGCAAAGACCATCGCGACGCCTCCCCAATCTGTTTATCTTTGGGTTCGCGAAGGGCAGAGAAGCTCCTGCTTGAGGGTTGTGTTTTGTAGGGTGTGAGTCACCCTGCTAGAAAATCCTGCCCGCCTGTATCATCCAGCGAATAAGTTGCTCATCGCGAGTGACGTTCTGTTGCCACCGAACGCCTACGGTGTAACCTTCTGCCAGCAGCCAGTGGAGAGAAACTGTCCACGTTTTGCCTGCGGATGCATCGGGAGAAGCGTTTGCCATGCGGGTGTTGATGTGTTCCATGCTCAGATAGCCACGTCGCGCCAACGGAAGGTCTAAGCGGAGGTAAAGCATGTCGCGGTTCGTGCCCACAGGGTGTCCCAACACCGCGTCACGGTATCGCCAGCGGTTCTCGGCGATTTTGAAGTTATACACCCCGCCACCCGGGTCGCCGTCGGTATGCGCTATCTCCGCAATGAACTGCCCACCATCCAATAGCGGGGTATGGTAGCCGACCAGCACTCCTGACTTGCGCGGGGTGGTGTAACGGAAGCGGGTCAGCCAGCGTGGCGCCTGCAGGTCGTCTAGCAGCAGATTCAAGTAGATCTTCTGTTGTGCGAAGCGATATTGCACTTGTACATCCGCCAGATAGTTAAACCATTCGTCGTTGCCTCCGTAAAGTCGCCAGGTGAGCAGGTGTTGATAGAGGTAGAAAGGCAAAACCAGTGCCGACAGGCCTGCTGGCAGCTTGTTTGCTTTGAAAGCCTCTGCCAGAGAGACTTCCCAGTGAGGAGACAACCTGCGTGAGAGGCGCCTCGCCATCACATAGCGCCGAGAGCCGTCCTCGTCAAACAGGGTTGCCATCTGCTCGTACCGCCATGTACCCAGCCGTCTGCCCAGATGCCAGCGATGTCGGTAATCTACGTGCAGGAGGGGCGGCGGTGTGTCGGAGAGCAACATCGCGCCCGAGTAGCCTCCCCCCCAGCGCAGTGGAGCCTGCCCGATACGCCACTCGCCCAGTGAGGTATAGAGACGCAGCTGCAGCATATACGCCCAGGGCATGATGGGGCGTTGTTCGAACAGCGAGCGCGTGCTGTCCAGAGAAAAGACCACATCTGCACGAGGAGCGAGGCTGTAGACGCCCGACAACCTCCATGCCAGACGTGGAGCCTCCTCCCCCGTTAGCAACGCGAACCCTGTCACGGCGCGCGCCTCGGATGCTTTGTCGCCCAGCAACAGCCGACGGATGGCGGTCGCCTGCGGAGTGTCGCTTTCAGCGGAAAGACGCAGAAGGTCGTTTTCGCTCCATACGCGCTGAGCGAGGGGAGCCAGTTGAAGAGAACCGCTTTGCGTTTGCAGCACGCGGGCGATGAGGTCGTTTTCGGGCGCGTTGAGAGGAGCGATGTCATCCGACCGCACTACACAAGGCGCCGCCTCTATCACCGCTACCAGACACAAAACAAACAGAACACGCATGATTAAAACCTCTTCGCCAGCCGTTGCACAATCTGCTCCCCGATAGCCAGCGAAGCAGTCGCCGCCGGAGAGGGAGCGTTCAGCACGTGCACTGCCCGTGGGGTATCCACCCACACGAAGTCGTCCAGCATCCGGCCGTCTGGTGTCACCGCCTGAGCACGCACCCCGGCGGGCGCAGGGCGCAGATATTCTGCTTTGACCTCCGGCACGAGCCGCTGCAAAGAGCTCACAAACGCACGTTTACTCAGTGAACGCCACATTTCACCCAACCCTGTACGCCAGTATCTTCGTGCGAGGCGCAGGAAGCCCGGATAGCACAGGGTCGCCCACAGCTCGCGCCAGCGTATATCGGTCTTTCGGTAGCCTTCCCGCGCGAAAGCCAGCACCGCGTTCGGTCCACACTCCACCTCGCCGAAAATGGTGCGCGTGAAGTGTACCCCGAGAAACGGAAACTGCGGGTCCGGCACGGGGTAGATGAGATTCCGGCAAAGTCCCCGCGCCTCTTCGCAGAGCAGATAGTACTCGCCTCGAAAAGGCACGATTCGTGCAGGGGGGCGAACGCCGCTGAGCCGTGCGATCTCGTCTGAGTAAAGCCCAGCACAGTTCACGAAGTAGTGAGCGGCACAATCGCCCTGAGTAGTATGAACTTCCACACCATCGGACACTTCGCGCATCGCGAACACTTTTGCGCCCGTAACCACCTCGCCGCCCGCTTCGCGCACTCTTTCTGCCAGCCTTTCGCAAACCCGGCGAAAGTCGACAATACCTGCTTCGGGCACATATATTGCCTGAAGACCCGCAGCGTGAGGTTCCAGCTCACGCAACCGCTCACGGGGGATGATTTCACAGCTCACGCCGTTCGCCTGACCACGCTCCGCCAGCATCCGCAAGGTGGACAGCTCGCGTTGCTCGGTAGCGACAATGACCTTACCGCATATCTCAAAGGGTATCTCCTCGTGCTCACAAAACGCCTGCATGAGCGATTTGCCCCGGCGGCAGGTCAACGCCTTCAGACTGCCCGGCTTGTAGTAGATACCGGAGTGTAACACACCGGAGTTCCTGCCTGACTGATGCTGCGCGAGTTGCTGTTCTTTTTCTACCACCCGCACGCGCAGGTGAGGGTAGCTGCGGGTCAGCTGGTAGGCGGTCGCCAGCCCGACGATGCCCCCTCCGACGATAAGCACATCACTCCACTTCATGACCGACCGGCTGCTGAACGCGAGGAACCTCGTTAATCAGCGCGTGCGCCCAGCCGTTCTGGTAGCGGGAGAGGCGGGAAACCCCTTCCTCACTGAGGAACTTCACGTTGCTGTAGCGGGCATCCCGATAGTCCCGGATCACGCCGCTGCGGAGGGCATCGATGACCTGTTGCACTCCCTGCTCCAGTGTCCACTTGGGTTGGAAGCCCAGCACACGGCGTATCTTGCCAAAGTGCACCCGGTAGTTGCGCCTGTCGCCGTCGGAGCCCATGCTGATGAGCTCGGCAGACGGAACAAGGCGATGGATCAGCTCGCCTACCTGCTGCAGGGTGTAGTTTTGCTCATCGGAACCGACGTTAAACACTTGATTGCGCACCAGAGCCAAGGGGGCTTCCAGAACCTTCATAATGGCGGAGGCGGCGTCATCCACATGCACAAACGGTCGCCACTGGTCATTGCCGAAGATGGTGATTTTGCCGTCTACCACCGCCTTAGCGGTCAGCAGGTTCACCACCAGGTCAAAACGGATGCGCCCCGATAGCCCGTAGATGGTGCCAAACCGCAGGATAATAGGAGCAAAATCCTGGGAAGCGAGGCTATGCAGCACGCGCTCAGAGGCGATTTTACTGCGGGCATACAGCGAAACGGGGTTGAGCGCGGAACGTTCGTCAAGTACCTCGTCGCTTGCCCCATACACCGAGCAGGTGCTGGCGAACACAAAACGGCTCACTCCCGAGCCCTTCGCTATCTCCGCAATGGTGCGTGTGGCTGTCAGGTTGACATCGATGGTCAGGTCTTCATCCAGCGCACAGGCAGGGTCGCCGACGATAGCGCCCAGATGCACCACCGCATCCATGCCCTTCATGCATTCCACCACTTTATCTATCTGCCGGAAATCGGCTTTCACCACCTCGAGGCGAGGATGGTTGGCATACGGCTCAATGGACTCCGTGCCGTACAGGAACAGGTCCAGCAAACGCACGAAGTAACCTTTCTCCAACAGCTTGGGCAAGAGAGCGGAACCGATATACCCTGCCCCCCCGATCACCAGCACATTGCGCACAGCGCGATCGGGAGAGGGTCTTCCGAAGTATCGTCGCTCCGCCGAGGACAGTGCTCGCCACACTCGCGCGCCGAGCCGCGTTACCATCAACAAGCCCAGGGTGATGCCCCACGAAAGCAACAGCACCGCCCGCTGCAGCGGCAGGTACCCGGGTAGCAGGTAAGCCCCAAACCCCAACAGCAGGTAGGTCACCGTCACTGCCTGAAGAATGACCATCGCTTTATAGCGTCCTTGATACAGCCGACTGTGTGTGTAGAAACCGCTCAGAGAAAAGACGGTCAGTGCAATAATTGTCATTATCCAGCTACATTGTGTAAAGACGTGAAGATGCTCTCTGAATGCGGTCGGGGCATCCCCCACAACACCCGTTACCCCCACTACCCACAGGTAGTGGAATAAGAGCGCAAACACCAGCGACAGGTTCACCATCAGAGCATCTGCCAGCGCACGCACCACAATGTCGCTGTCTATTCGCCGTCGCCAATGCATTTTTCCAATCTCCTCCCGCTGTACTCGCGAAGCGAGCTCACTCTTCCCACCTCACGGCGGGTATACCCTTAACGAAACCCGTAAAATTATCGGCAGGCTTTGTGCATCACTTTCGCGACCATATCTGCAATGTCCTGCATATCCTCCTCACTCAAGGTGGGATGCACCAGGAACGCCAGGGAGGTTTCGCCGAGCTGCTTCGCTACCGGCAGTCGCTGAGGAGGCTGGAGCCCGGCTCGCTCAAACGATTTCTCCAGATACACCTCACTACAACTGCCCACATTGCAGGGAATACCTTGCTGGTTCAGCTCCACCATGATACGGTCACGGCTCCAGTCGGGCTTCAGCGATTCCGGGCGAACAAAAACGTAGTACCGGTAGTAGGCGTGCCCAATGTGGTCCGGGGGAACCGTGACGCGCAAGCCCGGCGTTTGGAGAAACCGTTCGGTGAGGATCTCAGCATGGCGCCTTCGTACCGCTACCCAGCGAGGCACCTTGCGCAGCGCCACCCGACCGATGGCGGATTGCATCTCGGTCATCCGCCAGTTCGTGCCGAACGACTCGTGCAGCCAGCGGAAACCCGGCGGATGCTGGCGATGATACACCGCGTCGTAGCTTTTGCCGTGGTCCTTGTACGACCATGCCTTTTCCCAGATAGAACGGTCATTGGTGGTGAGCATTCCACCCTCGCCACCGGTGGTCATGATTTTGTCCTGGCAAAACGACCACGCGGCGACATGTCCCAGACTTCCGACAGGTCGCCCTTTGTAGGTTGCACCGTGCGCCTGGGCACAGTCCTCAATCACCCACAGCCCACGCTCACGAGCCAGCGCCATGATTTCATCCATCTCGCAGGGCCAGCCACCGAGATGCACCGCGATAATGGCTTTCGTGCGTGGAGTTAGTACCGAACGAACGGTCTCAGCGGTGATGTTGCCGCTGTCCGCATCTACATCGGCAAAAACAGGCTTCGCCCCGCGCAGCACTACCGAACTCGCTGAAGCCACAAAGGTTCGGCTGGTAACCACCACTTCGTCGCCCTCGCCGATGCCCAGCGCATACAGCGCCAGCTCCAGCGCCACACTGCCGTTGGCTACTGCCACCGCATACTCACATCCGGCGAAGGCGGCAAACTCCTTCTCAAACAGTCTCCCCTCTTCGCCTGTCCAGTAGTTCACCTTCCCCGAACGCATCACTCGCACTGCCGCCTCAATCTCATCCTCCCCAAAATGCGGCCACGGGGCAAGCGTTCTCTTCATTGCCTTCTCCATCATTCTCTCCTTGTTTGCAGAGCCCTTGCGGGCACTCCCACGGCGGTGACACCATCGGGAATATCCCGCACCACCGCCGCTCCCGCGCCTATCACCGCCCACGCCCCCACTTTGCAGCACTGAATAACACTGCTACCGATGCCGATAAACGCCCCTTCTCCTATCTCCACCCGCCCGGCCAGATGCACGCCGGGAGCGACGTGCGCATAATCATGCACGATGCACTCATGGTCAACGGTTGCACCGGTGTTGAGAATCACGTGGTTACCGATGCGTGCTTCGGGCTGGATCACCACCCCTGCAAAAACCACCGTTCCTTCCCCTATTCGCACCGAGGGGTGTATCCACGTGTGTGGATGCACCACACTTACCCACTCGATGCCGCGCAATTGTACAGACAGCCTCTGGCGCGTAGCGTTATCTCCAATGGCGATAACCGCCCGGCTATAGCCCTCTTCCGTCAGGCGGTTTACGGAACCGATGACGGGCACACCCAGTATCTCCGTGCCCCATACAGAGGGGTTATCGTCGAAGACCGCCGCTGCAGGCAGCCCTGCTGCCTGCAGGGTGCCGATGACCACCCGGGCATGTCCCCCTGCTCCGATGATAGCTATGGATTCTTTATCTGGCAAGACTGCGGTCTCTCCTGTCCAGCATTACCTGTAAAAACGGGCATGGTGGCAGACCCCTCCGCACTGATACCCTCTCGCTTCAGCACCTTCCACAGGGTCAGCAACAGAATCTTCATATCCAGCCACAGGTTCCAGTTATCCACGTACCACACATCCAGTTTGAACTTCTCCTCCCAGCTCAATGCGTTTCTTCCGTTAATTTGCGCCCAACCGGTGATGCCGGGCTTCACCTCATGCCGCCGTGCCTGTTCGGGAGTGTAGCGTGGTAGGTACTCCATGAGCAAAGGACGCGGGCCCACCAGGCTCATCTCCCCTTTCAGCACATTGAACAGTTCCGGTAGTTCATCTAGGCTGGTACTGCGTAACCATTTCCCGAATCTGGTTAGACGCAGTTCATCGGGTAAAAGTTCGCCGTTCACGTCGCGCCGGTCGGTCATGGTGCGAAATTTGAGCATGACGAAGGGCTTTCCATGCAGTCCGGGGCGCTTTTGACGAAACAACACCGGCTTGCCCATCGTGACGCGCACCAGCACTGCCAGAATAAGCATGAGCGGAGTGGTAAGTACAATCCCTATACTTGCCCCGAGTATATCCACGAAACGTTTCAACAGGGGTGACCGCATGGCGATTGTTCTTGCGCAGGCGAAATATTCTTACTTCTCAACAACGACACGTATTCTTCATACAACGCCTGCCAGAGTATCTCCTGCCTGAAATACTGTAACACACGTCTTCGTCCGGCTTGACCATGCTGTTGACGCAGTAACGGGCTATCCAGATAGCAGCGAATAGCACGTTCCAGAGCACGGGCATCTCTCGGGGGCACCAGCAGGGCAGTTTGCTCCTTCTCTACCGCGTCTCGACAACCGGGAATGTCTGTGGCAACAACGGGCAGTTCCATCGCCGCCGCTTCCAATGGCGTGTTGGGAAACCCTTCGCGATAGGAGGGCAGTACCAGAAGGTGCATAAGAGCGTAATAAAGTGCGGTGTCGGTTAACCAGCCGGTAATGTGCACATGTGGGTCGTTATCCAGCAGTTTCCGCACCTCGCCAGGCACAGGGTCCTGCTGTTCATAATCGCCCACAAGGAGCAAGTGCGCCTGAGGATAATCCTCACGCAAATTGCGCCACGCCTCTGCAAGCTCCACTATTCCTTTATCGCGCACTATCCGGCCCACAAAGCCAACCACCAGAGCCTCTTCAGGAATACCCAGTTGGGAGCGCAGTTTCTGCTTCTCCCGCTCATCAAACCGGCTGGGGTTAAACCGTTCTTCAGCATCCACGCCCTGACCGCTTCCCGAAGCCAGCACCTTTATCTTGTGAGCAGGACACAAACCCTCCTCGATGGCAATCTGCCGAATGGAATGACTGACGCACAATACCTGATGCGCCAGTCTGCAGGCGACTTTTTCGCTCCAGCACAAAAGGCGACGCTTCGCACCTGAGGCAGCAAGGTGGGGAAGTCCGCGAATATGGTATATTCGCACAGGCACGCGGCATAGCCACGCCGCCACCGTTCCCAGCAATCCGCCCTTCGGCGTGTGAGCGTGCACGATATGTGGGCGAATACGACGCAGTATCCGGTAGATGCGCACCAGCGCGAGCACATCATGCAGGGGGGTAATGCGCCGGTGCATGAGCACAGGGTAAGCCTCTACCCCTTCCCTCTGCACGAACTGCTCCAGCCAATCCCCCGGCGAAGTAATAAAGCCAAGGCGCAAACCCCTCGCCTTCATGTACGCTACCTGTCCCCGAAAGAAGGTCAGGAACAGCGGCGAGGTGGTGATATGCACCAGTTTTATCATGGCTGTGGGGCGCTCTGAACGCCTTTCCTGCTCAGCAGCTCGCGGTACAGGTTTTCCCATTGTTGCACCACACGCTCCATGCTATAGTTTTCGATAATATGCTGTCTGCCCACCGCTCCCATCTGCAAACGTTCACGCTCACTCATGCCCATCACGCGCTGCATCGCCCCGGCTAAGGCATCCGGGTTGCGGGAAGGCACAATGAAACCACTCTCACCATCCCGTACAATCTCGTGATTGCCCCCCACATCGGTAGCGACAACAGGTAAACCGGTAGCGTGTGCCTCCAGCAAAACATTAGGCAAGCCTTCGCGTGAGGAGGACATGACGTAGGCATCCGCCGCGTTCATCAGCTGCGGCACATCTCGCCGAACACCTAAAAACCTGACACGATGCTGTATTCCCAGCGAACATGCCATCCCTTCCATTTCGCCGCGCAGCGGACCGTCGCCGGCAAGCAGTAAAAGGCTGTGCGGATGACTTTGCACCACCCGGGCGCAGGCGGTGAGCAGGTTCGGATAGTCTTTCGGAGGTTCGAACCGCCCTACTGCCAGCCACACGAAAGCCTCGTTCACACCCAGTTCACAACGCCACCTTGCCCGCATCTCCTCGTCGGGGCGAAAAAGGTCGGTGTCTATCCCGTTGGGGATATGCCGTATTTTGTGAGCAGGCACAGCTCCTATCTTCACATACCGCTCCGCGCCTGCCCGACAAACATGGGTGGTCATATCGCAAAGCGGGTCGGTAAGGCGGTACAATATCTCGCGCAGGCGGCTGCCCTCGGTGATGCTTCGTGCGCTGGAAATAAGCACCGGCACAGGAGCGAACAGGCGTGTGAGACGCGCCAGAAGATTTGCGTGCACCATGTGGCTATGCACGATGTTCGGTTTCCACAACCGCACCACACGAGCCAATCGCAGGATGGCACGAGGGTCGGGCATCTTCCGTCGCATACCCAGCGTGGTCACCGTGATGCCCTCATGCTCCAGTTCGTCCACGTACGCCGTCGGAGGGATTAAGGTAACCACCTTCACGTTCCAGCCACGTCGCTTCAGGCGCGTAGCAACGCGCACCAGCTGGGTTTCTGCCCCCCCAAAGGCTAGGCTATTGATGAGGAAGAGGATAGATGTACCGTCCCTTGTTTGTGCCTCACCCATGACCGCGTTCCAATCCATACCATAGCAAGTATGCCCACTATCCACAAGTAGCCGCTCAATGTACCGCCGGTACTGCTACGGTGCACCACCAGCGCAAACATGCCGAAGCTGCAGTAGAACACGGCGAACCAGGGTGACAAATATCGATTCCGCAGAATCTCGAATAGCCCCAACAGAGAACCATACAGGAAGAAAACCAGCGGTGCACCGAGATCCCCGAAGTTCATCCGCGCTTCCAGAAGGCTGGAGAACGCTGTGCCGGATATCCGCGACCTCAGCGACCACTCTGCAAAGAACCGGTTACGGAACTCGTAAACGATGCTCGTTGGTTTCTCACCAGGGTACAGGAAGCCCGGGATAACCACTGTCAGGTCGCGTAGAAAAGTGGAACCGTAATATAGTGTGTCGGTGCCGGTCTGCATCACGATGCTGTAATTCCCGAAAGGTGCCCCAAATTCGTTAACAGCAGGGTTCAAAGAACTGAGCAGTAGTTTCCGAATCGTGTCAGCCGGCAGATCGAGCGATTCGCCGGAGAGCCACATCGGAAAAGCCCAGCGGAAACCGTATAAAGGGGAAAGAACGAGATAGAGAACCAGCAAGCCAACCGCCCATTTGATCGGAAAACGTCTGATAGCTCTTTGATAGGTAATGCCGAGTAGAAAAGCAGCAAAGTAGGAAGCTATCTCCAGCCGTTGCCCCAAAATGAGGTGAATGAACAAAAGGGGGACAGAGACAACGAGAAACAGCACACCTCCAGAGCGCTGCGAACTCCTGTTTTCCCCGCGATGTGACCCTGCGAGTGATGAACCGTAGTGTAGTCCCAGAAACGCAAAAGCCAGCAAAGCAAAGCTGGGCGAAGGAAAAGTCAGCTTGAGGTCGGCAGTTGCAGCCTGATATGCAGCCTTACCTGCCAGCAGGGTGGCAATGCCTCCTGCTCTCATCAGGTTGACCAGCTCTCCGACAGTGGCAAGAAGTATAAGCAGCAAAGCTATGCGCATATAGTCGATACGACGTATCAGCGGATTCTGCCGCAAACGATAGGCGAAGCGAAAAAGCAGCGTTGCCCATGCAAAACCCAGCACCGCGACCGCTGCGTCAATTAGCCACTCTTGTACGTAAAAAGGGGGCGAGAATGGAGGAACTTCTCCCGACCCGAAAATGACCTCGAAAGGTCCGGAGAGCGTATACATTGCGAAAGCGGCGATGAACAGGTGCGAGAGGGTAATCCAGCTTCCCCAAAGATAAC
>JBMFOT010000030.1:0-24549 GCA_049969495.1 Armatimonadota bacterium
TGCTGTGCCCTGATCGGCCCCACTGGACTACACTCGTTCTATCGCCACTTTGGGATGCTTCGCTGACGCTCAGCATGACAGGAGCACACGCTCACCCTGTCATTCTGAGCGCAAGCGAAGAATCTCGTTACAGCCGATGAAGCAAGGGTGCAACGAAGTGCATCCTTCCGGTGTGCGCCCATACACCGGGAATTGCCTCTGCCATATTATCGGCACCAAAAGGGGTATATTACAGTGGGTGGGCGGGGTTACAATTCCCGTCGCCATTCGAGGGCAGAGATGAGCGTCGCCTGGTCGGCATAGTCCAGGTCACCGCCAACGGGCATCCCGTGTGCCAGTTGTGTCACGCGGATTCCCAGCGGTTTAATCAGTTTGGAAAGGTATAGTGCGGTAGCATCCCCCTCGATGGTGGGGTTCATGGCGATAATCACCTCGCGGATTTGTCCCGATTGCAACCTTTGCAGCAGCTCGCGGATACGCAGATGTTCCGCGCTGACGCCGTCCATCGGAGAGATAACCCCTTGTAGCACATGATACTGCCCCCGAAACTCCTGGGTGCGTTCAATCGCCATCAGGTCGCGCACGTCCGCCACCACACACAGCACCGAGGCGTCACGCGAGGGGTTACGGCAGATGGGGCACAGCTCCTCGTCGGTGAAGTTGAAGCAGCGTTTGCAGGTGGTGATACGCTCTTTCACCTCCAGGATTGCCTCTGCCAGCGTGCGCGCCTCCTCTTCAGGCATGCGCAGGATGTGGAACGCCATCCGCTGGGCGGATTTGGGTCCCACACCGGGCATCTTTTCCAGCTCACGGATTAGTTTTGCCAGAGGCTTGGCGTACTCCATCGCTCAGAACAGGTTCCCCAGGTCGAGATTGGGCATACCAGGAAGCGAGGTCATTCGCCGGGTGGCTTCGGCGACCGCCTGTTCCCGCGCTTCGTTGACGGCGGAAACAATCAGGTCCTGCAGCATCTCTACATCGTTTGGGTCTACTACCACAGGGTTAATCTCGATGGAGATGAGTTCGCCCGTGCCATCCACCACCGCCTTCACCACGCCACCGCCTACCGAGGATTCTATCCGCAGGTTTTTCAGCTCTTCCTGCGCCTTTTGCATCTGCTGCATGGTCTGTTCTAGCATCCGCTGCAGGTCGCGCGGGTTCGCGCCAAAAGGATTTCGCATTTTATCCTCCCTCAAGTTCGATGTAACCGTTGAAAGTCTGTGCGACCTCCCGGGCGTATTGTTCACCGTTGATCTCCTCTACATCCTGCTCCGCTTCATCGGCGTGCTGGTTAGAGGGTACGGTATTTGCTCGCAGCAGCTCACATCGCAGAATGATCTCCCTACCGCCAAGAATGCGCGAAATGGTTTGTTCTACAAACTGTCGTCTTTTGTCAGATTGCATTTGCGAGTAGGGAAACTCTTTGTGGAATTGCAGCACCACCGTGTTTTCCCCTTCCATGCGTACCGGTCGGGCATCCCGGAGCACCTCGGCGCCACCTCGGCTACGCTCCGCCACTCTGGCGATGATCTGTTCCCAGCGTGCCTGCACCATCTTGAGCAGTTCCGGCGCGTCGGAGGCAGGTTGCAGGGTCGCCACCGGTTCAGAAGAGGGTTTCGCGCTGCCGGTGCTCGCTTCGGGTGGAGACGACGGTACAGGCGCCGGTTTCGTCTGCTCGGCAGGGGCAGTTGTCGCGGTAACGGTGCCTTTCACCGTTGCCCTACCGGCAGGGGATGTTGTCTGGACGTCCGGTTTCACCGGTTTCTGGGCATCGGTGGTGAGCGCGCCCGGTTCGCTCTCGCGTTTGATGCTGGCTATCTGCACCATCGCCATATCCAGCAGCACGCGCTGCTGGGGCACGTTGCGCAGCTGCGCCTGAGCGCGTATCAGAATGTCCAGCATCCTGCCCAGCGCATCGGGAGTGAAATGCTGTGCCTGTGCCTTCAGCGCGACGAGCTGCCCTGCAGGCAAGCTTTCGTCCAGCGCACCGACGCGGGCATACAGCAGGTCGCGCACACGCTGGGCAATCGCCTCCAGAACGGTACGCACACTGCTGCCTCTGCGCACCATTTCGTCTGCCGCCGTCAATGCTTTTGCCACGTCGCCGCGCGCGGCGGCGTTAATCACCGCGCCCACCGCCTCCTCGTCTACAATGCCCAGCACCGAGCGCACCGTCTCGTAGTCCACATGCCCTCCTGCGTAAGCCAGCACCTGCTCCAGCAGGCTGAGCGCGTCACGGAAGGAGCCGTCCGCCACACGGGCAATCGCCTGCACCGCCTCCTGCTCGGCGGTCAATCCTTCACGCTGCAGCACGGTGTTGATGCGCAGTATCAGGTCTTCCAGCGAGGCGCGGCGGAAGTCGAAGCGGATACAGCGCGAACGAATGGTGATGGGCACGCGCTGTACCTCCGTGGTCGCCAGCACAAACACCACGTGCGGAGGAGGCTCTTCCAGCGTTTTGAGCAAGGCGTCGAAGGCTTTGGTGGAGAGGTCGTGCACCTCGTCGATGATATACACTTTGTAACGCGCCTGCTGGGGCATATACTGGGCGTTCTCGATAATCGTTTCGCGCACATCGTCGATGCCGGTTTCGGAGGCGGCGTCCATCTCTATCACGTCCACCGCTCTGCCTTCGCGGATAGCGATACACATCGGGCACCGGTCACAGGGGGTTGGGGTTGGTCCCTGCTCGCAGTTCAGCGCCTTTGCCAGCAGACGAGCGGTAGTGGTTTTGCCGGTGCCGCGCGGTCCGCAGAACAGATAGGCATGAGCAACCTTACCCGTTCGGATGGCGTTTTGCAGCGTCTGGGTTACATGCTGCTGCCCGATAACATCCTCGAACGTCTGCGAGCGGTATTTCCTGTACAGCGTGACGTGTGCCATAGTTTACAGGTTGGCGGAGAGCCATTCCTTTAATGCGTCCACCAGCCCGGGCGCGAGGGGAACCTGCGGGTTCGTCAACACGTCCTGCGTGTCGCCCGTTGGAGACACCTTGAACGCATGGGCTGTGCCGGAGATTACTTTCAACACCACCTTGCTGTTTCCTGCACCTCGCGCTTGCTGGTACAGCAGCTCGCCGTCCTGTTTGGGCGAGACCCTTCTATCCAGCTCCCCGAACAGCAACAGCACAGGGATTTTCACCGCCTTGAGTCGCGCCACAGGGTTCTCGAAGTAGAACTCCTGCAGGTAGGGGCGGTCGGGCATCATGAAATAAGGAGCAACGTCTTCATGCAGGGGGGGCAGTGGCAAACGATAGTAAAGCGCGGCGATTGCGGCGTCGAAATCCCCCAGCCGACGCTGAATCTTATCCGCCGACATCCCCTCACTGCGCCATCGCTGTTGTAGGTTCTCGCGCAGGATAATGGCCGGCGTGCGTCCGGGAGGCGCCAGACACACCAGTACCTTAGGCGGTTTCGGCATTTCAGCAGCCATCGCCATCCCGATTAACGCGCCGTCTTCGTAGCCCAACAGACCTACACGTTGATCGTCTACCTCCGCTTGCTGGCGCAAAAAGTTGTAGGCGGCTACCGCGTCGCGGGCGAGCTGTGAAAGAGAGGTCTTATCCTGCTCTTTCTCGGGGAGTTTGCTGGCGCCGATCCCGCGCTTATCGTAACGCAGGGTCACATAACCCAGTTGCGCCAGTCGCTGCGCCAGCTGGCGGTAGAGGTCGGTGTTCAATCCGTCACCGTTGCCGTTGCGGTCTACCGCACCACTGCCCGGGATCATCAACAGGGCGGGGTGTTTGGTGGCTCCGTCGGGAGTAGTTAGAGTGCCGACCAGTACTACCCCATCGCTCTGGAAACGCACCTCACGCTCTGCCGACCGGGCAACCGACACCAGCGACAGCGCGAGCCACAGACACAACAGCGGGCATCGTCCGATATTCATCCTCATTGGGCACACAAACGGGAAGTGATAGAGTAGCCGTGCACCTGCCGTTGATGCGCGCCTTCCGGGTGTCGACCTGCGCAGTTGACTCCGGCTGGGTAGGTCTGCGGCACACGGAGAGCGTGTTGACCGTTGCTTCCTTCCGGACCTGGCGGGGTTGGCACGTCAGCCGTTGCGCAGCGCCCAACCATCAGCGCCACTTACGCAGGCACTGCCCACAAGACGGCACCGCGGGCAGGAGTTCACCCCCGCTATAGCGGATTGCGGGTACAGGGCACCGCTAGCTCCCCGGCTAGCACGGCTACTCTATCACTTATTGTAACACATCGGACAGGGCTATTCCAGCCCCGTGTAATCTACCGCCTCGCCTTTGCCGCTCAGCAGTTGCTCGCGCGTAAGCAGCAGATGCTTGCGCACCCGGCGCACAGGCACGGTGTAGGTTTTACCATCTTTGTCCACGGTGGTCACCTGGTCCACACGCAGGTATCGTTTGTCCGTTAACCCCTCCCCACGCCAGCCGATGCGGTCTTGCGTTTGTGGCGGGGCATACAGCGGGTTGAAGCGCACCGTGACCACGTAGCGCGGAGCCTTGAAGCTGTACATCATCGGGTCTTTGCTCATATCGATCTTGCGCTTGAACTTGCCTTTGATGATAGCTATCTGCTCCTGCATGATGGTCACGTCCGGCACGTCGAAGGTAAACACCTTCTGCCGCCACACTTCGCCTGCCTCTTTCTCATCGGTGGGCAGGATAGAAGATTTATATCCCTCATCGCGCAGCACTACGTCCACGCGTCCGGGGCGGAAGTCCATCTTCTGCATTTGCTCATCGAAATAGTTGCCCAGGTCCACCGTGCCGGAGACCTCGATAATCTTGGGCTCCACCACGCGCACCTTCACGTCGAATTTGACATCGATAGGCGGCTGCGTGTCCGGCGGCTGCTTCAGGTAGCGTCTGTACTGGCGAAGCTCGGTAAGGGTGTAGTTGTGCTTTGCAACATCTATCTGTACGCGCGCCATGTACTCTTTCTTATGCTGCTGGTAGTACTGCTCATGTTTCTGCAGAATATCCTGCCAGGTGAGCAGCGCCTGGTCAATTAATCCCGCTTTCTCCCAGGCGTGCGCCAGCATATGTCTTCGAGCGGGCGGAATACCCGGCGAGTACTCATCTGGGCGGTTGGGGAACTCATAAGCTTTCTGGAACCACTGCACCGAGTTGTTTGCCTGCTTAACCTTGTCGTACCACATCCAGCCCATCTCGAAGTACATGTCGTACACGTCCGGGTTGTTCTCCACGCCCTCCTCCAGCAGCTTCAGTGCGGCGGAGAGGTAGCGTCGGTCCGAGCGTTGCTCGGTATCGGTGAAGTTGTATCCGATATGCCACGCACCGGTGCTGTACACATCCAGATTATGCGGGTCCAGCCACGTCACCAGCCGGATGATGGGCAGGATGGCGTCGTAGTTGCCCTCATGGAAGAACGAGTCGGCACGCACCCACAGTGCTCCTGCTACCACTTCGCGGAAGCCCAGCATCGTGCCGAAGATGTACTCGGTGGGCAAGCCGGTCATCTTACCGAACAGCCCCTGCACCTTTGGCTCGAACTGCTTGCGATGTGGGTCAATCGCGGTCTGCAGTGCTGCGCTCAGCACCCATAGCACGAGAATAGCCAGTATCATCTGCGTGCGTCGCATGGTTACACCTCGCGCCGGTCAAAGATGATGACCGCGATGATGAGCAGCACCGCGATATACAGGATGGCGTATCCGATATTCTGGATATAGTACACCCCTTCGTTGATGATGCGTGTTTCGGGGTGGATAATCTTGTTCTGGATGTTGAAGTTGCCGAACTGCGGCAGCAGGTAGTGCAGCACCGCGCCGATGCCCTTCTGGATAACGGTACGGTTCTCACCCTTCATGAGCGACTCGGTGACGCTGGAAAGCGTTCCCACGATGTATACCCCCAGCGACATGAAGAAGTTGACAAAGGGGGTCAGGAACACCGAGAAGAAAATCGCCAGCGACACCAGGATGCTCATCTGGAAGAAAATCATCATGAAGCCCTTCCAGAGGTCCAGAGCCTGTTTGGGATTAGCGCGCCAGGCGACCACCGCGAAGAAGACGATGCCCATAAACAAGATGTTGAACAGCATCGTCAGGATACCGCCCAGAAACTTGCCCAGCACGAACTCGTATCTCTGCACCGGCTTGGAGAGCACCGTGTAGATGGTGCGTCGCTCGATCTCGGCAGGTATCAACGAGATGCCCATCACGATACAGATGAACATCGAAGCGAGCTGGATGACACCCAGCCCGAGGCTTTTGAGCAGGGTCAGCTCCTCGCGTGGGGAGAGGAAGCTGAACAGGGGCGATAAGATAATCAGCACGAGTGCCCCAAACAGGAACAACAACACCACACGTCGGCTCAGCGCCTCGCGCACGGTGTTGTAAGCGATTGCCATCACCGCTGTCATCTCTTTTCGACCTCCTCAATGGTGGAAACGAAGAGTTCTTCGAGGGTGCGCCGCTGCGGGGTCAGCGAGCGGATGGTTCCGTTCGCGCTGCGGATGATGTCCACCACTTTATTCACGGAGGCGTCATCCGGTTGCTGCACCACGATGCGCCCATCCTGTCGCTGCACCACGCCGCCTGCGTCGCGGATTTTGGCGATAACGCCGTCGTCCGAAACGTTCTCGGCGACGATTTCCACGCGCCCACTGGGCAACAGTTCGTCCAGCTTGCCCGCCTTGAGCAGCTTGCCGCGGTTCAGGATGGACACGCGGTCGCAGATGAGTTCCACCTCCAGCAGCTGGTGCGAGCTGAGGAAGACGGTCTTGCCCTGTTGTTTCAGGCGGATAATCAGGTCGCGAATCTCGATGCGTGCCATCGGGTCCAGACCAGATGTCGGCTCGTCCAGGAACAGCAGCTCGGGGTCGTTGATCAGCGCCTGAGCAACACCGATACGCTGCAGCATTCCCTTCGAGTAGTTGCGCAGGGTCTTGTCGCCGTCGCGCGATAATCCTACCATGTCCAGCAAGGTGTCGACCTTCTTTTTGCGCTCATCGGCGGGAATGCCGAACAGGCGGGCGTAGAAATCCAGCACCTGACGCCCCGTGAGGTACTCGTAGAAGTACGGGCTTTCGGGCAGATAGGCAATCTGCCTCTTGACGCTGACATCGCCAATCGGCTTGCCGAAAATCCAGGCATCTCCCTTGGTGGGGAAAATGAGCCCGAGCAGCATTTTGATGGTTGTGGTTTTGCCCGCGCCGTTGGGTCCTAAGAAACCGAAGATCTCTCCCCTGTATACCTCCAGATGCAAATCGTCCACCGCGCGGACCATTTTACCGGTTGTTTTGTTCAGGTACTCTTTGGTTAGTCCTTCGATCTTGATGGCTGACTCCATCGTACGTGCCATGCCTCCTTTTGGTTGGCGCCCTGTGATATGGGGTTTGTCGCAAAAACCACCGTCGGATAGTATACCGAAAGCCCTGCTCGGTGTCAAACGACGCGGTTCCTGCAGCAGGGCTCATACAGTATATACGGAAGAAGAGGCAAAAAGGTGCCATGCATACCTGAAGGTTTTGCGGTTTCGAGCGAAAACCCGTGCCTTTACGGGAGTGGGATGCCCCATTGACAGCGCTGAAACGATACGCTAAACTATTTGCGTAGATAGAGTCCCTTCTGGTGATGACCACGCTTCCTTATCAGTTCGCCAAGCGTGATCGTCCTGATAGTGGCGGGATGGCAACATCATCCGTGTCATCATATACCTAAGAAGAAAGGAGTGAACGTCAGATGTACTTTCGAAAGATGCTGGTGCCTCTCTTGCTGGTGCTTTCCTGCGCTCTTGCCAGTGCACAGCGCAAGTACGATTTCGTGATGTCGCCCGCGGATAGCGACCTGAACGTGAACGTCTCCCTCCAGGCGTTTACCAGCGGCACTTTGATCGGCAATTACGACCCGAACACCAACCCCACCGGCACACGCACCAAACCCGGTCTGTTCGGTAGTTTTGGCTCTACCGAGAACGTGCCGGTTCCGGTGGAGGTGAACCCGTCGGTAGAAGGCAATGTCGCGTCCAAGCCAGCAGGCACGTTCAGTATGGTCTTCCATCCTGAAGCAGGACAGGTTGTGCTGCTTGATTTCTTTTCTGACCTGTTGCATTCGGGCGCGGTCAGCCTGCCTGCCAGCGCGGAGTTTGCCACCGACGGCTTTCGCACACGCAACCCCACCTCCACCTATCCTGCCGGACGGTTTACCGTGCCGGTGGGAGAGATTCTGGTGACCCAACTGACCGTTACTCAAACAGGTGACCCGGCGGTAGGCACACTCACCCCGGTGGGTGGAAACCGCTACGCTTTCGCTGTCGCACCCACGGTGGTATTGTTCATCCATGCGGAAATGCAAGGGTACGTCTTGGAAACCACTTCCAATCCCAATCCGTTGGCATTGGCAGGGGAAGTAGAGATACAGGGTGATTCCGCCACCATCCTCTCGGTGAACACCATTGACTGGTCAGACGTGGATACGCCTAATCAGCCTATCCCGCAGTTTGCGATGGATTTACCTACCGTCCTTCCACCCGGAGATGTGGCGCACCTGCTATTTGACCTCACCCTGAACGAGGTGCGCACGCGCGTAAACGGCACTTACACGATTGCTGCCAACGGTGCGGCGAGCTACCGTACGGTGAGTGGGGTAGTGACGCTGGGCGATTACACTGCGCCGACGGGTGGAATGAACATACCGATAGAGGTGCGCCCCTCCGGCGAGAGCACACCGCTGGAGACGCATGTGGTTGCGCTGAGCGACACGGGGGAATACCAATTCCAGACCGCGCTGTGGGGGACGTTTGACCTCTCTGCGAAGGGCTCGCACTGGCTGAGGCAAACGGTGACGGGCGTCTCACTGGAGAAGAATGCACAGGTGGACTTCGCCTTGACCAACGGTGACATCGACGGCGATAATGAGGTGACGCTGTTCGACTTCGGTGCGCTGGTTGCTGCGTTCGGGAGTGTACCGGGCGATGTTAACTGGAACCCCGACGCCGACCTGGACGGCGATGAGGAGGTGACGCTGTTCGACTTCGGTATCCTGGTGCGCAACTTCGGCACGATAGGGGATGAGTAGATGAGCAAACCCTTGATGACCAGACGTCAGTTCCATCTCGCACTGATGACCTCCGGGGTCGCTCTGGCCGCGGGAAGCAGGGCACAGGAGCCATCTGCTCCGTCGGCGGACAGCGTGTCGGCAGTGGTGAACGCCTGGCTGCCAGCCCCGATGCCTTCCGAGCAGGCGCAAAAGGTGGCAGAGGCGGTCAAATCCATGCAGAAGACGCTGGAAAGCCTGCGCGCCTGTCCCTTGCCCGAAGGTTCCGAACCCGCCTTTGTGTTTCACCCACACCCCTTGCGGAAGGAGAGAAGATGAGCGACGACCTGCTTTTCCTCACTGTCACCGAACAGGCGAAGCTGCTCAGGTCGCGCAAAATCTCTTCGGTGGAGCTCACACAGGCGTACCTGCAGGCTTTGCGCACGCGCGGAGCCGCCCTGCGTGCGGTTGCGGAAATCACCGAAGAGGTCGCTTTACAACAGGCGCAACAGGCGGACCGGGAAATGGCTTCAGGCAAGTATCGCGGCGTGTTGCATGGCATACCCTACGGTGCCAAAGACCTTTTCGCCACCAAAGGCATCCCCACGCGCTGGGGGTCCCCGGCTCACCGCGACCAGTGCTTTGACTACGATGCCTCCGTTATCGAACGACTGCATCGCGCGGGCGCGGTGCTGGTTGCCAAGCTGGCGATGATTGAACTGGCAGGGGCGGGAGGCTACGAGTTCGCTCACGCCTCGTTAACAGGAGCCTGCCTCAACCCGTGGGATACGACGCGCTGGGCAGGCGGGTCTTCCAGCGGTTCGGGGGCGGCAGTGGCAGCAGGCGCGGTTGGCTTTGCGCTGGGCACGGAGACATGGGGTTCCATCACTGTGCCTGCCGCTTTCTGCGGGGTGACCGGCTTGCGCCCGACCTACGGACGGGTGAGCCGTTACGGAGCGATGGCGCTCTCGTGGACGATGGATAAGATAGGACCCCTGGCTCGCAGCGCGGAGGACTGCGCACATATCCTTCAGGCGATAGCCGGCCATGACCCGCGCGACCCATCGAGTAGCGATGTGTCGTTCCGTTATCGCTTCTCCGCGTGGAGAAACCATGGCTTCCGCATCGGCTTACTACCGGTGGACTTCGCGAAGAACAACGCAACCGATGCCGAGCGGTGCTTCCGCGACGCGCTGGAAGTGTTCAAACGGCGCAAAATGGAGTTCGTGGAGGTGAAACTACCCGACCTGCCTTACAATGAAGCGGCGGAGGTGATTATCATAGCGGAAGGCTCTTCCGCTTTTGAGAACCTCATCCGCAGCGGCAAGGTAAGTGAGCTGGCGGACCAGTCGCAGGCAGTGGGTTTGCTGTCAGGGCTGGCGCTTTCGGCGGTGGACTACCTGCGGGCGATGCGGGTTCGGTCGGAAGCCTCCCGTGCTATAGCGAAGGTGTTCGAGCGTTGCGACGTGCTGATGGCGCCGACGCTGTTACAAGGTGCGCCACCTGTGGACCGCAGCCTGAACGAGACCTGGGTGAACATGGGGGGAAACGGCGGTTTTGCCAACCTGACGGGCTTGCCCTCTATCTCCGTGCCGATGGGCTTTACCGCCGGCGGTTTGCCGCTGGGACTGGAGATTATCGGCGCACCGTACGGGGAGGCGAAAATCCTCGCCCTGGCGCAGATTTTCCAGCAGGAGACCGACTGGCACCGGAGGAGACCGTCTCCAGACCGCCTCATGTAATGGGATAGTGCAGAACGACAGAAAAGAACCTGTGGCATATCCAAGATGATTGCTTGACGAACCCGTCAAATATACCATTTCATCTGCTTGGTATCTCCATCCGGCTGTAGCCGTCAGAAACAGGATGTCCGGATTCACCGGATACCAGCGTACCGGTGACGCCGGTCGGTAACAGCACCTCCACCTGCATCTTGTCTCCGTCGCGCCGACAGCGTACCGAGACCTCGCCGCGCGGGTGCACGAGCGTGCCTTGGGCCTCGTTCAGCCCGCCCAGCTGGGGATGGATAATCACCTCGCGGAAGCCGGGTGCAGCGGGGCGAATGCCCAGAAGGGTGGCGAAAAAGTGGAACACCGGATGCGCCCCCCAAGCATGGCAGTCGGAGCGTGTCGGCTCGGGCGACTCGATGGTGGTTTTCAAGCCGTTTCGGGTCAGCGCATACCAGTCGTCCAGACGCTTCAGGATGAGGTCGGTGCGTCCCAGTACGCGCAGGGTCTCGAACAGGTAATGCGAGAAGTAGATGGTGGTCTGCGCCAAGTTATTGGGCTGGGTTAGCACGCTGGCGATACGTTGTTGTTTCTCCGCGTCCACACAACCACTCAAGATGGCGAGGCACTGCGTGTGCTCGGAAAAGTGCTCATGCGTCAGGTCGTCCGCGAACAGACCGCGAGCCTCGTTCCAGAAGCGTTCGGAGGCGACCTTTGCCAGTTCGTCGCGTGCGCGAGCCGCGCGCTGCGCCAGCTCCGGTTCACCGACAGCCTCTTCCAGCTGCGCCCACAGGTTGAGTGTGTAGATGAGGTGCCAGTTGTGCACGCCGGAGATGCCTTCGGTCGCAGGGGGAATACCGTTGCGCCAGCTGCGTACCCAGTCGGCGTAGTTCCAGCCGTCGATAACACGGAACAGCCCTTCGTCGTCGCGATGCGCCAGATGTGCTTCCATCACACTGCGCACGCCGGGCATCCGCTCGCGTACGAAGCGCAGGTCGTCGCGCCACAGGGCGTAGTCATGCACCATCGCCACCCACCACAGCGAGAAGGGCGGGATAATCTGCTCCCAGCGTGACGGGTAGCGCGATTGCGTGATACCGATGTTGATGCGTGACGAATCGAACATCAGCAACGCCTTGCGCGGTAGACGGTCGTCGCGGGTGATGGCATAGGTGGTCAGCACCTGCAGGCGTGTGTCGCCCACGTACATCAGTTGTTCGTAGAAGGGACAGTCCATGTAGGTCTCGTGGGAGCACATCTGCAGGGCGCGTACGGCGATGCGGGTAACAGGCTCAATGCGCGGGTCGTCGGCGGTGAAGGTGCTTTCCGGCTCCAGCGGGTAGCGCGTTTCGAGGAAGGTGAGGCTATCGATGGTGAGCGGTTGGTCGGCGGTGCGCACCACAATCTCCACGTATCGCCCCGCTCGCCACCAGTGGGAATCGAATCGCCTGCCTGCCCCGCCGTCGGTGAGGAAGGTATCACCGAAGCCGTCCTGCAGGTGCCATACCATACAGAAGGTCTTGCCCTCTATCTCGTCCCGGTTGCCCTTCACGCTGCGGCGAGGGTCCTCATACAGTGCCTCCTGCCAGTGGATGCGTACCGACGCCCCCTTGCCCCCGCTCAGCACCACTTCAGGGTAGGCGCACACGTAGTTGCCTATATCTACGATGACGCGGCGCGCGGTACGGGGCGGAATGGTTAAGGAGGATTTACCTTCCAGCAACCCCTGCCAGCCGTCTGCCTCTTCAGCAAGATGCTCGGCAAGGCGAACGGGGATGTTGGCGGTGCTCTCTGCCTGCAGGTTCGCCACGAAGCGCACTTTCGCTCCCTGCCAGGCGCGTTCCATCATCGGGGGCAGGGTAGCGGGTTGCAGCACGTGTTCCGGCAGACGGTCGCCACGGTGCATGGAGTTGGCAGGCGCCAGCGCTTGGGCAGGTTGCCAGCCCTCGCCTTCGCCGCGCTCGTAGCCCCATGGCACCCGATTGCCGTCCACCCGGAGCATCGCCCCGGTGAACCACCCGCCCAGCGAGGAGAAGGGGAGGAAACCGTCCAACTTCTTCACCTCCCACTTTGCCACGCCGGTAGCCATGGCATCATCCCAATCCGGTTCCTGCGGGCAGAGCACGAAGCCCTGCGGGGATTGGGTCATCTGTGCAATCGGGGCAAGGTCACCCAGCACCCACACCCGCGCCACCAGCACGTGCTCGCCTGCAGTGAGGGACAGGTCGTAGGTCTCGAAGAACCAGTGATGGCGGTCACCGCGCTCCGGCCCCCTGCCGATGCGCTTGCCGTCCAGATAGAGCTCGTAGCGCTCATCTGCGGAAACATGCACGCGCACTGTTTCGTCCCGTTTGACCGTGAACCGGTTGCGAAACGCCAGCACGACCGGCGGTTGAAGCGGTTCAGGATAGCCTATCCAGCGAGCACGCCACACGCCCCGTTCATCCCATGGGCGATCTTTCGTCTGTTCAGAAAAAGGATACCCATCGATCAAAACGCGCATGGTGTACCTCCTTTCTCAGTCATTATACGTCCCCGCCCCCAAAAATCCCTTACCGGCTCCCAAAAAACACTGGACAAGCCTACACATCAGGTATATACTGCAAGTAAGCCTGTGGAACAGGCGATGGACGTAGGGAGGTTCTTCAAGATGTCTTGCAAAGCACGCTTTTCTACCCCCCCCTTGTCGCCTGGGCAGCCTTAAGCCTGTGCTTGTTGCTGCCTCCCCTGCAAGCGCAAGACCTGCACTTTACCCTGCTCAACGGCGACTGCGACGGCGATAACGAGGTGACCCTCTTGGACTTCGGCATTGTGGTGAATGCTTTCGGGAGCACCCCAAATGACCCCAATTGGGATCCGCGTGCCGATCTGGACGGTGATTTGGAAGTGACACTGTTTGATTACGGCATTGTGGTGCGCAATTTCGGTGCAATTGGCGCGGAACCGTTTGACCCCGCGTTACCTAGACAGCCCGCGCCGGATGAGGGTTATGCTCTGCCAGGATTTATAGAATTGGAGGACTGGTTGGGCTCTTCACAGCCGGTACGGATTGAGGCGTTGCGTGAGGACGACCCCGAGCAGAGAGTGTACTGGATGGAGGTGCAAAGCAGTGAGCCGTTTACCCTGCACCTGCCGCAGTCAGGTTTATGGTGGGTGAAGGTGAGTGGAATGCCTCATGCTCTCAAGGCGCAACGCTCAGCGAAGAAAGCCTACTCGAAGGGCGATGCCGTCCAGGTCATCGTGGTATATCCTTCCCAAGAGGCACTTCCTGAGGGAACGGTGCAGTACGAGAAGTTCGGTGATGGCTCTGTGGACGACAAGCCGATACCCATCCACATACATGCGTTCGACTATGATGATGTTACTTATACGTCCTCTGATGGCAATGTAGAGTTGAAGAACAGAGAAAGAGAGAAGCCCTCAAGACTGCGGGCACAGTGGGAGATAGTCAACGGCGGAGGTTCCTTTGCGTTCCTCAATCCTCTAGGCTTTGACACCGCATATATACCACCTTCGCTTGGGGCAGGCGAATCTTCTCGCCAGGTAAAGTTACGATGCAAGATTTGGGACGAAAATGTGACCGACCCTCCCCGAAGAGATGGTAATCCGGATGCTATTCCTCCTGTGCCAGCGGCGGTGACTGACGTGGAGTTTACTCTGGTCAAGGACCCCACTATCGCTACCATTGACTGCCAAGCTATAAGTGATGATGGTAGCGCTGTCAGCAGTGCGCCAATAGCCTCTGGCGCAGCCTCTACCGATTGTGTTCGTCTCCGTTTTACCTTCTCGGCGCGTCGGAACAAGACGGTTTGGGAGTTGTACGAGGTGCAGTGGCAGGTTCCATGGCCGGGCACTGCTTCAGGCGACAAAGGAGAGATATTTACCACAGAGCCTATCCAACCATCGGAACCTCACGACTTTTTCAACGTAACCGTGTCGGCGACTTTCCGCAGATTGAAGCCAATACTGCCACCGCCGCCCGAACCGGAGTATGAGTATGTAAGGGATACAAAGACCCGCCGGTTCCCGCTGTGCTTCAGCAAAACCGACCATGACGAGTGGCAAAACATCTTTCGTGGTATCTCCTTCATGGGTGAACGCAATCCACCGAACTGGTTCGATGCCAAACCCGGGCACGACGGGCACTGGGGACACGTTTTAGAAGGCTTTGATGGGATTGATCCAAATCTTGCGGGGCAATACGTTGTTTACTATGCCCCTGATGCTCCCACCGCGGTACGAAACTGGCACGCAATGTTTGACTGGAGGGGAGTTTGCGCCCCGCCTGGGCACGAGCATTCCCTTGGCTACCGTGGGCGTATCTACCTGTTCGGAGGGCGGATCACGCAGCCTAGCGACGAAGCGCCACTGGAATATCCTTCATTCTTGTCCGCAGGAGGTATTGACCACGTGGGAAGGGTAGTAGCCCACGAGAGCGCACACCGGAAGCTCTGGCTGCTACCGAACAACTGGGAAGGATTTACGGAAGACAAGATAGGAATACCCGGCTGGTTTTTCCCAGGGAACTCGACTGCTGAAACGGGAACGGGTCCTCCGGACGAGTTTTACGATAGAGACGGTGACGGGGTCAGAGACAGGTATGAAAAAACTTCTGCAGCTGAGCGGTACCACTTTGCAGCTCCGGATCATACACTTCGGTTCCCTAACTTAGATGCACTTTATAGATACATTTTGCCCTTCACGTATTCCATCGCGCGCTGGTGGTTTGGCGATCAGACCATCAAGAATAGCGCATACATAGACATCGAGATGCACGCCTACCTTTGGGGCGAATGGGGTGAAGCAAATACCCCATTCTCAGGATTCCGTATCGGAAGCAAAGACGCGGACGACTGGTCGGTCGGAGGTCGCAACGATTACTGACGAGGCGATGCGTCAGGAGGACGAACATGAAAACATGTTGGAGCCTGTTCGCTGTACTGAGCGTGATGCTGTTGTCGTCTGGCATTGTGGTAAGCGACTCGCCCCTTAAACTGAAGCCGACCCTGCAAATGCCGGCAGTTATTCTGCACCCCACGCCTCTGGAATGGATACGGATGTATCGTGCCTCGGAGCGCAACCCCTCCCCACTGCTGCGCTATCTGGATGATGCCTACTTTTTCCGCTCACAGGGCTCAGACGACACAGGCAACCTGTTCCTCAGTCCCCTCGGGGAGGAATACGCCCGGTTTCGGCAGTACGCCCTGGAGCGCCTGGGTGATATTGCCGGTACCGACCTCATACCTGCCCTGGAACGTTATGTCAAGATTTACGAGGCGCAAAGTAAAAGGGAAAACTCTTCCAGCTGGATATACGAGGAGTTCGCTGAGCTAGCACGCCTAGCTATCGAGCGCATTAGGCTACGTGCAGCAGGGAGAGACGTTTACGTCCGAACGATGATACAATGGCTTTGTACCACAATACCAGCCCCCGGGGAAAATAACCGCGAGGTTCACAGAGCCTTGATGAGAGCCATGCAGGGGGCCCGTGCGCTTGGCGTTATCCAAGCCAGGGAGGCGGTAGATGCATTGATGGAACGAGCAAAGGAACGTCGCGGTTTGTATGATGACTACGTCGCGTGCGCCTGTGTGCGTGCGCTGGCACGCATCGGGGACAAGCGGACTATGCAGGTGCTGAGAGAGGGCATCAGGAGATGGACGACAACCTATGGTTTCTACTACTACCAGGCGCCTCTGGAGCCGGGCGAGACGGATATTGCATGGGTATACTGGGAGATGCGCACGAGCGGCATGAGTACACAACAGGCAGTTGCGGAACTCCTGCGCGGTCTGGATGAGAGGACACCCGGCGCTCTAGAGGGGCTCGTACATATCGGTAAGCCTGCTGAGCCCGCCTTGCTAGCCCTGCTTAAAGACCCCAACGTCAGGGTTGCGATCAAACTGGAGGCTATGGGCATTCTGAACGGAATGGGGTCCCAGCAGGCAGTAGATATCTACTGGGATATCCTGCGTCGTGGCGACCAAACCACTCTCGGTGCGGCGGCTGCAGCCAGCCTGGGGGTGCTCAAGGTTAGAGAAGCGTTGCCCGACCTGCTCAAGGCGGCAGAGCAGGACGACTCTTTCGTGCTCAAGGAAGGAGCCATTCAGGGATTGCGGGAGTTAGGTGACCCGGCAGCAGAACCTCTGTTGTTACGCCTGGCTACCCAGCACCCAGACTCCCGTATTCGCAAGGAGGCAATTCAGGCCCTGGCAAAGGCAGGTACGCCTGCGGCAATCCCTGTCCTGGAGCAGCGACTGCAAACAGAGGAAAGCTACCTTATCGGCTACATCCAGAATGCTATCGACGCTCTGCGAAGAAAGATGCGTTAACGCACACGCGAGCGGTTTATCCTGTTGGTGCTTGTATTCTGGATGGAATTTCCAAACATCCTCGCCAAGCGTTGACTCCAGCCACCAAGAGTGGGTAATCTAGGGAAGCAAACCGAATTTGTTGGAGACGAGGATGATAGAAACCGGATTTGCTGTCTCACTGCCCGATGTAGCCAATCAGGAAGACCGTCGCCAGGTGCCTATTCCCCGAGTAGGCGTGCGAGGAGTACAGCTTCCCGTGCAGATTGCTGGTGAGGGGAACGATGTTTTCCACACCGTTGCGTCGGTGGACTTCGCGGTATCCTTGCAGCGCGACAAAAAGGGCACCCACATGAGCCGATTGATGCAGATACTGGACGAGACGACACAACATGCTCTGACTCTCGGTGAATTGCAGAAGATGCTGGATCGTGCTCGCGATATGCTGGAGGCTGACCGCGCTGAGGTCACCATGCGGTTTAAGTATTTCCTGCGCAAGCGTGCCCCCGTTACCGGCGCAACCGGTTGGCTGGATGCGGATGCAGAATGGGTGGTGATGCTGGAAAATGGTACCTGCACGCGCCTTGTCAGGGTGAATGTGCCGGTGAAATCGCTGTGCCCATGCAGTAAGCAGATTGCACTATACGGTGCGCACAACCAGAGAGCCTACATCCGCGCGGAGATCGAACTGCTCCCCTCTGCTCGGGAACCGGACATGGAGGAGCTCTGCAGGCTGCTGGAGGAACAGGGTAGCAGTCCGTTGTATCCTGTACTCAAGCGCCCCGATGAGAAGCATGTGACCGAGTCCGCGTACGATAACGCCAAGTTCGTGGAAGACATGTTGCGCGACACGGTGCTGGCGTTGAGGCAGCTACCGGGTATCAGACGGTTTAAGGTGGAATGCGAATCGGTAGAATCCATACACAATCACAACGCTTTTGCCGCAACCGAGGAGTGGCTCTCGCCCTTGTAGTCGCGCTCCTGTTTGCAGTGACCGGGGGAACAGACGAAGAGACGGAACACCCTCCTCCCCCGCCCCTGTGGAATGCCTCAGCACAACAGGGCTTCGAGGCGCAAACGCTGGAACCGTTAACACCCGCTACGGGAGCGGTTGTGGTAACTCGCCGTCTGAACCAGATGGGCATCTCTCGAACAGACCCCAAACACAGCTGGCGATTTACCGTCGCCTGCTATGGCTACTTTCGCACCGAATACCTGAGCCAACCTGAGTTACGATTTCGCGTCTATGCTCAGCAGACAGAAGACCTGCCTGAGGCGCAAAAGGTGTGTCGTTTGCTCCTGCGCCTGCAGGAGGTTGCCTGGCAGAGGCTACGGCTACAGGTAAACCTGCAGGGCGAGCGGGTGTTGAACGTGTGGTTGTGTCGACAGGGCAACGCCGGTGGTGAGCAGTGGCGAAATAATCTCTATATCTACTCGATTCAGGAGATTCGCGACCGGCTGGAATGGTTGCGCGAGGTGGCGCATGAGTTTTCGCACGCTCTGTTTCCGGGAATCACGGGCTACACCGCCCCCGAGCCGTGGGCAAACGGCTATATGGGGGAACGCCTTTTGCTGACATGGCTGGAGCCGCTGGTGCAAAACGGCCAGATCTCTCCCGAGGACGCTTGTGGAGCTCCCACTTCCGAACTACGGAGCTTCGTACAACAGCGATGTGCACCCCTGCGTCAACGCTGGCTCGCAGGCGGCGTGTCCGAGAAAGACCTCAAGCGGGTGGATGCCACCGGAATGGGCACGCTCATCGGAATGGTGCTGTATATCGACAGTGTGTACGGCAGTGCGACGCTTCGGGCAACCTTTGCCCGGCTCGCGGAGCCCCAACCCATCGCGCTGTGGAGGGCGTTTACCGAGGCGGTTAGAGAATCGGACGAGGTACACATTACCCCGCCCGACAGCGCAACCCGGTTGTGGCTGCCGTCCGGGCAATGGCAGGTTCAGGCAGAGGACAGGAGGGCGACTCTGCAGCTGGGTAAAACCCGCTGGCAAGCAACACAGCCGGTCTGGCGATTGCCCGTAAGCGGATGGTACCATCTGACCAGCAATGCTTCGGTGCGCCTGCTGAAACCGGACAGAGTCTCCGGGAGGACTACCGCCCCGGTGGAGCGGGGTTCACCGACGGAGGCGTGGTCACCGGCGGAGTGGTGGTCACCGTCACTTTGACGCTTCTCGTCACCACCTCTCCGGCATCGTTCGTCGCGGTGAGAGTGTAGGTAGTATCCTGTGTGGGTGAGACGACGGTCTCTCCCTGAGGCGCCACCTCACCTACCCCGTTATCGATGATTACCCGCGAGGCAGCCTGTACCCGCCAGCGCAGAGTGACCGTCTCCCCTGCAGTGATAACCGAAGGCTCCGCCTTGAACTCCAGCACCTCCAGCGCGTTCGGGTCACGCACCTTTACCGTGACCTTCTTCTCCACTTTACGTCCGGCGGAATTGATGGCGACCAGCGTGTAGGTGGTGGTGAGGGCAGGCGTATCGCGCACCGAGGTGAGCAACGGGTCCAGCTCCCCAAGCGGGCTAAGCAGCAGCTTGGTGGCGTTCTGCACCTGCCAGCTCAGGATAACGGGGTCGCCTTTGGTCACCTGTGACGGTTCCGCCTTAAACGAGAGGATGGTAGGAGGCGGCGGTTCCGGTGCGGGCAGAACGGTCAGGATAACCTCTTTTTCAGCCACGCCGCCTCGTCCACGAGCCATGAGATGGTAGGTGGTGGTCTGCGCGGGAAGAACCTGCCTGCTACCGGCGGTCTCCTTGACGACGCCGATATCGGGTGTGATGCTGATTTCGGAGGCGTTCGCCACATGCCAGCGGAGTACGGCGGTACCTCCCTGCTGGATAGTGGACGGCTCCACCGCAAATTCCAATATCTCCACCGGCTTGGGGCGGGTAAACGCCCACACCCCCAGCGCAATCAGGAGCAAACCCAGCACGCTTAATGTGACCGGCGAGACCAGCGGACGCGTGTACAGCTGTCCCTGTGTGTGCACTGCCACGTAAGCGTTATCCACGCAACGCGCCGTGACGGTAAAAGACGCAATCTGACTGCGCCCAACCATAGCGCGACGGGACGGCTCCGCGCTCAATACCACCGTCTCCGAAGCCCCCGCCTGCAGGCTAAGCACCTCTCGCTCGAAAGTATACACCCCCACATCGTCCGGGTCGTTTGCATAGAGGCGTACGTCCAGCGGAGTGTTGCCCAGATTGTGTACGGTGACCTCGAACTCACTGACGGGTTTCCAGTAGGAGCACACGCCACGACGTGGATACAGCTCCACAGACAGCGCGGCAAACGGTTCCACTAGCAGCGTCACGGGAGCAACCGCCGTAGCGCCCGTCTCCAGAGAACGCGCGCGCACCACGAAGGGGTATGCTCCCGCCGCGCTTTCGCTGCGTCGAGGTATTTTTAACAGGATTTTCTCTGTGCCTCGTGCATGTGCATCCAGCGTAATAGTGGGAACAGGTATCGCCACCCATTCGTAATCCAGCCCCTCTACCTCCAGCCCGATGGTATCCGGCTGGTCCGAGGTGTTCACAATCTCCACCTGCAGTTGCGCGGTGCCGCCCGGTTCTATTTTGATCTCGTCGTGCGAGAGCTTGATTTCTATCGTGGTGCTGGCAGGCATACATAACTACCTCTCGGATTACAAGATACAGGCGAAAAGACAGAAAAACAGCAGCCTTGTCTGTGCGTCCTGTGCCAACTACCCCCTCCACCGCAATTATACGAGACTACCGGTCAAAAATCAAGCACGTTAGTAGGCTGCAGGGAGCGAGAAGCCCCCGGCTCCACTAGAGTGGAATAGTGCCTGCGCCATCGCGTGCAGTGTTCCTGTACCCGCGAACAGCGCTATCCCCAGCACAACACCCAGTACGACCACCACACTATACCAGCCCCTACCCCCTGCCCTCCTGCCGAAACCGGCGGCAGCAAGCGGAGCAAAAGGAAAGCAAAGCAGATAGAAAAACGCACTGACCTGATTCAACACCTTGAAGGGCACTGCCAACAGATAAATCGGCAGGCAGAAGAGGAAGGTAACCAGTGCAGTGTACCCTATCAACAACGCCGAAGCCACTCCCGCTGCCATCATTGGGTGCGACCGGAACACGGATATCGCAAGCACCCGTTCGGGAATGTTCGTCACGCTCACTTGAGGCTCTATCCCTGAAATGGGTTGCAACCCGCGACGGCTCAGCTCATCCATGACGGCACGATACCTCTCGGGATACTGCAGTACGTCGATATGGAAGTACACGTCCTGCAGCTCTTCGTCGGTGCATCTGGTGAGCATCTGCCGATACTCCCACAGCGCACGCCACGATTCCTGTTTGTGCGCGCTGGCGAGCGACATGGTACTTCGATTTTACGCTAAAGATGTACTCTGGTCAATCCTTCCACAAGGAATCCGCTTTTGCACCTCGAAATCGATTTCTGAAACGTTTAAGAGGAGGCAAAGCGATGCGACTGTGGGTTGCCTTGTGTCTGCTAGTAGCTATTATGCCCGCCAGAAACGTGCCGAACATGCTCCTCAACGGCAATTTCGAGAGAGGAGCAACCGGCTGGTCAATGCCCGCAGAGGCTCAGGTGGTGAGTGAAGGAGCCAGAGAAGGGCGGAACTGCTTGCGCATCTCCGCAAACGCGCCCGGATGGACGGTGGCCGGACAGGATTGCCTGCTACCCAGAGGGACGAAGCGCGTGCGCCTTTCCGGCTGGACGCGCACCCAGAACGTGAGGATGGGTGCGAACCCCTGGGAGAAAGCACGACTGCAGATAACTTTCTACAACGCAAGCGGCGAACTGGTCGGTGGTTATCCGCCGGGATTCGATATCGACGGTAGCACCGAATGGACGCTGTATACGCGCGACTACGAGGTTCCGGAGGGCGCGGTTCGCGTCTCTCTGATTGCGGGCTTGCACAACGCCACCGGAACCGCCTGGTTCGACGATTTGCGACTGGAGGCGTTTGACATGCAGAACAACCCGCTCCAACTGATGACCGAATCACAGACCGATACTCGCGACTGGTATCCGCTGGACAGCTCTCCCGATGACTACACCAAACCGGCGGTGGTAGACCTCTCGCGCTACCTGCACCGACCGGCGGGCAAGCACGGCTTCCTGACGGTCAAGGACGGTAAGTTTGTGTTCCAGGATGGCACGCCGGTGCGTTTCTGGGGAGTGAATATCGTCGCTGGCAACGTATTCATGGACAAGACCACCGCTGAGCGCACCGCGGCTCGCCTCGCGAAGTTCGGATGCAACATGGTACGCCTACACCATATGGATGCCAGCTGGGCGCAACCGAATATCTTTGGCAACCACCCCACCAGCACGCTCAACCTGTCACCGGAGATGCTGGACCGGCTCGATTACTTCATCTACCAGTGCAAACGGCACGGCATTTACATCTACATGGACCTGCTGGTACACCGCAAGTTCCAGCGTGATGACGGCGTGCGCGACTGGGAGACGCTGGAGAACGGCGCCAAAATCGCGGCGCATTACAACCGTCGCCTGATTGAGCTGCAGAAGAAGTATGCGCACGATCTGCTGACCCACTATAACCCCTACACGAAGAGCCGCTACGTAGACGAACCCACCATCGCCATGATGGAGATTATCAACGAAAGCACGCTGTTCTGGCTGGGAGGCTATGGCGCACTACCACCATCGTACATTCAGGAGATTAACAACCTGTTTACCGAGTGGTGCAGCAAAAAGGGTGTCAGTCGTCCACAGGGGAGTGTGCCCGACCTGCTACGCCAGAAGAACCCCACCGTCGGACGGTTCCTGTACGAGGTGCAAACCGCGACCTACAAGGAGATTTATGACTACCTGCGCTCCATCGGCGTAAAAGTGCCCATCGCAGGGAGTAACCACTGGGAAAACTGGATAGGCGACGTGCTCTCCAACGCGCAGATGGACTACATTGACCGGCACGCCTACTGGGACCATCCGCAGGGAGGCTACTCCCCCACCAACCGATTTAACAATAGCCCCATGGTCAAGCAGCCCGCAGGTTCTACTATCACGTGGATGGGGCGGCAGCAGATGGAAGGCATGCCCTTTATCGTCACCGAGTGGAACAACTGCTGGATGAACGAGTGGATTTCGGAGGCTCCCCTGCTGATGGCAGCATATGGCTCCATGCAGGACTGGGACGGGTTGTTGCAGTTCGACTATTCGGGCGGTGACTGGGCGCCGCGCATGGAGGGCAGCTTCAACGTGGGCAACAAGCCTCATGTGATGGCAGCACGGATCCCCGCTGCGCTTGTCTTCTTGCGCAACGACGTGCCACCTACCCCAAGTACCTTCGTCTATTCCTTCCGGGACGCTGACGACTGGCTGCTGCGTCCGATGGGCGACACGATACCCGGCGGGCTGATGCTCATGCAAAGAGTAGCGTGCAAGCAGGACGCCCCGCAAACGCCCGTACCCGATGTGCCAACCGACCACTTTATCAGCCAGCACGGATTGCTCCGCTGGAGCCGCGAAGGTGTGTTCCTCATCAACGCGCCGCGCACACAGGGAGCGGTCGGCTTCATCGGGGGCAAGGCGATGGACTGTCAGAACGTGCGCATCGAGGCGCAAACACCCTTCTGCCAGGTGGTGCTGAGCAGCTTGGACGACCAGCCGATAGCGCGCTCCAAACGGCTGTTGCTGACGGCGGTCGCGCGGGCAGAGAACAGCGGGCAGGTGTACAACCCATCGCGCACCTCCCTGTTGGACGAGGGCAAACCGCCTATCCTGCTGGAGCCGGTTCGGGCGACGGTGACGCTGAAAGGCATCCGCGCCACGAAGGTTCACATCCTAGACCACCACGGCAGACGCACGGGGAAGACCCTGCCGGTCGCAGGCGGCAAAATCACCATCGGCAACGAGAAGACCTTTTGGTACGAGATAGAGGTTGCACCTACAGGAGGAAGGTGACCTGAAGGCACTGACGTGGTTACTTCCAAGTGCTTCGCGGAGGGTATAACACGTCAGTGCCTTCCCTTCAGAACTCGTACGAGTAGTACACCATCACACCGAGGCTGCGTGCGTACTCTTCTGCGTCTGGTTCCGAACTGACGTGTGTCACGACGATGGGCAGGATGTTCGGATACACCTCACGCAGAGCGTCCACCGTACGCCGCAGAAAGCGGTCTATGTCGTTCTTGGACAGCTGCGACTTGCTCTCTCCCACTAAGGTGACCTGCTCCCCGTTGCGTCTGGCTGTACCGAAAATGTTCACCTCGATGAAACGTCCTGCGCTGTCTTGCACGTACTGTCTTTTGAGTCTGCCTTCCACCCGTAGACCGTAGTCGCGCAGGAGCAGCTCGGGCAGCGCCTTCATCGCCTCGTTCTCCAGCACGTATCCCACCGTCTGCGACAAGCCACCAACCTGCTTCTGCAGGTCCTTGACGGTCAACGCAAGATCGCGCAGAGCCTCCTGAGTGAGCCGCACGGTCTCGGCAAGTTCGCGGAAGCGTTCGTCCGTCTGCTTGCGATATTCTTGGAACTCGGCATACATCTGCTGCTGAGCC
>JBMFOT010000030.1:24648-42061 GCA_049969495.1 Armatimonadota bacterium
CTCGCGCAGTTCCACAAACCGCCTGTCGGTTTCCTTGCGGTACTCTTGGAACTCGGCATACATCTGCTGCTGAGCCTCGCGCAGTTCCACAAACCGCCTGTCGGTTTCCTTGCGGTACTCTTGGAACTCGGCATACATCTGCTGCTGAGCCTCTGCCAGGCGATTCACAGCATTCTCCAGCGACCCCAGTCGCTTGAGCACCTGGTTCTCCAGCAGCCGCTCATGAGCCGAGACAATAGCCTGCGCCAGTTTCTCCGCGACTGGCTTGTCCACAACGGAGCTGAGCTCGTCTACTAGTTCAGAAAACAGTGTCGTGTTCATCGTTGCTCTCCTGTATTATACTTCAAAAGCGTGCTGCGCACAAACGATAGTTGCCACCTTTTCTTCCTTCTGATATAATATCATGGTAGCTTCCGTCTACCATACCTCGCCCGCAGGAAAGGAAACTCGCGAATGCCTGAAGAGATTGCCGAACGCCAGCCGGAGATTGAAATTGTACCGCTGGAGGAAGAACTAAGCCGTTCCTATCTCGGTTACGCGATGAGCACCATCATCGCGCGCGCTCTGCCCGACGTGCGCGATGGACTAAAGCCCGTCCAGAGGCGAATCCTCTACGCCATGCGCGAGATGGGCGTTACCCCAAACAGTGCCCACGTGAAGTGCGCCGCCGTCTGCGGAGAGACCATGAAGCGCTTCCACCCGCACGGCAACGAGGCGCTGTACGCTACTCTTGTGCGCATGGCGCAGGACTTCAGTATGCGCTACCCGCTGATCGACGGACAGGGCAACTTCGGTAGCGTGGACGGCGACCCGCCCGCGGCGATGCGTTACACCGAGTGCCGCCTCTCGCCTCTGGCGATGGAGATGATGGAGGATATCGATAAGGAGACGGTGGACTGGCAACCCAACTATGACCAGTCTACTGTCGAGCCGATGGTGCTGCCGGGCAAGTTCCCCAACTTTATCTGCAACGGCGGAAGCGGTATCGCCGTCGGTATGGCGACCAACGTGCCCCCGCACAACCTGCGGGAGGTGGTGGATGCCATCACGCATCTGATCGACCATCCGCAGGCATCCGTTGCCGACCTGATGAAGCACCTGCCCGGACCCGACTTCCCCACCGCCGGTTTGATTCTGGGCACCAAAGGCATTCGCGAAGCGTACGAAACCGGACGCGGGCAGATTATCATGCAGGCAAAGACACAGATCGAGCCGATGGACGGTGGCAAGCAAGCCATCGTCATCACCGAACTGCCCTATCAGGTGAACAAGGCGAAGCTGATCGAGCAGATAGCCAATCTGGTGAAGGGCAAGCGCGTGGATGGCATCACCGCCATCGACGACTTCACCGACCGCACAGGAATGCGCGTGGTGATTGAGCTGCGACGTGATGTGAACCCCCACAAGATACTCAACTTCCTGCTGAAGCACACGCCCATGCGTCTGTCGTTCGGCGTGATCATGCTTGCGCTGGAGGACGGCATACCGCGTGTGCTCAACCTCAAGCAGGTGCTGCAGAATTACATCGACCATCGGCGCGAGGTCATCGTCCGGCGCACCCGATACGAACTATATCGTGCCCAGCAGCGCGCCCATATTTTAGAGGGACTGCAGGTTGTAGTGCGCTTCCTGGACGAAATCATCCGCATCATCCGGCAGTCGGAAAACAGTGAAGTGGCACGACGCGCCCTCATGCGTCGGTTCGGATTCACGCAAATACAGGCAGAAGCCATCCTCTCCATGCAGCTGCGCCAGCTCACCGCGCTGGAGCAACAGCGTCTGGAGGATGAATACAAGAGCCTCTTGCAGGAAATCGCCTATCTGGAAGACATCCTGGTAGACGAACGGCGCGTAGCGCAGATTATCAAGCAGGAACTGAAGGAACTGAAGGACAAATACGGCGACGACCGCCGCACCCGTATCATCGCGCGGGAGGCGGAAGAAATCGGCGAAGAGGATATGATTCCCGAAGAGGAGATGCTGGTGACCATCACACGCGATGGCTACATCAAGCGTCTGCCTCTGGATACCTACCGCAGCCAGCGGCGCGGAGGAAAGGGGGTTATCGCCACCACCACCAAAGAAGAGGATACGCTGGAGCACATCTTCCAGGTAAGCACGCATCACTACATCCTCTTCTTTACCGACCGTGGGCGTGTGTACCGTCTCAAGGCGTACGAGGTTCCGCAGGCAACCCGACAAGCGCGAGGCACGGCGATTATCAACCTCATCCGCATCGAGCCGGGCGAGAAGATTACCGCCACCGTCTCTGTTGCCGACTTCTCACCCGATAAGTACCTCGTCATGGGCACGCGCCGGGGGGAGGTGAAGCGCATCGCGCTTTCCGAGTTCGCCAACTTGCGTGCCAACGGGTTATTCGCCTTTGACCTGGAAGAGGGCGATGAACTCGGCTGGGTGCAGGTCACGTCGGGTAACGATGAACTGGTTCTCATCACCCGCAAGGGCATGAGCCTGCGCTTCCACGAGAGCGATGTGCGCTCGATGGGCAGGGCGGCGGGTGGTGTGCGCGGTATCCAGCTGGCGAAAGAGGATGTGGTGGTAGCGATGGTGAAGGCGTATAAAGACCGCGACCTGCTGGTCATCTCCGAGAAGGGCTACGGCAAGCGCACGCCCTTTAGCGAATACCGCGTGCAGGGGCGCGGCGGCAAGGGGATTATCACCTTCAACGTCACCCAGCGTACCGGTGTGCTGGTGGACGCCAAGGGGGTGCTGCCCGACGACCGTATTATCGCGGTCACCGCACAGGGCAAGGCAATCCGTGTGCCGGTATCGCAGATTCGGCGCACGGGGCGAGCAGCACAAGGCGTGCGCATCATGACACCTGATGACGGCGATTACGTTAGCGCCCTGGCACGCATCGTGCAACGCATTGACGATGAAGGCGTCGAGGATGGTGAAGAAACATGAGACGTCCGCGTGATGCCGACACTGTGCTCCAATGCGCTCGAGAAGCTATCCAATCGCCCCCGCTTTGAAGACTTCCGACGTACTGTGGAACGCATCATCGCCGAGCGGAGGGTGGTGGCAGAGCGTCGAGGCTCTGCCCGGTCGCTCTTTATGTTAAGGGCTTGCCTGCCGAATGAGTTCCTCCACCTGTTCGGCGGTCACCGAAAGCGGTATAGGTCTCACCCGTCTTCCGATGCGCTTTTCTACTTCTCCGGGTCGCAAGCCGTCGCGCCAGCGCGGGGTAAGCACCCCAATATAATGCTCGTCTACCACCACCGGAGCCATCTGCCAACGTTTCTGGTATGCTATATGATTGGGAGGAATCGGCGATGAGCGAACACACAGGCTATGAGATTCTGGAACACACCGCCGATAAGGGCGTGCGGGCATGGGGCAGAACGCTGGAGGAGCTGTTTGAGAACGCCTCACGGGGGATGTATCGGCTGGTAGTAGACCCTGCAGGCAAACAGGCGGATGTCACACTGCCGGTTCAGGTAGAGGTGCCGGACCCTCTGGACCGTTCTGACCTGCTGGTGAAGTGGCTGCGCGAGCTGATATACTTGACCGATGTGCAGAAAGTGGTGTTCATCGATTTTACTGTACATCGGGTTACAGAGACTACCGTGGATGGCGAGGCGCGAGGTGTGACCGTGCAAGACAACTCCATGCTGGACGGCGCACCGGTGAAAGCGGTTACCTATCACGGACTGCGCCTGGAGCAGACGCCGGAGGGGTGGGAAGCGGAGTTCTATGTGGACGTATAAAGGAGTTTTGTCTGCTGTGTGGAAAGAGGAAAAGTATAGATAACCGTTTCTCGCGCAGGTTCTACCCATGAAAAACTTCGTTTATGTTGTGTGCCCCGGTGTGGAGCGGTACAGCTTCTCTGCGTATCATCCTCTGCGCCCGGAACGGGTGACGCTCTCGCAAGAGCTGGCGCGGATGCTGGGTGTGTTGCGCGATGAGGACATTGTAGAAGCCTCGCCGGCCTCTCCCGATTTGGTCGCCGAAGTACACTCGCCGCGCTATGTGCAGGTGGTGCAGGCGTTAAGTGAGGGCAAGCACGTGCCCGGTTACCATGCCTTTGGCTTCGCCAGCGGGGACAACCCACCGTTTCGCGGCATGTTTGAAGCCTCACTGGCGGTGGTAGGCGCATCGGTGGCGGCAGCGCAGGCGGTAATGGACGGAGCGAAGGTGGCGGTGAACCTGGCGGGCGGTCTGCACCACGCCCGATACGAAGAGGCGGCAGGTTTTTGCATCTTCAACGACCCTGCGGTGGCCATCCACGCGCTGAAACAAAAATACCGTCGGATTGTCTATCTGGATATAGACGTGCATCATGGCGACGGCGTACAATGGCTGTATTACCGTGACCCACAGGTGCTGACGATATCGATACATGAGTCGGGAAGGTTTCTTTTTCCCGGAACAGGACACCCCGATGAGATTGGGGAAGGGGAGGGGCGCGGTACCTCTGCCAATATCGCGCTGGGGCGTTATGCGGACGACGGAATCTGGTGGTGGGCGTTCCAGCAGGTGGTTCCCGCGTTGTTTCGCCGGTTCCAGCCGGAGGTGGTAGTGCTACAAATGGGTGCGGACCCGCATTATACAGACCCGCTGGCGCACGTCGCGTTGACCACGCAGGGGTGGTTACGCGCGGTGCAGTGGGTAGTGGAGCAGAACATTCCCATCGTGGCGACCGGTGGTGGGGGCTATTCGTTGATGGCGGTGACGCGAATGTGGACACTGGCGCTGGCAACGTTAAAGGGCGTGCCGGTATCCGATCAGATACCACCGCAGTTCGCGCTGTACGATGAGGTGCAGACTCTGCGCGATCCGGAACTCCCCGCATTGCCGGCGAGGTTGCGTGAAGCCGCCATGCAATTCACCGAACAATCGGTGAGCGAGCTGAAGTACCACCTGCGACCGTATGTGGATTGGGGTGACGCGCATGAGGAGGATGAGAAGGCTGGCTCGTAACATTCAGGAGATTTTGCAAATCAGTAAGGAACTGTCCACCGACGAGGTGCGTGAACTCGCCGACAAACGGTTTCGCATCGCTCTGGTGGGCAGTGCTATGCGCACGCACGATGTAGCGGAGCAGCTGCTGGAAGGCTTGCCTCTGTCTGAACGCGAGAGGTCGCGTGCGTTTCTGGTATGCTCCTCTAAAGTACCTGTGGAGCCGGCAGACATCCTCATCGATTGCGGTGGGGCGGACGAATCCCTGCTTGGCGAACATTACGCCTGGCTGCTGCCGGAACACGGTTCCGCTGTGGCGAAGCGCATCGTGAACGACCTGCCCGGGCTGGCGGTTGCGCTGGCAAGGCGTTTTCCTATCTTCCGCGAACCGGCGATAGAGTACCTCACCCGGGAGGCGTCGCGGGTGAACGGGCAGATTGCCATGCTTTCGGCGATACCCGGTGTTATCCCCGTTGCCAGCGTGTTCCTGCCACCCGCAGCAGTTGCGGACATCGTGTTGCTCACCAAAAACCAGATTCTGCTGCTGCTCAAAATCGCGGCGGCTTTGGGGCTGTCCTATCACACGCGCGACCGGTTAAAAGAGATTGTGCCGGTGGTAGCGGGAGCAATGGGCTGGCGGTCGCTGGCGAGGGAGTTTGTGGGCATTGTGCCGGGCGGAGTAGGGGTGCTGGTGAAGGGCGCCATTGCCTACGCAGGCACGTACGTGGTGGGTAAGAGCGCGTACTGGTTCTGGACGACGGGCGAGCACCTCAATCGCAAACAGAGGGAGAGGCTGTATCGCCAGATGTTAGAGGAGGCAACGCGCATGCTAACTCCACCCACCACGGCGAGCACGCCGAACACCGAGCAAGAGGAAGCATCTGCAAGGGGAACACGGACACACACAGATGAGACGGATTGACGCGGATTGCCCTACGGTGGGCGACCTCCCTTTGTATGACTGCTGTGAGATGCGGGAAAGGAGGGGTGGCGGTGGCAGAGGTTGTGTGCCTTGGTGAGGCGTTAATCGACATGGTTGCCCAGCAAAAGGGCGTGACCATAGCGGAGGTGAAGGGGTTTTCCCCCGCTCCGGGCGGCGCACCGGCAAACGTGGCGGTGGGCGTGGCGAAGCTGGGCGTGCGCAGCGCGTTTCTGGGCAAGGTCGGAGCGGACCCGTTTGGCTATCTGCTGCGCGACACCCTGCATCAGCACGGCGTAGACGTGGGCGGGATGCGCTTTGATGAGAACGCGCGCACCGCGCTGGCGTTCGTCTCGTTGACCAAGGAGGGCGTGCCCGACTTCATCTTTTACCGTAACCCCAGCGCGGACATGCTTTACGAGCCGGGCGATGTGGACACACACCGCTTGCGTCGGGCGAAGATTTTTCACTTCGGCTCTATCTCCCTGCTGGACGAGCCGGTGCGTAGTGCGACGCTGTTCGCTCTGCAAATAGCGCGTGAGAGCGGGGCGTTGATTTCGTACGACCCCAACATGCGTCCTGCCCTGTGGCGCAGTGAGGAAGAGGGCAAGCAGCAGATGGAAGCGGGCATGCGCTATGCGGACGTGGTGAAGATGAACGAGACTGAACTGCAGTTTCTCACCGGTATCCGCACTCCCGAAGTGGGGGTCACCCACTTGTTCAACCGCTTCTCGCAGCTGGTGCTGGTTGCGGTAACGCTGGGAGAAAAGGGTTGTTACTATGCGACTCCCACATGCAGCGGTGCGGTGGCAGGGATACCGGTGGAGGTAGTGGAGACCGTCGGTTGCGGGGATGCGTTTGTGGCGGGGATGCTGGTGCAGCTGCGCAAGCGGGCGAAGGGACGCGATGCCGTGCGCAACCTGAGCGAGTCCGACCTGCGGCGCACCTTCCTCTATGCCAACGCTGCCGGAGCCATCACCGCTACTCGCCCCGGAGCGATTCCCGCTCTGCCAACCGACGCCGAGGTAGCGGAGATGTTACAGAAGTTGTAAATTCTTACCCTCGTTCTCCTCTCTCACCGCTGCAGAAAGGGGCACAGGGGGACGGAGGAAGCCATCCAGGGAGGTTTGGCATGAAGCGTATCGGTGTTCTCACCAGTGGGGGCGATGCTTCGGGCATGAACCCCACCTTGCGCGCGGTGGTGCGCACAGCGATAGTGAACGGATTGGAAGTGATGGGTATCGAGCGCGGGTATGAGGGGCTGTTGAACAGGTGGTTGAAGCCGATGTCCCTCTCGTCGGTGGGAGGCATCATCAATCGCGGAGGCACCATCCTGCGCACCGCCCGCAGCGAGCGGTTCAAAACGGAAGAGGGTCTGCAGCTGGCTTCTCAAGTGCTGCACGACAACGGCATCGAAGGACTGGTGGTCATCGGCGGTGACGGCTCCTTCAAAGGGGCAGTGAAGCTGGAGGAGGTCTCAGGAATCGCGGCAGTAGGCATCCCCGCCACCATCGACAACGACATTGGGGGCACAGAATACACGCTGGGTTACGATACCGCCCTGCAGGTGGCCATGGACGCCATCGACAAAATCCGCGACACAGCGGACAGCTTCGAGCGTATCTTCGTCATTGAGGTAATGGGACGCTCGCGGGGCTTCATCGCGGCGGCAGTGGGGCTGGCGGGTGGCGCGGAAGCCATTCTGGTGCCCGAGATACCCTTTGACCCCGTGCAGATTTGTGAGAGGTTAAGGCGGGGCATAGCTCGCGGCAAACGTTCGGCTATCATCGTCACTGCGGAGGGCGCGGCGAAAGCGCAGGAGGTAGCCACCTTTGTGGAAATGTACCTGCGCGAAGAGGTGCGTGCCACCGTACTGGGCTACACACAACGAGGCGGCTCGCCCACCGCCACCGACCGCATCTACGGCGCGCGCTTCGGTGCACTGGCGGTGGAGCTGCTGCTGCAGGGGCAGGGCGGCATGATGACCGCTGTGCAGGGGGGGCAAGTTGTGGCGGTGCCTTTGAGTGCATGTTGGGAGCAGCCGCGCGTATTGGACGAGAGCCTGCTGAAGCTGAACGAGGTGCTGGCGTCGTAGGAAGGACAGGGTGAGAAGGATAAAAAGATTCTGCACAAGGTACGTGAGGGCGAATGATTTCGCTGATTGAGGCAAAGTCATACAGGTGTTTACGCTACGTTCGCCAACCTCTGGGGAACTTCCATATCCTCGTTGGTCCAAACGCGACCGGTAAAAGCACGTTTCTGGACGTCGTAGCATTTCTCGGTGACTTACTACGGTTTGGGGTAGAAGAGGCGGTGCGCAGGCGCGCACGCACTCTCAGTGAACTGATTTGGCAAAAACAGGGTGACAGCCTGGAGGTAGCCATCGAGCTGAATCTGCCACAGGCAGTGGGCGAATACTCTATTGTTCGATACGAGGTGCGCGTCGGCACGGGCGAACAGGGCGGTGTGGCTCTAGAGGTCGAGAATCTGTGGCTCATTCGAAACGGTGCACGTGACAAGTATGTACGACCTCTCCAAACTGTGTTGTTTCCACGTGAAGTGGAGGTTCCTGCCACGATTGTCGTCGAACCCGGAAAGCATACACCTGCTGGCTATCGGAAAGTGGTGTCTCGTACCGCCGAAGGAAGGGTGTATGTACGTTCTGAGACGACGGACTGGAACTTTTCTTTACGTCCCGCGCGTGGGCGTGCTGGTTTGACGCTAGTGCCAGAGGAAGAGGACCGATTTGGAGCCGCAACCTGGGCCCGTAAGGTGCTGTTAGAAGGTATCCAAATGCTCCAGTTGAATAGTCAGCTCATGCGTTTGCCATGTGCGCCCGATATGCCCAGCACCTTTCAACCCGATGGTTCTAATCTGCCCGTCGTAGTCGGAAAGCTATACAGGGAACATCCTGAACGTTTTGGTCGCTGGATCGAGCACGTACAAACTGTGTTCCCCGACATCGTGACCATTGAGGAGAAGGAGCGCGAAGAGGACCGTTATCGCTATCTGTTGGTAGAGCTAAACACCGGCATCAAATTACCTTCGTGGGCGCTTTCAGATGGTACTCTCCGTTTTCTGGCGTTGACACTGCTACCCTATCTATCCGAGCCTTCAGGTATCTATCTCATCGAGGAACCGGAAAACGGCATCCATCCTCGCGCTATTGAGGCAGTGTACCAGTCTTTATCTTCCGTGTACACGGGACAGGTATTGTGCGCCACACATTCACCCATACTTCTGAATATGGCGAGGCTTGAGAACCTTCTCTGTTTTGCCAGAACAGAAAGTGGTGCTACCGATATTGTGAGAGGCGATGAACATCCTCGTCTCAAAGAATGGCGCCAAGAAGTCAGCCTTGGTGACCTGCTCGCCAGCGGAGTTCTTGGATGAGAGACCTTGTGTTGCTTGTTGCGGATAAGGATATGGAGATGACTATTCACGGCTTGTTATCGCGTCCGTTCGCACTTGGTATACGAACGGTGGAGTATGATGTCTTTACTCACCCAAGACATGATCCGGGTGTGCGCATGGAGGCAGCGGATTTCTTGCGTGCTTATCAATCGGAGTACGGTCACGCGGTAGTGCTGTTCGACAGGATAGGATGTGGAGCGGAAGACCTGTCTGCAGAAGATTTGGAGAACGTGGTGCGCGATAGTATCCAGAAGACAGGTTGGTACCAAAGATGTGAGGTTGTCGTCATTGACCCGGAGCTGGAGGTATGGGTATTCGCACAGTCACCACATGTTTATCAGGTGCTGGCAGGAGGCGATGAGGAGTACTTTCGCATATCGCTATCCAAATACCCTGCCGCCGCGAACGGAAAACCGGAACGTCCAAAAGAGCTAATGGAACAGATACTGCGAGGCAAGAATATTCCGCGCTCCTCTGCGTTATACCTCAAGCTGGCGGAGCGGGTGAGCCTGTCTCGATGTAGTGACCGTGCGTTTCTCCGTTTTCGTGAAACTTTACAGAGATGGTTTGGAGTAGAGGAGGAGCAGATATAAAATGATCCTCACCGTCACCCTGAACCCCTCCGTAGACCGCCTTATCTACGTAAAGCAGCTGGTGCCTCATGATACCAACCGCATCCTGCGCATCGAGGAGGACGCCGGAGGCAAAGGCGTGAACGTAGCACGGGTGTTAAGGCGGTTGGGGGTACCGGTGATCGCTACCGGTTTTCTGGGCGGCAGGACGGGGCGGTATGTGCAGCACGAGCTGAGCGAGACAGAAGGCGTAGAGTGCCGTTTTATTCGAGTGAAAGGCGATACGCGCACCAACCTGGCGATTCAGGAAGAGGACGGCTCACCGCCAACCGCGCTCAACGAGCGTGGACCTCAAATTTCTGTGCAAGAACTGGATGCCTTGTTGCAAAGAGTGAAGGAGCTTTCGCGTGGTGCGCAGTTTGTGGCGTTAGGTGGTAGCTTGCCTCCGGGTGTGCCGACCGATGTCTATGCCACGCTGGGAGAAATCGCCGCACGTCAGGGGGCAAAGGTGGTGCTGGACGCCGACGGTGAGCCGCTGGCGCAGGGATTGAAAGCATTGCCTTACCTCATCAAGCCCAATGAAAACGAAGCGGAGCGCCTGCTGGGCAGGACGATAGATACCCTCGAGGACGCAGCGATAGCGGCTCAGGAGTTACACCATAGGGGAGTGCCCGTCGTGATTGTCTCCATTGGCGAGAAGGGAGCGGCAATTGCTGCTCCCGATGGATGCTGGGTGGCGATTCCGCCCAGAGTACACGCCATCAGCACCATTGGCTCCGGTGATTCGATGATCGCGGGTGTGCTCAGCGTGCTGTTTCGGGGCGGTACAGTGGAGGATGCGATTCGCTGGGGTACCGCCGCGGGAGCCGCTACCGCCATGACCGATGGCTCGGACATCGGTACGGCAGAGCAGATACGCACACTGCTTCCGCAGGTGGAGGTGAGACGGTGGTAGGCGACGGGGGCAGGTGTCTGCACAAGCTGAATGTAGCCATTACGGCATGCGAGAAGTGCCCACGCCTGACGGAATATATCCGGCAGGTCGCTCAAACAAGGCGTCGTGCTTATCGCGATTGGGAATACTGGGGCAAGCCCGTTCCCAACTTCGGCGACCCCGAAGCGAGAATAGTGATAGTCGGGCTGGCTCCTGCCGCGCACGGTGGAAACCGTACAGGGCGTATCTTCACCGGCGACGAAAGCGGAAACTGGCTCTTCCGCGCGCTATACGAAGTGGGGCTTGCCAACCAGCTGGAAAGCACGCACCGAGACGATGGGCTGGAAGTGCATAACACGCTGATTACCGCCGTTTGCCACTGCGCTCCTCCCGCCAACAAGCCCACTCGTGAGGAGCTGCAAAACTGTCAGCACTGGATGAAAGCCACTTTGCGATGTGTGGACGAGTGGAAGGTTATCGTCGCGCTGGGAAGGATTGCTTTCGAGTGGACGTTACGCGCGTTGAAGGAGATTGGGGTAGAGCATTCTATGAGAGCTTCGTCGTTTGCTCACGGCGCGGAGTTTGCCCTGAATGATGGGCGATGGATCCTGTGCAGTTACCACCCCAGCCAGCAGAATACGTTCACCGGCAAGCTGACGCGCGAGATGCTTCGTGCTGTGTTCGAACGCGCGGTGCAGCTGGCAAAATAGGGGGTCTTCAGGCTCGATACCCAAGTTTGTCCACCACACGCTCAGCACGCGCTACCGCTTGCTGGGCAGGGTGCTCGATCGTGCCTCGATCTCTTCGGGTGTCGCGAAGGGGCCATCCCGTCCGGGGCTATTGCTCCTTATCCCCTTTTGCGCTACAATGAGGTGACTGCATCCACCACCGACGGAGGTACCTGGTCATGAAGCGTCTCTTCTTGCTGTTTGCGTGCTGGATTTGGCTGTCGGTTCTTGTACAGGCGCAGGAACTGGACCTGTGGGGCATGCCCAAACCATGGAAGCGTCTGGAATGGTTTTACAGCCGACGTGCTTTCCCCTTTAACGACGTGCTGGCAGGAGCATGGCTCAGAGCGTACGAGCAGGCTCAATTGTTGCCGGTGTATCAGGGCGAGGGATTGCAGGGACAGGCGTTGGCATGGGAGTTTTTCGGTCCGGATAGCACGAACCAGAACTGGCTGGCTCGCGTGAACGCTATTGCCGTTCACCCCACCGACCCCAATACTATCTACATTGGCGTTTCTAAGGGGGGTGTATGGAAAAGCACCAACCGCGGTTCCACCTGGACGAACCTGACCGATTCGCTCGCTGCGCAGTATGTGGGATGTCTGACCATTGACCCGCACGACCCCAATACACTCTACCTGGGCACCGGCGAAGAGTACTATGCCGGAAATACGCTGGGAGGCGTGGGTATCTACCGTTCCACCGACGGGGGAAACTCGTGGACGCTTATCGGCAGCAGCATCTTTTCCGGTCAGCGCATCAACGAAATCATTATAGACCCCACTAATCGCAACAAATGGATTCTCAGCACCGACGCGGGCATCTATATCACCACGAACGGCGGAAACAGCTTCACGCGCACGCTGAGTGGAGTGGCTTCTGCACTGCGGATGCACCCATCCAATCCGAACGTTCTGTGGGCAGCACTGGGCGCGGTTTGGGGCAGCTCCACCAACGGCGTGTACGTCTCCACGAACGGCGGCACGACCTGGACGCGCTACAGTGCGTTACCGCTGGGTACCGGCGTGGGGCGGATTGAACTGGATGTCTGCCGCAGCAATCCCAGCGTGCTGTATGTGGTGTTCGGGCAGACCGTTGGCTCCGGCTCGCGTATCCATAGCGTCTGGAAGACCACCAATGGAGGCAGCAGCTGGACACAGCTCACCGGCGCACCTGCCGGCAGTGGGCAGTCGTGGTATGACCTGGTGATGCGTGTAGACCCTGTCGACCCGAATATCGCCTACGTGGGCGAAGTGGAACTGTACCGCACCACTGACGGAGGCACTTCGTGGACGAAGGTGAACGGTTCCGGGCTGTCAAACGCCCACGTAGACCAGCACGCGCTGGAGTTTGACCCGGTAGACCCCGCCAAAATCTACATCGGCTGCGATGGGGGACTGTTCTATTCGGAGAATCGAGGCACCACGCGCACGCCCCTCAACAGCGGAAGAGGTACGATGGAGTACTATGCTTTTGACGTGCATCCCACCAACGCCAATCGTCTGGTGGCAGGTTCACAGGACAACGGCTCGCAGGTACGCTCCACCTCCAACACCTATTCCATCACTCTGGGCGGGGATGGCTTCTGGGCGGCATACAAGCGCACCGACCCCAACACCGTGCTGGGCGAAATATACTATGCGATGGTGTATCGCTCCACCAACGGGGGAAGCAGCTGGAGCTTCGTGTTCAACGGTAGCGGTGACCCCCGTTCGCCCTGGTCTGCGCCGCTGGTAAACGACCCGAACAACCCCTCCACCTTCTACGTGGGCACAATCTACGTCTACCGTTCCACCAGCAGCGGCATTTCGGGCAGCTGGAGCAAAATTAGTCCCGACCTCACGCGCGGCTCGGGCTCCCTTTCGGTGATTGCCATCGCGCCGTCCAACTCGAACGTTATCTACACCGGCTCCGACGACGGCGCGGTATACGTCAGCACCGACGGCGGCAACACCTGGAACGCTCGCTATTCCGGCTTGCCCACGCGCTCCGTAGGCGGTATTGCGGTAGACCCTAACAACCCGGCAACTGTATACGTTGGTTTACAGGGATTCGGCAGCGGGCACGTTTATCAGAGCACCAACTACGGCTCATCCTGGACGAACATCTCCGGCAACTTGCCTGACACGCCAGTGAACTTCTTGATAGTGAACCCCCTCGCCCCGAACATGCTCTTTGCGGCAACGGACACCGGTGTGTTCGTCACGACGGACGCGGGAGCAAACTGGGCGAAGCTGGGTATCGGGCTGCCGAGCACCCCCTGTCTGCACCTGCGGGCAAACGCCTCAACCGGTTACCTGTACGTGGGCACGTACGGACGAGGTATCTGGCGAATGCCCTTGCCGACGGCAAGCTTCGTCACCACGCGCGTGCTGGTGGATAACGTATCGGGCACGCTGGGGGGCACGGTGAATCTTACCGCTACGCTCCAGCGCACCGATACATTAGCCGGCGTTTCAGGCAAGACGTTGCAGTTTTCCATCAACAACGCTCCTGTCGGCAGCGCGGTGACCGGCTCCGGTGGGGTGGCAGCGATAGCATATACCATACCCGAAACGTGGAGCACCGGCAGCCGCGCTATTTCGGTTTCCTTTGAGGGCGATAGCACTGCCAACCCATCCAGCGGCACGGGCACGCTGACGGTCAGCAGGGCAGCCACCGAACTCGTGCTAAATGACCTCACCGCGCGGCGCGGACAGACGGTGAACCTGCAGGCAACCCTGCGCAGGCAGGATAACTCAGCACCCGTTGTCGGCAGGACGGTCACCTTTAAGGTAGCGGGTGGTACCGTCGGTTCGGCAAACACCGACGGCACAGGCACCGCCACCGTACCTTATACAGTGCCAACCAGCGCTACGCTGGGCAACAGGGTGCTTCGTGCCGAATTTGCCGGAGATACTGCCTACATGAGCGCCTCAAAAGATGCCACTCTGGAGGTGCGCAAGGTGCTTTTGCAGGGGAGTGTCAGCCTGGGCGATTACGCCGGCACGGTGAACGGCTTGCCCGTGCAAATCGGTGTGGCGCAGGGAAGCAGTACGGAAAGCCTTTCGGCGTTGCTGGACCACAGTGGACGGTTCTCGGTGGAGACCGCGCTGGCGGGCAGTGGCAGTGTGGCGGTGAAGGTCACACACTGGCTGCGCCAGCGGATAAACGCGAGCCTGTCCGGCGAGGTGTCGCTCTCGTGGAGCCTGTTCAACGGCGACGTGGATGGCGATAACGAGGTTACCCTGTTCGACTTCGGGCAGCTGGTGGCGGCGTTCGGCTCCGTGCCTGGCGATGCGAACTGGAACGCTAACGCCGACCTAGATGGCGACGAGGAAGTCACGCTGTTCGACTTCGGCATCCTTGTGCGAAACTTCGGGCTGCTTGGGGATGAGTAGGTGCCCCTTACCGCAATTGGGGGCAAAAACAAAGAGGGTATCACATAATTTGCCAGACAGAAGAACTGTCTGGCAATCATGGCAAAAATTTTATAAAATTTTTCCCATCAAAACCCCAAAAACCCCGTTTGTGGTACGATTCTTGCATATATATCAGGGTGGAAAACTTCTGTGGGCAATTGCCCCAAGCATTTGGAACAAACTTTTCACGAGTGAAAAAGGAGGTTTCACAATGCGTCGCACAACCCGGTTCCTGACCCCCCCCCATTAGTGTAATTCTTGCTACTTTTCTGCTCCTGCTGCTCTCCCTCGCGCGAGCACAGCAACCTCCCACACTGACCCTCCTCAACGGTGACATCGACGGCGATAACGAGGTGACGCTGTTTGACTTCGGGGCGCTGACCAACGCCTTCGGCAGTATACCTGGCGACCCCAACTGGAACCCCGATGCCGACTTGGACGGGGACGATGAGGTGACTTTGTTTGACTTTGGCATCCTCACTGCGAATTTCGGCTTAATGGGTGCGGACGAGTTTGCGGGAAGCGCGCAGGCAGCGTCGGGCGCGTTCCGTGCTACCCTGCGTGTGGTGCTGGGTGATTGGACAGCGCAGACCGAGCGGGCGTCATACGTGTTGTTGCAGTTCAAGCGTGCGGGCACAGAGAGTGACTCTGGCACACCGATCTACGAGCAGCTGGTGACCTTCCAGCAGAATGATGTGCAGAAAGATGTAGAGGTCTCTCTGCCTGCAGGTATCTACACGGTGCGTGCGCTGGCGTATAACGACTCGGCTCGCAGCGATGTTTCGCACTGGTTGCGCAGCAAGTTAGAGGGGTTTGTGGTGCCCAGTGGTGGTGGGGTTGCGCTGCCTGACATCCCGCCTCCTACTTGGGCAGAGGAGGTGGTTCCTACCGATACTGTCTCCGCTGGTGGTTTTGGTCCCTCTTCAGCAGACCATGTGAACTTAGCTTCTGGGGTGTTTGAGCATCGTCCGCCGGCAGATATTGTGGTGTATAACCCCATTGGGCCCAGCATCTCCTTCTCGCGCACCTATCGCAGTAAACTGGCAGAACAGGGCTATTTCTCGCCCGGACTATCGCCTGGCTGGGTGCACAACTATGATGTGACCATCAGCGGTGCATCAAGCAGCTGGGGTTCCCTTACCCTGCGCTATCCTAACGGTGCTACCGAGCAGTTGACACCGGTGCTGGACGGCAACGGCAATCCCACCGGACAGTTTGTGTTCAACGGTGCGCCCTACATGGCGTCGGGACAGCCTAGTGGCACCCCCGGACGCTGGAACTACATTGATCTGACGTTCAAGGATGAGAGCCGATGGCGGTTCACCCCCTCCTACGATCCCGCCCTGTATCGGCTGACACGCATCCAGAACCTGTTAGCACAGGGGGTGAACATCGCCTACGACAACAACAACTTTCTCACACAAATCACTAATGACGCAGGCACTGTTCTGCTCACCTTCTCCTACACGAACGGTATGTCCGTGAGTGACTACGCGGGGCGCACGGTGACCTACACCTTCAGCGGAGGGCAGTTAACGGCGGTCTCACAGGTAGGCAGCAGTAGCCCGCTGTGGGTGTATGGGTATCAGTTGCTGAACGGTGTGCCTTATCTGGTGAGTGTTGGTTGTGCTGACCCCACCGATGGTGTGGGAACCCGTTCCCATCCGGTGTATTACGATGCGCAGGGCAAGGTGGTGCTGCTGTCGGACGCCAACGGCAACGTGCGCAGTTACCGGTATGAGGGCGGCATTACCACGGTGACAGTATACAATGCGGACGGCTCGCTTGCGCAGACATGGTCACAGAAGGTGGGCAACCTGAATGTGGATGTGGGCATCCGCGATGCTTCGGGCAGTGAGAGCAACATTCACTACAGCGGCTACCGCCCTGTTCAGGTGGTCAATCGCAATGGTCAGAGCACCACGCTGGAGTATGACCAGTATTTCAACTTGACAACGGTCAGCCCGCCGCGAGTGCCTGCGGTGCAGTATGCGTATGATACCTCACAGTTTGCATTGGGCAGGCTGGTTCGCGTTTCGCAGGGTAGCAAAACGCCTACTGAGCTACAGTATTACCCAAACGGCTTGCTGCACAAGGTGAAGGTTCCCAAACCGGGCACAGCAGGCAGTAACGATCAGGTAGAGATAGAGTATCTATACACAGCGTTAGGCAACCTGCTGGAGGTGCGTGCTCCCTCGCCCAATCCGAACCAGAGCGTTCGCACCACGCGCTACTTCTACGTTTCAGACCCCTTTGTCCCCTATAGTGAGCCAGAAAGATTGAACTGCCCGCTGGCGGTGGCGGTATATGACGGTGTTTTCAACCCCAGCGACGTCAACGACCGCCTGCTGTATCGGGTCAGTTTCCGCTATGACACGTTAGGTCGGGTGACGCAGGTCATTGACGGATTGGGTTACACCACGCAAATTACCTACAACGTCGCCGGGCAGGTGGAGACGGTTACCTATCCTGCGGATGCGGATAGCTATTATCCGGTGCAGCGAAAAGAGGTGTATATATAC
>JBMFOT010000031.1:0-40399 GCA_049969495.1 Armatimonadota bacterium
GTCTCCTGCGTCTTTTTCACAAAAAATTGTGGAGCCAATACGCTTCACCGTATTGACTCTTTTGGAACGCTTGCGTATACTAATAATACTTAATCGTTTCATGGCAGCTGTATTCGCCGCTTCTGCAGAGGTTTCCCCTGAGAGTCAGGGGGTTACATTGACAACGCAATCCGATTCGAAGAAGGAGGTCTCCCATGAAACACGGAAGGGCTTTTACCCTTATCGAGCTGCTCGTTGTTATCGCGATTATCGCGATACTGGCAGCGATCCTGTTCCCGGTGTTCTCGCAGGCGCGCGAGAAGGCAAGGCAGACGCGGTGTTTGTCGAACTGCAAGCAGATCGGGCTGGCGACCATGATGTACATTCAGGACTACGATGAAGTGATGCCGCCCGGGTACGACTACCGGCAGGGAGGCGACACCACTGTCTGGTACATGCAGCTGCTCTGGCCCTATATCAAGGACGGGCAGGTATGGACGGGTGCGGGCATTCGCGGGTGCCCGTCGGCAAAATGGCCATCGGCATGGGCGTATGCCTATAACGACGTGCTGAACTACAAATCGCAGGCGGCGATGCCCCGTCCTGCGGAGACCATCTTGCAAGGCGATACCGGACAGGTACCCGAATGGGGCGGGTACAGCTCCTCCACCTTCTGGAACTGGTGGACTCCGGAGGTATGGCAGGACCCCGTCACCGGTTCGGTTCCGCCCCCGAACTACTGGGACGATAGCCAGGTGAACCCGCTGTCGGTGCTTCTGTGGAAGCTGCCTGACGGCACGAATATCGATGACGACGCGCCCAACCCCATCCAGATTTGGAGCGCTGTCGGCAAGGTGGGTAACCTGCGCTACCGCCACAACGAGGGTGCGAACATCACCTTCGCCGATGGTCACGCCAAGTGGTTCAAGCGCGGTGGAACAGTGAAGCTGTACCACTTCCGGTTCAACCTGCAGAACCGGCTGTAGTTCGGTATTAGATACGGCTGTCATGAAGTGGGGGAGCCTGATGGCTCCCCCTTACTGTTCCCCCGGCGCGGTGTCCCGAACAGAGTGTTCACTTGTTTTCCTGCGCTGCGCCCGAAAGGCTCTGGGCGTCGATTTTCCCTTTCAGCTTGCCGTCCGCGCTGTAGAAAGCTACGCTTTCGGTGCCCATCACCGTGCGAAGGCGTCCTTGTGCATCATACAGCACCAGCAGGGTATCCTCTCCGGAGGTTTTCAGCTCAGCGCGGATTCTGCCGTTCCTGTCCACCAGTTCAATGCGTTGCGTGCGGGTGACGACAGCGGTCGGTACTCTGGACTGCGCCCACAGAGTGCCTATTGCCAGCAGCAATGCTGCGGCAAGCAGCGGCATCGCCAAGCCTTTGGTTCTCATCATCTCGCCTCCTTCGCCTGTTTGCTTCAACATAGCACATTCGGAGCACCGGAGACAAGCTGTTCACCCTGCAACGGGCTCGCTCTCGTCCTTTTTTGTCATGCTGAGCCGCAGCGAAGCACCTCTGTCTAACGATAGTACGGGATTCTTCGCTTCGCTCTCCTCGTTGCACGCGCAGCGACCCGACTACCTCACAAACGACCGTGGCAGCGTACTATTTACTTTCTGGTATGCAATTTCGGGGCAAGGGCAGGACACTGTGCCCCTAATGCCCAACTCGATAACACGAACGCTACGACGAAAGGGGAACGGTGATGGCGCAACGTACCTGCACCTATGTGGTGCCCGGCTTTCATTCCGATGTGGTGTGGCTGGAGGACCAGCGCGATTATGCAGTGAGCCTGCTGGGCGATATGCACCAGAACCTGCAGATTCTACGCATCGACCCGCTCTACGGCGTCTTCCTGCACGAATTGACATACCTCAAGCCCTACCTGGATACGCATCCCGAAGCCCTGCCCGAAGTGCGCCGGTGGATTCGGGAGGGACGTATCGGCACAGGCGGCTCGCACAGCCAGCCTACCGAAACGGTCATCGGCGGCGAGGGCATCGTGCGCAATATCCTGTACGGACGCTGGTATCATGAGGGCGTGCTGGGCGACCAGCCATGGATATATATGCCCTGGGACGTGTTCGGACACACCGCGCAGCTGGGGCAGATTCTGCGCAAATCGCGTTTCAGGGGCTGTATCTGGAGCAAAGATATCCGCGGCGCGCTGGCGGTGTTCTGGCATCTCGCGCTGGACGGTGAGCCACTACTGTTCAAACGCATGGGCTACTGGTTTCCCAGCAGCGACCGCGACACCTTCCTAAAGGCAATAGACGATTTCTTCCAGGAGATGCGCTCGCTGGGCTTTACCGCCGATTGCCGTCTAGACTGTGTGGATTTTAAACCTCCTACCGCGTGGATTGCCGGACGCTGCGAAGAGCTGGCGAAGCGCGAGCACGCGGTCATTATCAGCGGTATCGGGCATGAGCAGTGGTTCGAACACGCCTTCCGCCAGCACGAGGAGCGCACCGTTTCCATCCCCGTCACTTCGCGCGACTACGAGTGGCATCATCAAGGCACAGGACTGTCGCGCATCGAGCTCAAAATCGGCAACCGGCTGGCGGAACAGAGCCTGCACCAAGCGGAGTTCTTCGCCACCGTTGCCCACCTGCTGGGTGCGGAATACCCGGATAAGGCTCTCGACAAGGCATGGCGCCAGCTGTTGTTCAACCAGCACCACGACGGCATCGCCGGACCGTCTTGTGACCGCGCTTACTTAGACATGATGGCGGGATTCCGTGAGGCGCTGGAACTGGCACACGACGTGCGTTCTCGTAGCCTGCGCTACATTTGCGACCAGACCGACACCGCCTATACCGCTCCACCACCTACCGTCATCGCCCTGCAGGTGCACAACGCGCTCAACTGGAGCCGAACCGATGCGGTGCGCGTCACCTTGCGCTTCCCCAAACCGGTCAGCGGTTTTCGCATCGAGGATTCGGAAGGCAATCCGGTGCCCTGTCAGCTGGAATCACCCGTTCCGCCGCGTTTGCCCCTGCACGAGGCGGAGGTAACCCTGCTGGCACGAGATATTCCGGCGATGGGTTTCCGCACCTACCGCGTGGTAGAGACCGATAGCCTGCCCCCTGCGCCCAGATTGATACCCGGATACACCATCGAGAACGAGTTCTTCCGCGTGACGGCAGACCCGCAGCTCGGCGGCGGGCTGAGCAGCATCCTCGACAAACAGACAGGGCGTGAGGTGCTGAACCCGCAAGCCGGACCGGGCAATGAAATCGTCGCCCTGCTGGAGAAGGCAGACCGCGCCGAGCCGGCATGGGAATGTTACACGCTGGGACCGAAGTGGTTCTCGCGCGACTACGCGGCGAACGTGCAGGCGTGGCAGGGACCGGTGCAGTCGCGGCTGGTGATTCGCGGTGAGATGCGCTCCTGTGAGCGAGAGCAGATTGTAAGCCTGACGCAGGGCGTGCGCCGCATCGACTTCGCCACCCAACTGCAACGCTACCGCGGCGAAAACGAGCTGTTCGTGGTCACCTTCCCGGTGAACGTGCAAAACGCGGAACCGGTGTTCGAAGAACGCTTCGGAGCCATCACCAAGCGCAAGAGCAAGGGCAAGCTGGACTTCCGCTTCCACCAGTGGCGTAACTTCTCCGAGTGCGGGGCAAGACATGCCTGCCAGTGGGTGGACCTGTCGGGCGCGGCGTGGGTGCGCTTCGCAGACGGTCAGCAGCGACCATTCGGCATGTGCCATCTGGTCACCTCGCACCATCCTGCCAGCGTGCAGGCGGCGCATACCCTGCAGCGTGCGCTGATTCGCAAAGGCGTGCCATGCACTCCCGTTTACGATGACTTCGACGCCCCGCGTCGCCTGCAATTGCCTGTGGAAGACACCATCCTGCCCTTCCCGAATAATCCTAACGAAGACCTGTCGCTGGGTATGTCCTTCCGCGTGGTGTTCAGCCTGAGTGGGGACAACACCTACCTTGCCGACCTGATTGCCCGCCTTCCCGAAACGCAAGCAACGCGCTTGCAGGCTCTGCTCAGCGAGCAGCAGGGCATCGCGCTGGTGGAGGACCCCGATATGCCCGACGGCTGGCAGCCTCTGCCCGTGCTGGTGATTACTGCCAAAGAGGAAACCGCTTTGCAGCAGATGGTACAGCAACTGGTGACGCAGATCGAGCAGACAGCCGCCATCGCTCTGCCCACTGATGCCAACCTGGTAGAGCATTCCCTGCCTGCCGACCATTACGGAGTCGCGCTGGTGAACACGGGCAACGTGTTGAACTCGGTGGAAAATGACAACACAATGGTACTGTTCCTCATGCACACCGCGGCGTGGGGAGGCACACCCTGGGGGCAACCGGACAGACTGCCCTTCGTCTTCATCCCCGAACACAAGACGCATCTCTTCCGCTACAGCCTCTATCCGCACGCTGGCGACTGGAGAGAGGCGCAAACCGCCCGCGTGGGCTGGGAGGTGAATAACTCTCTGCAGACCGTACAGGGGATGCTGCACGGCGGTGCGTTACCGCTGGACTACTCCTTCCTGCAGGTGGAGGCAAAAGGGGCTGTCCTGACCGCACTCAAGCCCGCAGACAACCCAACAGGGCGATTTGAATCGCATCCGGTGGACGCCGAGAACAAGGGCATCGCGGTGCGCCTGTATGACCCCACCGGATTTGGCGACAGGGTGCGTCTGCGGTGGCACACCGGCATCGTCGAGGCGCACCATGCCAACCTGCTAGAGGAGCCCCAGCAAGCTATTTCTCTACAGGATGGGGCGGTAGAGTTCCCGCTGGACAGCTTCGCCATCGAAACCTTCCTGCTGAAGCCGAAACCCTTTGCACCCAAGGGTGGACGTCGTGTGCTGGGTGCCTCTGCCGAACCTGTACAGCCGGTGTACGTGCGCTACTGGCAGCACAATCTCGGCGCAGACCCCATCGGTTACCTGCCGGTGGCGGTGAGCTTGCGCGGAGAGGTGAAGACCGGCATCCACATCCGCCAGGGAGGCGTTACCATCAACACGATCGAGGTGGGCGTAGTAAACAATTTGCGTGACCGCAACGCGACCGGCGTCGTTCGTCTTATCGTTCCTGAAGGCTGGCACACCGTGCCTGCGGAGATTCCATTTGACCTGCCTCCGGGCGAGGCGCAGGTATGGAAGGTTCTGCTCTGCTTCGATACGCCGCGGCGAACGGGTGTGGTGCGCGCCCAGCTGGAGTGGGATGGTCAGACTTACGAGGATGTTCTGGAAGTTGGTCGTGAGTATTTCCCCGAATGGGAAATCCGCTTCGAACGCAATGTGCTGGTGGTGCACCTGCGCAACGGCACGGACGACCTCATGCACGGCGCGGTGCAGGTGATTACCCCGCTGGAAACCTGGGGCGATGCGGTGGGCATGTATCGCCTGACCGCCGGTGGCAAGCACACGCAGGGTTTTCATCTGCAACCCGACGAGCGTGCGGCGATACGCTTCGAAGGGGAGCGACCGCCCGGGCGGGGCTTCATCATCGTGAAGGTGATGGCGCACGGCAAGGTGGAGTACCGGATAGTGTAGGGGCAACCACAGGGGTTGCCCCTGCCGACGCAATCTATTCTATCGTTTCCAGCTCTTTCTGCAGCACCTCGGTATAGGTTGGGTCGTCTTCGTCGATCTTCTCTAGCACCGCTTTCAGCAGGTTGATGTAGCTGATGTCGGTGGGGTTCACGCCGTAGAGCAGCGCGAGGTAGCAGCTGACCCAGTCGCCGAAGTAGATGGCATAGAGCATTCGCGCCAGCAGGCTCTGTCCCTCGGCAAAAACTTCGTGCACCTGCGCTGCGCGGGCAAACAGTCGTTTCGTTGTCTCCACGCGCGCCACGATTTTCGGCCTCTCCGCATGGTCGCGCAACAGCACCACTGCCAGATTGGGAACCTGTTGCTTTGCCAGCACCCACCCCAGGATTTCGTTGTGGTTCATCTCGGGGTAGCCGTTGGAGAATGCATGAACCTTGGTGTTCTCGTTCAGCTGCGTCTTCCAGCGGAAGGCGACGACGGTGGAATACGCCTGCGAGCCGTAGATGATGGGCAGCTTGCCGTACAGCCTGGCAGCAAGCTGCTTGGCAGGGTTCTTCTCGAACGGCACATCGGCGTTCCACTGCTCGCGTGCTCGCTCCAGCAAGGCGATAGCGTTCTGCAGGTCACCGGTGGGATCGCGTCGGAGGACACCTGCCTTATGCGCCGCCATCAGCATGGGGATAAACAGATAACCCATCGCGCTACGCGGGGGCTGTCCCTTGGGGATAAACGCCACAGGGGTGCCGTAATGCGCTGCGCGTTGAGCCAGCTCGCCACCGCTCGTGACGCACGCCAGAAGCGCGCCCCGGTCCTGTGCGTCCTCGAACGCGCTCAACGTTTCCTCGGTGTTGCCGGAATAGCTGGCGGCGATCACGAAGGTATGGTCGTTCACGAAAGCGGGCATCTGGTAGTCACGGTTCACCACCAGAGGCACTTCGCCGTTGTCTTCCACCAGCACGCGCAGCAGGTCGCCTCCTACCGCCGAGCCGCCCAACCCCGTCACGACAACATTCTGGATAGGCATGCGTGGGGTGGGGGGATTGAACTGCTTCGCGATGTCCAGGGCTTTGCGACATTGTTCGGGGAAGTCATGGGTCAGGGGAATCATATTTTGAGCATCCAGCGCAGAACGACGCGCCGCATCGTCCAGTACGCTGGTGTCTACCGCAACCTGATCGGACATTACCTCAGTTCCTCCTCCATCACTCCGCCACAAAGGGCAGTAGAGCCAGATGGCGTGCCCGCTTAATCGCTTTGGCCAGCTGTCGCTGGTGCTTGGCGCAGTTACCACTGGTGCGCCGCGCGACAATCTTGCCCCGGTCCGTGATGTATCGGCGCAAGCGAGCCACGTTCTTGTAGTCGATATAGGCGACTTTGTCCACGCAGAAGCCGCACACCTTGCGGCGTCGCCGGTAGCGTGGTTTGTTGGTCATGATTTCCTCCATTTACTCTTCGTCGGTTTCAGCAAAGGGATCGTAGTCCTCGAACTCCTCCTCTTCTATCAGCTCCTCGTCGTGCAGGAAGGGGTCACTTACCTCCCCCGACGCCGTCTGAACAGGTGGAGCAGCCGTTTTCGTCGGCGAAGCGGCACTCACGGTGGGCACAGGCTCTTCTTCCGGTACGCCGGCCGCCTCTCTGGGGCGGTCCAGTCCCGCCAACCGGTCTACCACCACTTCGTAGGCGCGGCGTCGGTCACCCTGCGGAGAGAGCCAGTCACGTACCTGCAGGCGACCTTCCGCCATAATCAACCGTCCCTTCTTCAGGTAGTTGATGGCAAACTCTGCTTGCTGTCGCCACGCCACCAGGTCGATGAAGTCGGTCTGGCGTTCGCCTGTCTCGCGGTTTCGCATCCTGTCCACAGCGATGGTCATCCGTGCCAGGGTCACTCCCTCCGGCGTGGAGCGATACTCCGGATCCCTGACGAGTCGTCCGATAAGGATAACGCGGTTGTACATGGTGATTTCCCCTTCCTGAGCGAGAAGTGGTGTTTACGCTTGCTCCTCCTCCACGCTGGCTGGTTCCTCACCTTCAGAGACCGATACCTCTGCGATGTGCTCCTCGTCTGCCGGTTCCGCTTCGGCCGTTTCGGGCGTCTCAAGAGGTTCCTCTACCACCGCTTCTTCCTCGGCAATTTGTTCGGCAGTCTCTTCTGTGGTGGGAACGGTCAGCACCAGATGCGGTTTATCGTGACGAACGATGAGATGGCGTATCACCTCATCGCTGATTCGGAACAGCCTGTCTAACTCCGCGGGAACCTGCGGGTCGGCGCGGAAGTACATTAAGACGTAGGTGGCTTCCTGCACTTTATTGATGGGGTACGCCAGACGACGATGGTCCCACTTACCGGAGTGCTCGATAACACCTCCGGCGCTTTCTACCACCTGATTGTAGCGAGCGATAATCTCTGCCAGTCGCTCCTCGTCCACGCTGGGGTGGACGAGATACATGGCTTCGTAAAACGGCACTGTCGTGTTTCCTCCCTCTGGACTGATTTGGCTCCGCCTCGATTATGCGGAGCAGGAAGGGTGCTTTTAAGCCTCACGTTATTATACTATTGCGCGGGTGGAGTTTGCAAGGGGCTGAACAACCTCAGGCATAGATCCAACCACCAGTTGCAAAAGCACCCTTCGCTGGTTATAATGAGCTCTGGCATCACGATGGATTGAGGGGAGAGCCTATGAGCAAACCACGAGCGGATATCGGAGTGTTCGGTGGTTCGGGGTTTTACCGCTTTTTGGACAATGTGCAGGAGATAAAAGTGGATACACCCTACGGCGCGCCCAGCGACCACATTGCCATCGCGGAGGTGCACGGCAAGCAGGTCGCCTTCCTGCCCCGACATGGGCGACACCACAGCATCCCCCCACACCAGATTAACTTCCGCGCTAACCTGTGGGCGATGAAGGAGCTGGGCGTCACGCGCATTATCAGCCCCTTCGCGGCGGGAAGCCTGCAGGCACATATTCACCCGGGCCACTTCGTGGTGGTGGACCAGTACGTGGACCGCACGCATGGGCGCGCGGATACTTTCTACGAGGGCCCCATCGTCACGCACGTCTCGCCCGCTGACCCCTATTGCCCCGTCTTGCGCCAGATAGCGATTGACGTTATCCGCGAGCAGGGTATCACCTGCCATGAGCGAGGAACGGTGGTGGTGATTCAGGGACCGCGCTTCTCCACCAAAGCGGAAAGCCAGTGGTACACCTCGATGGGCTGGGAGACGATTAGCATGACCCAGTATCCTGAGGCGTATCTGGCGCGGGAGCTGGCGATGTGCGTGGTGGGTATCTCGCTCATTACCGACTACGATAGCGGGCTGGTGATGGGCGGGCAGGTGCCTCCGGTAACTACTAAAGAAGTGATGGAGGTGTTCCAGCGCAACTCTGAGCGCATCAAGAACGTGGTGCTGGAGATGATTCGGCGCATTCCCGACACGCGGGAGTGCCCCTGCCCACATGTGTTAGACCATGCACGCATCGAGGTGTAGGATGGAGATTCGCCCTGTCCGCTGGGAAGGCGACGCGCTGGTGCTGATAGACCAGACGCAATTGCCTCACCGCTTTGTGGAGGTGCGCACCACCGACTGGCGCGAGGTCGCCGAGGCGATTCGGCATATGGTGGTGCGCGGTGCGCCGGCCATCGGTGCGGCAGCGGCGTGTGGGCTGGTGCTGGCAGCAGAGGCGATAGAAACTTCCGATATGTCAGCCTTTCGCGAGCAGTGGCTGAGAGCCGCCGACGTTTTCGCTTCCACCCGCCCGACGGCGGTGAACCTCTTCTGGGCAATAGAGCGTATGAAGCGTGTGGCACAGCACTGTGATACTCCTGGGGAGGCACGCCGTCGCCTCCGCGAGGAGAGTGAAGTCATCCTGCGCGAGGATGTGGAGGCGAATCGCGCTATCGGTCGGCACGGGCAGGTGCTTATACCCGACGGCGCACGCATCCTCACCCATTGCAACGCGGGTGCGTTAGCGACGGTGGGCTACGGTACGGCATTGGGGGTTATTCGCGCGGCGGTGGAAGCGGGTAAGCGCGTCTCCGTTTACGCCGACGAAACTCGTCCCCGTCTGCAGGGAATGCAGCTGACCGCATGGGAGCTGGTGCAGGAAGGCATCCCTGTGACCGTGATTACCGACAACATGGCAGGGATGCTGATGCGTCGGGGCGAAATCGATGTAGTAGTGGTTGGGGCAGACCGTATCGCCGCCAACGGCGACGTGGCGAACAAGGTGGGAACCTACAGCGTGGCGGTACTGGCGAAATGGCATGGTATCCCATTTTACGTCGCCGCGCCGGTGTCTACCGTTGACCTGTCGGTGGCGGACGGTTCCGGTATCCCGATTGAAGAGCGTTCGCCCGAGGAGGTAACTCATCTCGCAGGAGTGCGCCTCGCGCCCGAAGGGGTGAGGGTAATCAACCCTGCGTTCGATGTCACGCCCGCGCAGCTCGTGAGCGCGATTATCACCGAAGAGGGCGTTGCTCGACCGCCGTATATCGATTCGCTGGCTCAGATGGTAGCAAAACGCTCGGGGGAGGTCCGCTGATGGGGGAACTACTGGCTGAGAAGCTGATACGCAATATTCCCGATTTTCCGCAGCCCGGGGTGCTGTTCCGGGACATCACACCCGTGCTGCAGAACCCGCAGGCACTGCGCGAAGTGGTGGAGAAGATGACCGGGTATGCCCGCAGCCGCCAGCCTGATGTCATCGTGGGCATCGAGTCGCGCGGGTTCGTGTTCGGCATTCCGATTGCGCTCGAACTGGGCGTGGGGTTTGTGCCGGTGCGCAAACTGGGCAAGCTGCCCTACAAGAAGATTGTGGAGGAGTATGCGCTGGAGTACGGCACCAACGCGATGGAGATACACGTGGACGCCGTACATCCCGGGCAGCGCGTGGTGATTGTGGACGACCTGCTGGCAACTGGCGGTACCGCTGCTGCTGCCGCGAGGCTGGTGGAGCGCCTGGGTGGCGAAGTAGCAGGCTTCGATTTCCTGATCGAACTGGAGTTCTTGAAGGGACGGAAGATGCTGCATGGCTACGACGTATTCACCCTCATCCGCTTCCCGTAGTCTGATAAACCGCCTGTTTGCGCTGGATGAACGTGGCAGCACCGTCGAGCGCGAGGTGATCGCGGGCTTCGCCACGTTCATGACGATGGCGTACATCATCTTTGTGAACCCACAGGTACTGAAGGCGGCGGGAATGCCCATCGAAGCGGTCGCTGCCGCCACCTGTATCGCCGCTGCCGTGCCGACGCTCATCATGGGCTTGTGGGCGAACTATCCCTTTGCGCTCGCCAGCGGCATGGGCTTGAACGCCGCGCTCGCCATGCACGCCACACGCCCCGGTATGGACTGGCAGACTATGATGGGCGTCATTGTGGTGGAAGGTGCCATTGTCACCGTGCTGGTGCTTACCCGCGTGCGCGAACAGGTGATGCAGGCGATCCCCATGAACCTCAAGCGCGCTATCGGCGTGGGCATCGGTATCTTCATCGCCTTTCTGGGAATGCAACATGCGGGCTGGGTGCTGAAAGGACCCGAAAGCACCTACCTGACGCATGGAGCGTTTACCACCAAAGGCACGCTGGTGTCCACCATCGGTGTGCTGTTGATGATGTTGTTGCTGGCGTTTCGGGTGCGCGGGGCAATCCTGCTGGGCATTCTGGGCACGGCAGCGGTAGCGTGGATAGCTGACGCCCTCACGCCGGGCACTGCCCGACTAACCACTGTGCCCGAACGCTGGCTGGCGATGCCAGACTTCTCTACCTTTGGGCGGGCGAACATCCTGGGCGCGTTGCAGCCCGCGCTGGTGGGTGTCATCTTCGCTTTCCTCATCACCGACTTCTTCGACACGATGGGCACGGTCATCGGTATCGGCGGGCAGGCAGGTTTTCTGGATGAGCAGGGCAATCTTCCCCGCCTAAACCGCGTGCTGCTCACCGACTCGCTGGCGGCGGTGTGGGGCGGGCTGTGCGGTGCGAGTTCCGTTACCACCTACATCGAGAGCGCAGCGGGTATCAGCGAAGGCGGACGCACGGGGCTTACTGCAGTGACAGTGGGCGTACTGTTTCTGTTGAGCCTGCTGTTTGCGCCTCTGGTCGGCGCTGTACCTTCGGTGGCCACCGCCCCTGCGCTGATTATCGTCGGCTATCTGATGATGGGCGTGGTGCGAGAGATGGACTTCGTGACGCCGGAGCACGGTATTCCTGCGTTCCTTACCATGCTGCTTATCCCGCTCACGCAAAGCATCTCTTTCGGCATCGGCGTGGGGTTTATCTCGTATGTGGTGGTGATGCTGCTGCGAGGCAAGGGGCGCGAGGTCTCGCCGTGGATGTACGGTATTGCCCTGCTGTTCGCTATCAGCTTCGCGTGGGAAGCGTAGTTTCAGGGGTGCGAATGTACCCCCATCTCGTCGTGCGCGTGTTGCCCAATGATGTGATGCACCTCCCCCGACAGGTGTTCGGGGTCTACGTGCACGGTGACGCTCCACAGGTAGGGCAGATGATGAAGCAGCTGGTGCTTGGCTTCTATCGCGATACGATGTCCCTCCTCTACCGACAGGTCGGGACTCACCGCCATGTTGACCTCTGCGTGAAGACGGTGCCCTAGCCAGCGAGCGCGCACGTCCGTCACTTCTACCACGCCGGGCGCATGGTTCACCGCGTGCTTGATATCGTCAATCACTTCAGGGTCTACGCCGTCCAGCATCCGCGTCAACACCGCTTTAGCAGATTCCCACACGATACCCAGTATCACCAGTGTAATAAGTAACCCCACTACAGGGTCTGCCACCGGGTATCCCAGCCACACACCTATCGCCCCCGCAAGCACTCCCAGGCTGGTTAATGCATCTACGCGCGCATGATAGCCATCCGCAACCAGCGCCACACTGTTTATCTGCCTGCCCACGCGAATGCGGAATGCCGCCACCAGCTCGTTGCCCACAAAACCGATAAGCGATGCCAGAACAACTGCCCACAGATGCTCAACGGGGCGAGGATGTAGCAATCGCTCAACCGACTGGTAACCCGCTACGAGAGCACTGAACAGAATAACCAGCACGATCACTACACCCGCGAAGTCCTCGATGCGCCCGTAGCCGTACGTGAAGCGTTTGGACGGGGGTTTTCGCGCCAGAGCAAACGCCAGCCACAGCGGAAGAGCGGTTGTGGCGTCGCCGAAGTTGTGTATGGTATCTGCCAGCAGCGCCACGCTACCCGAAAAGAACACAACCACCATCTGCAACGCCGCTGTAATCGCCAGACCAACAAGCGACCACTTGACCGCCCAGATGCCTCGCTCCGAAGAGAACAGAGCGGGGTCTACCGCTCCGTGCGTATGGGAATGCCCATCGCCTGAGTGGTGATGATGCATTACGCTCCCCCATTGCATCGAATTTAGCGTAATTATACTCCAAAAAGCTTGAGATTCATTATGACGGACGCGCTGGTAGAACGTCAAGCATGATTCTTGGCTTCTCAGCCAGTTGGAGGGCGAGGCTCCTGCCGAGCCGTACGAAATACCCCCACCTGACCTCCCCTGCTCGCGGGGAGGGCTGGGGTGAGGGCTAAACCGGCTCACCGGGAGGTTCGCCCTCCAGAGGAAATGGGTAGTAGACCTTCCCTGCAAGGGAAGGGGGTGTTCGGGTACGTGAGGCTCTCCTCTTCCCTACGAGGGAAGGGAGCATCCGAAACACGGCTCCCCTCTCCTTGTAGGAGAGGGGACGGGGGAGAGGTGAGGTTGCGGCTACATTCAGAATGAAGCGATTCCTTCACAGCTTCCAGATATGCGGCGCAGGAAACGCCTTGAGCGCGTTGCGCGTGTCCACAATCAGCTTCGCGTTTTCCGCAATCGTTGCCCAGTCGTAGCTGCTGTGGTCTGCTACCACCACCACACAATCCGCCTGCTGCAAGCGTTCCGGCGTCAACTTCTCGCTCTGCAGGTGCAGGTCTACGTGGTCTTGCACGTGTAGCGTGGGGATATAGGGGTCGTGATAGCTGACCTTTGCCCCACGCTGGTGCAAAATCTCGATAATCTTCAGCGCGGGCGACTCGCGCAGGTCTGCCACATCGCGCTTATAAGTAACACCCAGCACGAGGATGTCGGAGCCGTTGATGCTCTTGAAGTGCGAGTTGAGCGCGTCGTTCACCCGCGAGCACACATAGTAAGGCATACTGTCATTGATGGTCGCAGAGAGCTCCACGAACTTCACATGAAAATCGTAGTGCCGCGCTTTCCATGCCAGATAGTACGGGTCTACAGGGATGCAGTGCCCACCCAGACCGGGACCGGGGTAAAAGGTCATAAAACCGTAGGGTTTGGTGGAGGCGGCCTCAATCACCTCCCACACATTCAGCCCCATGCGGTTGCATAGCAGGGCGAGCTCGTTCACCAGCGCGATGTTCACACTGCGGAAGACATTCTCGTAGATTTTGGTCATCTCCGCCGCGGTCGGTGAGGAGACGGGAACCAGTTGGTCGATAAACGCGCTGTAAAACTCTATCGCCAGCTGCGTGCAACGCTCCGTCAAACCACCCACCACCTTGGGCACCTGGCGCAGTTTGAATCGCTTGTTGCCGGGGTCGATGCGCTCCGGTGAGAAGACCAGCGCGAAGTCGATACCTGCTCGCAATCCGGTGGCTTCCAGACGCGGTTTGACCAGTTCGATGGTGGTGCCCGGGTAGGTAGTGCTCTCTACGATAATCAGCTGCTCTGCCCGCAGGGCGCGTGCGATGGAGTCGGTAGCAGCCTCTACTGCGCTCATGTCGGGCTCTTTAGCGCGATTGATGGGTGTAGGCACGCACACCAGCACCACATCGCACTCACGCAGGCGCACGAAATCGGCTGTGGCGATTAGCCGTCCGCTCTCGACGGCGATTTTCCAGTCGTCGGGTTCTACATCCTCGATATATCTCTCGCCGGCGGCTATCGCCTCAATCTTGCGTTTGTCGATATCGAAACCAATAACGGGATAGCCCGCCACCGCCGCGCCGACCGCCATCGGTAGCCCAACGTATCCCAATCCTATCACGCCCACCTTCGCGGTGCGAGCTTGTATCCGTTGCTGCAGCTGTTGCATATCCATAACCTCCTTATTGCTATCGCGACTCACTCCCGCACGGGAGCCTCTGCGCCACGCTCCGCGTACCACTGCGCGGTAAACTGTTGATACTCTTTTTTACGCTTAATTTCCTGCCACCAGTCGGCATGTGCACGATACCACTCCACAGTCTGCCGCAAACCCTGCTCAAACTCCCAACGTGGCGTCCAGCCCAGTGCGCGCAGCCTGGAGGTATCCACTGCATACCGCCTGTCGTGCCCCGGACGGTCTGCTACCGACTGAATCAGGGAAAAAGGTTTATCCAGCACCTCCAGTATTTTTTCGGCAACGGTGCGGTTTTTCAACAGGTTGCCCGCGCCGATGTTATACACCCCGCCCGAGCCGCCTTCGTGCAACGCAACGTCGATACCCGAGCAGTGGTCTTCCACGTAAATCCAGTCGCGAATCTGCGAACCGTCACCGTACAGGGGCAGAGGACGTTCCTCCAGCGCATTGGTGATGAAGAGCGGGATCATCTTTTCGGGGTACTGGTTGGGACCATAGGTGTTGGAGCCGCGCGTCACCACCACATCCAGCCCATAGGTGTGGTGGTATGCCTGAGCAAGCAGGTCCGCCGATGCTTTGCTGGCAGAGTAGGGGCTGCGAGGGCGCAGGGGAGCATCCTCGCGGGCGAATCCTTCCAGCACCTCGCCGTATACCTCGTCGGTAGAAACCTGCAGGAAGCGTTTGCCCCCGAACTCACGGCACGCCTCCAGCAGCACATACACGCCGTATACGTCCGTTTGCAGGAAGCTGCCCGGGTTCAGGATAGAGCGATCCACGTGCGTCTCCGCCGCGAAGTTGACCACCCAGTCATGGTTGCGTACCAGGTTCCGCACCATTACAGGGTCGCGCACGTCGCCGTGATAGAAGGCGAAGTTCGGTCTATCCATCAGGTCAGCGATGTTGGACAGGTTACCCGCGTAGGTCAGCGCATCCAGCACCGTCACCCGATAGTCGGGGTATTTGTTCAGCAAATAACGGGCAAAGTGGCTGCCGATGAATCCGGCGCCTCCGGTGATAAGCACTCGTCGCATCTGGAAAACCTTCCCTACCTGACCGGTTCCAGCACCACTTTCTGCAGATTCATCACCGCGCCCCTCGGCATCTCGGTCACGCGCACCGACAGCGTATGCGTGCCTGCAGGGAGCGTCAATTCGCCCAGCACGAACTCCCGAAACGCCGTCCACGAGCCGGTGGCTTCTACCGTGCCTTCCACTCTTCGCCCGCCCTCGACGCCGACGGTGAAGCGGCTCCCCGCGTTCTCCGCGGGGCAGGCGTAGGCGAGCATCACTTTGTATCTACCTCTTGCGGGCACGGAAATGTTCCATGTGACATAATCGGAAGCGTTTGTCCAGAAGCCGATGTTGTTCTTGCCGTCGCCTTCTTCGTACCGGGCGCTCTGACCGTGCACCTCCGCCTCGCGGGCATGGCAGAGCAACATGCCGTTGGCATCCGGCTTTATCGTCGAGGCAACCTGTGTAACCACCGGCTTACCCGCCAGTTTCAGTTCCACCACCGTCACGGCGGGGTCAATACGTTTCGGCTTGGAGATAGTCACTACCGTGTAACCGCTCTCGTTTTGCACGCGCTCGGTGCGCACTTTCAACGGTTCATCGCCCAGCAAGGCACGTGCGCTCAGCACCTTCGTCTCCAGTCCCTCCAGACGTAGCTCCCCTTCAGGCCAGGTGAACACATGTAGGTAGAGGGTGTTGCCCTTTGCGGTGCACCGTCCGTCAAACGAGAGTTTGCGGAAGGGGCTTTGTGTTGTGCCGTAAATGCTTTTGCCGTTCACCTTCATCCACTGCCCGATGCGTTGCAGGCGTTCCACAATCGGCTCGGGGAATGTGCCTTCGGCGGTGGGACCGACGTTCAGCAGGAAGTTGCCCCCCTTGTGTGCGATGTCGCACAGTTTGCGGATGAGGTCTTCCGCCGATTTCCAGTTGGTGTCGTTCTTCGCGTAGCCCCAGGTGTCATTGATGGTCATGCAGGTCTCCCACAGCCGACCGCCGGGCATCGCGCCTGCCGGAATGGTTTGCTCGGGAGTGGAAAAGTCTTCCGGCAGATGGTTGCGGTCGTTGATGAGAATCTGCGGCTGCAAGCTACGGATAAAGGCATTGACCTCCGCCGAACGCAATTCCTGCGCGTTATGTTCCCATCCGCCGTCAAACCACAGCACGCCGATGGGGCCGTAGTTGGTCAGCAGTTCGCGCAGCTGCCCTTTCATAAAATCGATGTAGCGGTTCAGGTCTGCGCCTGCGGCGGGACGCACATCACGCTCCCACGGTCGGCGTGGCAGGTAATCGGGGTGATGCCAGTCCATAATGGAGTAGTAGAAGCACAGTTTAATACCTTGCCTCTTGCACTCCTGCGCCAGCTCCTTCATGGGATCACGCCTGAAGGGAGTGGCTTTGACGATGTTGTAGTCGGTGAGTTTGGTATCGAACATACAGAAGCCATCGTGGTGCTTGCTGGTGATAACGATGTACTTCATGCCCGCCTCTTTCGCCATGCGTACCCACTCGCGGGCGTTGAACCGCACAGGATTGAACTGCGCAGCGAACTTCTCGTAATCACGCACCTGCATCTGCTTGTTGCTCAGGTACCACTCGGCGATGGTTTTTCGCCCCTGCAAATCGGTAGCGTCGGCGGGCACGGCGTAGATTCCCCAGTGGATAAACATGCCGAATTTCGCCTCACGCCACCAGCGGGTGCGCTTTTCAAAGGCTTCGCGCGTCTCACCCTGAGTTTGGGCAAGCGACGCTTGCAACACCGCGATGGCAAGAACCACCCAGATGACGACATTGCGCATAGGACAACAACCTCCTTTTTGCTTTCAGCAACGGTTTTTGTTTGTTCGGGAAATGATTCACGCCTATCCCCCGCACGCCTTCACCTCCTGCTCGAACTGCGCTATCGCCTCCGCGCCGTCCAGCACGCCGATTTCTAACGTATAGGTGCGTTCTTCGCCCGGCTCCAGATACTGTAGGCGCCCGGCAGCACGTTCTTCCACACGTCCCTGCACCAGCGCGTTACCCGGCTCCAGCCCGACCACGTACTCGCCCTGGCCCATCATCTTCCACTGCGTGAAGTAGGGCAGTTCGTTGCGGTTGTAGCGCACGGTCACGCCGTATCCGCCCTCGCACGCGCGGTTGACGATACCGCATACCACCGTGCCGTCTGCCTTTGCACCCATCTTGTGGAAGTACACTTGCTCGTAGAAGCCAGGCGTGGGCGCAATCAAGCGGTTCCAGATGGCGACATCCTTCGCGGCGATTTCGGTGCGCGGGGTCACTTCCTTGCTGGGCAGAACCACCTCTGCCCCTTCGTCCACCACGGGCCAGCCGAGGTTGATGTGATACAGGATCATGTGCGGGGTGCGCTTATAGCCCAGGTTCTTCACCACATCGTGGATGCGCAGCCACGTCGCGCCCAGCTGTGTCTCGATGCGACGGGTCAGCTGCAGGTTCTCGCCGAACACAATCGCTTCGCGCAGACTGCCCTGCGCAAACAGGATGTAGTCCTCTCCGCGCCACTCCCCGCCCCACGCGAGGTGATACGCCGGCGTATACGACGCTCGCCCGTGCAAGCCCAGCTGCTGTCCGTCATCCTCGCTGGGAAAGCCCATTGTGCTGTAACCGCAAGTGGTGACCAGCCCTCCGTAGAAGCCACGTAGCCAGCCGAACTTCTCTGGCTCGTAGGTGTACGGGTGGGCATCGCCTGTGGCGGAACGCCACGCCAGCGGTTTGCCCTTGTAGTGTGCAGAAGAGATGTCCATACCACGACTGGCCAGCACGCTGAAAGTGAGCCCGCTACCCGTCGTGAAATCGAAGCCCAGCACGCCGTCTTCCACGCCCTCTATCAGGCGTATCGGCTTCACCCGGGCAACCTGCGAGATGTCACCCACCTTCTGCAATAGTTCGCTGACGCTAATGTGCTTGCCAAAGAGGAAAGGCATGGCGTTGACCCCCCTTTGATGATGTTTGCTGCTGCCGGTAATACGATTTCGGTGCAAGGGGGAAGAAGCTCCTGCCTCGTTCTGCTACCCTTCCCACTCGCCCTTCTTCACCACCGAGCCGAGCGCAAGGCGCACGATTACCCTTGCGGTCTCCTCCTCTGCAAACACCACGTAATCCACCCCGCAACGGCGCAGTTCGGCGATTTTGCCCTCCTCGTGCGTGCGCGCCAGCACGGTCAGGTAGGGGTTAATCTCTTTCAGACGACGCGCGGCAACCATCGCGCTGCTGCTCTCGGGCATGGTCAGGATGGCGATGGTGGCGGTATGCGGGTTTGCCAACTCCAGCACTTCTCGCGCTTCGGCGTCGCCGTAAATGGTGGGAATGCCCTGATTGCGCGCCCGCATAATGCTCTCGGGGTCCAGGTCAATCACCACCACAGGCACTTTGCGCCCAAGCAACTGTTGCGCCACGCGACTGCCCACCCTGCCGAAGCCGCACAGGATAACATGGTCGCGCATCACACTGCGCTGCACCTGCACCTCCTCGCGCAGCTCGCGAAACCGCTCGCCACGCACGAAGCGGGTCGCCCATCGCGAAATCAGCGGCGAGAGGGCAAAAAGCATCGGCGAGAAGAGCAAAGAAACCACCGACGCTGCGAGGATGGTATTGTACTCGCCGATGGTGTACCAGTTTCTCGTACGCGCCATTTCGGCGATAACGAACGAAAACTCGCCAATCTGCGCCAACGACAGCCCCACCGTCACCGCAATGCGCACTGGAAAGCCGATGGCACGGACAATCCACGCGATAATCAGCGATTTGCCCAGCATGATGAGCACCAGCAGCAACAGCACCTCTGTCCACCGCGACGCCAGCAGTGAGGGGTCCATTAACATGCCCAGCGAGACGAAGAAGAAAATGGCAAACACATCGCGGATAGGAACGATTTCCGCTACAATCTGGCGGCTGTATTCGGACTCGCCGATAATCAGCCCGGTGAGAAACGCACCCAGCGCCATCGAAAAGCCCAGCGCGTGCGTGCCCAGCGCGGTGCCGAAACAAAGGCTCACCGCCAGCAGGATGAACAGCTCGCGGGAGTTCCACTGCACCGCATGGCGCAGTAACGCCGGAATGAAGCGCGTCGCTAGCAGAGATGCACCTGCCAGCACCAGCGCCGAACGCAGCAGCGTACCGCCCAGCACGGAGATGCGTTCGGGTGTAAAATCCGCCAGCACCGGCAACACGCCCACCAGCACGATGACCGCCAGGTCCTGGGTAATCGCAATGCCCATCGCCAGCACGGAGGCAGTGCTGCCGATATCGCCCTGACGCTCGTACAGGCGAATCATCACCACCGTGCTGCTCATCGCCACCACACAACCGGCGATTAATGCGGGGAACCACGACCATCCAAGCACCACCATCAGCAAGTAACCGAGCACAATGGATAACGCAATCTGCGCCCCACCTGCTATCATCAGCCTTGCCCCAAAGCGCAACAGGTCGCGCAGAGAGAGCTCCATCCCCACCACAAACATCATCAGCGCCACGCCGAACTCGGAGACCGTGTGTACAGCAGCAGAGTCAACTTGCAGCACGGGCTGTAGCACACCCAGCAATATCCCCGCGCTGATATAACCGATGATGACGGGCATGCGCAGACGATGCGCAACCGCCCCACCTACCAGCGCGGCGATCACCGTAGCACTGATCGCCAGAAAAAGCGGGTGACCAAGCGTTGCCATACCTTCATTTTACAGGAAAGGTTGTTGCAAGGGAAGACTTGACAACAACTTTAAAAAAATGGTATATTTTTGTATACTATTTTGTGTGGAGGGAAGAGCGTTGAAAGCACATGAGCACTTTGTGGACCCGGAAGCTTTGTCTGACCTGCTGTTGCGATTGGCTGGGCGCGACGAGCAGTACCCTGCCTATCCCGAATCCCGCAATGCCCAGCGCGAACTGGCGGATGCCCAGCGGGCACCGCAGCTCGCTCCTCTGCATCATAACCTGCAGGTGGATGCCGTTGGCTTCTTGCGCCGGCGCGAGATCGCACTGATGCTTCAGAGCACGACACTGACTCCCCGCCAGCGCGAGGCGGTGGAGCTTTTTCTGCAAGGATATACCTTCGAGGAGATAGGTGAGCGCTGGGGCATCAGCAAACAGGCGGCACACAAGCTGTTCCTGCGTGCCTGCGAAGCCATCCGTCAGAGATGGATGCAACACCCTCTGCATGGACTAACGCTAACATATAGCGAGAGCACCCTGCGCCATTACGCCCGCCGCACCCGCTGGCTGAACCGTGAAGAAGAGGCGGAGTAGCGGCGTACTCAACCTATCCCCCTGACCCCCATATACAGGGGGAAGGGGGGCGGGGGCATCCGAAACCCGGCTCCCCCTCTCCTTCCTCCCCACCCTCTGGCGCGGAGGTTACTCCTGCGCCGGTTGTTCCGATGCAGGGGTGCTCTCTTTCTGGGCGGAGCTGACCACTTGTTGCACCAGGTCGTTTACCTGTTGTGCGACTTCAGGTGAGACCGCTTTGCCCGTGAGGCTCTGCACCAGCGACAGCACCTGATTTGCCAGCTGGGGCACTACGCTGCCGTCGCCGCTCAATGGCGAGCCTTTCATCAGTCCGTCCACGAACGCGCCAACGCCCATGCCCCGGAAGTACTGTTGCACCATGTTCGCCATCATGCCCGGGTCACCGAAGATGACGAACTGTCCGTTGCTCATGAACCGCCCAATGGACTCGGCGATAGCCTTCTGGATGTCGCGACCGGCTTCGATTTGCAGTTTGGTGAGCTCGAAGCGTAGCGCGGCATCGCTGAAGGTCTGCTTGTTCTCCAGCGCCTGGCGTTCCACTTCCACCTGTGCCTTCTGCACTTCTACCTGCTCGCGGGCGATGTTGACGTCTACCATCTTCAGCGCCTGTTCGCCCTGAGCAACCAGCTCCTTCGCGCGCGCTTCGGCGTCCGCCTTGCGCAGGATGGCTTGCGCTTCCAGCTCGGCCGCTTTCTGCTGCGCCTCGGCGCGTTTCACTTCGGCGTACGCCTGCACCTCCGCCTCCACCTGCCTCTTCAGGCGGTCCTGCTCGATCTGTTGTTTGGCGGCGATGAGCTTGGTCTGCGCTTCGCGGTCTGCCTGTGCGGTCACCTGCACGGTGATGATGTCCTGGTTCGCCCGCTCGCGCTCCGCTTGGGCTCGCAGCGCTTCCTGTTCGGCTTCGGCACGCTGTTTTTCCTTGTTGGCTATCGCGATCTGCTTCTCACGCTCCGCCACCTCTATCGCCTTCAACCGCTCGATGTCGGTCTGGCGCAGCTCCTGCTCCTTGAGCACCAGCGCCTTGTCGCGCTCGATAGCGGTGGTCTGTACGGCGAGGTCGCGCTGGATTTCCGCCTCTTTGACTTGCCGCTCCTGCTCGATCTGGTAGGTCTGTGCCTCACGTTGCTTTTCCGCGCGGATTTTAGCCACCTGCGTGTTCTGCTCCGCTTCCGCCTCCGCCTGCTGGCGTTCCAGCTCCAGCACCTCTTTGCGCGTTTGCACGTTCTTGAGGGTCATCTCGCGCTGGGCGTCGCGCTCGATGCGGTTGCGTTCCACCAGCGCGGACTGCGTGATTTCGGTAATCTTCTTTTTGCCCTGTGCGTCGAAGATGTTGTTGTCCGACAGCAGCTCCTGCGAGGTCTGGTCCAGGCGTGAGATGGTGACCGACTCCAGCGTCAGACCGTTCTGCTGCAGGTCTGCCACCACCAGATTATGCACCGCGCTGGCAAAGGCGTCGCGCTGGGCGTGAATCTCCACCAGGTCCTTGGTCGCCGCCACGCTTCGCAGGGCGGATACCAGCTTTTCGAACACCAGCGACGACACCGAGTGAGCATCCACCGACTTCTCGCCCAGCGAGCGTGCCGCGTTCAGCACGTCCTCCTTGATGGCGCGCACCTTGATGTAGAACTCCGCCTTCACGTCCACGCGCAGGTTATCTTTGGTGATGAGCGCGTCGGGACCTTTGCGCTCCACCTCCAGCTTCATCGTCTCCAGCGAGACGGGCACGATTTTGTGCACGACGGGAAACACCAGCGAACCGCCGTCGATCAGCACATGCGTGCCGCCCCAGCCGGTGCGCACATACGCCAGGTTCGCCGAAGGCTTGAGGTAGAACCGCTTAATCGCCAGCGCAAGCGCGGAGAAAAACATCACCACCACGCCCACGATGGACGAAATCAGCGTCTGCGTCCACTCCCAGCCCATGTAGAACGGTGCGAAAACGAGCAACGCCCCAATCAACACGAACAGCAACGCTGTCATACCCGTACCTCCCGATGCGTGATGCTATCTGCAAACGGGTACTCCTCGACGAGATACCTCCCCGTTTCGACCTCGTAGTCGGTGACGACCACCGGCGTGCCGGCGGGAAGCGGTGGATTGCCCTCCGGGACGTGGCAGGTGATGCGATGCACCGTGCCCACCGCATCATGCACGTCGGCGACACCGCTCCGGTCGTCGACGGTGAACACTACCACGCCGGTTGCGCCGATGAGCCGTTCGCGCGATATGTTGGGAACCTGTCCCATCTGCAGGTAGCGAGCCACCACTCCCGACATACCTCGCGCGATGAGCGACGTGCCGAACAGGCTGAGCAGGGCACTGACCCACACATAAATCGCCGGGAAGCGTAGCAGAGGGTGTAACGCCTGATTGCTCACCAAGCCCAGCACACCCCACAGCATCATGCAGAACGGCAGCATCACCGAAATCGGCACGCCTCGCCCGATGCCGAACGCCTCCAGTATCTGCGTGAAGACCGACTCGTGATGGTTGTGGTCGCCGTGACCGGTTTCGTGGGCATGTTCAGCGTGTGCCTCATGCGCCACTTCACCATGAGCGGCCTCTGCAGGTAGATGATGCTCGATGTCGCCATGGTCGGTGTGAATGTCGGCGCCATGTTCGATGTCGCCATGGTCGGCATGGATGTCTGCTCCGTGGTCGATGTCGCCGTGCTCCGCTATGGCGCTCAGGTCATGACCGACCTCCCCATGGCCGACGTCGTGACCAACCTCGCCGTGTTCGGTGGAGACGAAGCCCAGAGCGGTTATAAGAGAGAAGAGCATCCCCACCACCAGCGGCAGTGCGAACAGAAGGTTCCACCAGTGCAATAGATTGTGCAGGTTGCTCATCGCCGTCACCTGCCTTTCGATAACGTAGACCCCGCAAAGGCGCGAAAAGTTGCGACGGGACGGATTGCCTCCATCTTAGCACGGGGGGACAGGCGTGTCAAATTTTTGGGATGGCCTCTTGCATCTTGCAAAATCTGTGGTATAATATAAATGGAATTGAGTAAGATACACTCAAGTGAATTGCCTGAAGAATACACAGGTTAAGGGAGGTGAGGGATATGGCACGCCGTGACCTGACCTTAGTTCGCCGTGAGACCGATGGTGGCATCCGCCGCTGGGATCCGTTTGCGGAGATAGAGCGCCTGCATCGCGAGATGGATCGCTGGTTCGACCGGCTGTTCCCGTTCAGCCCGCTCACTCGCTGGGTTTCGGACGTGCAGGTGGGCTTCGAGCCTGCCGTAGATATCTATGAGACCAATGACGAGGTGGTGGTGTTCGCCACATTGCCCGGCGTGGAGATGAAAGACATCCACGTGGAGGCGACGGCGGACACGCTCATCCTGCGCGGCGAACGCAAGCCGCTGATCAGCGATGAGAACGCCACGGTGCACTACCGCAGCGCGTGGGGCGGGCACGGTACCTTTGAAGCGCGCTATGACCTGCCGGTCGAGATTAACCCGAACAAGGTGAAGGCGACGCTCCGCAACGGTATCCTGGAGGTGCGGTTGCCGAAGGTGGAGTCCGCGAAAGCGAAGGCGGTGAAAGTTCAGGTCGAGTAGCCTGCCCCTCTATCAACGTCCTGAGACGAACATCCCCGCCCCCACGGGCGGGGATGTATCTTTCTAAATCGCACGTTTCACTTTACCCGCTTTGAGACAGCGTGTGCACACCTTGATCCGACGTGTACTACCGTTCATCACCGCGCGTACCGGCTGCAAGTTGGGATACCACAGCCGTTTGGTGCGAGGTGCGCGCAGCGCCCACGCCCCAGAGTGAACGTGCCGGATATTTTGACCGTGCATCACGCCTTTGCCACAGATGTCGCATACATGAGCCATCTCGAATAACCTCCCTGCTGATAAAACCGCACGGTATTATACCAAACGACCCCTTTCTTTCGCAAATATTGATGAATTTTGCAAAATTAGCCGCACTTGTCTCCTCATCTCCTTTTTTGTCATCCTGAGCGTTAGCGAAGCATCTCAACGTGACGATACAACAAGATTCTTCGCTTCGCTCAGAATGACAGGAAATGGGAATATTCCTGCCAATATCAAAGTAATCGTTGTAGCCTGCGCCAAAGGGACGCAACCTGAAGGTTGCGGCTACAGAAAGGCGGGCAGCGGAACCGTTCCGCTCATACCCCAAAATCAGCTGGGTGAAGTAGTAGACAGTTTTGCCTTGTCGAGGTATAATCCCCGTTGCATAAATCCGCTATAGAAGGAGGTGGGAGAAGGAAGGTACAGGTGTCCAGTGAGGATGGCATTAACATTCTGTTAACTCTGGGTTTACACTGGCTTAACATGTATTGGCTACAATCGGAGCGTACAGTCTACGACAAAGGAGGGTTAAACCATGAAACGTGCGTTCACACTTATCGAGCTGCTCGTGGTGATCGCCATTATCGCGATACTGGCGGCGATTCTGTTCCCGGTGTTCGCCCAGGCTCGCGAGAAGGCGCGTGCTACGGGCTGTCTGTCTAACTGCAAGCAGTTAGGCACCGCGTTCATGATGTACCTGCAGGACTATGACGAGCGATTCCCCGCTATCACCTGGTTCGACTCGTACGATACTTCCAGCAACTGGCTGGGGAGCCTGTCGTGGCCGCTGGTGCTTATCCCTTATCACAAGAACACGGGGAAGGGGAGCTTTCTGGTGTGCCCCAGCGACAGCGACCATCCGAACTTCTCCAAGCCGGAGTATATTCACCAGCTCCGCGCAGTGAACTGGCCCGGCTCCGAGCGCGACCTGACCACCTACGAGATGGCACAGGTGTTTCCGCTGTCTTATGCAGCCAATTACTACCTGTCCAACTCCGCACCGCGTGTGCCCAACGCTATCGGGCAGGTGGGATTCGCGCTGGCAACTATTGTGAAGCCCGCGAACGTGTTTTTCCTGACCGAGTTCGGGCGCGGGAACATGCCCTGGTCGCAGATACCCTATAGCGTGTACTACACTATTCCGGGCTACGGGGTAACCACGCGCTGGAAGGCGGGACAGCGCCACCAGATGGGACGCAACTTCGTCTTCTGTGACGGGCATGCCAAATACTATCGGGAGCCGATAAACCTCGATATGGCAGGCGTGACCACCAACGACGTAGTGCAGGCGTATCGGCGTATCGGTGTGTTGACCGACCCGCTAGACGAAGGCTTGTAGAAGCGGTAGTGCGTTCGGGAGCCGTTGTTCGTGCAACGGCTCCTGCCTTTTGTACCTGCTTTGCATACACTCCCTTGCCTTTTTTGCACGATTTTGGTATGATGACTGCAGAACACGGCTGCAATCACGCAGCCGCCCACTCTATACTGGGTGAGGATTGGAACAACAGTGTTCACGGAAGGTGAATCGCACGTCAAGCGCAGCTACCGTCGCTATATGCAGATGTCCGACCGCGAGATCGTAGAGCAGGCGCAAAAGGGCGACGAGCAGGCTGCAGAGTTCCTGCTGTATAAGTATCGCAATCTGGTTCGCACCAAAGTCAAATCGTATTTCCTGTTGGGCGCAGAGCGGGAGGACCTGCTACAGGTGGGCATGATTGGGCTGTGGCAGGCAATCCTCGATTACCGAACTGATAAGCCCATTTCGTTCCCGGCGTTTGCCAAAGTGTGCATCCAGCGCCACATCATCACCGCCATCAAGGCGGCGACGCGCCAGAAGCAGATGCCGTTGAACACCTCCCTGTCGCTGGAAGTCACGGTAGACGATGAAGATTCTGACTGGAGCCTGGCGGATATGCTACCCGCCGAGCCCAGCAGTGACCCGGAGGAGCGTCTGATTCGCGCCGAAGACACCCGCCAGCTGCAGCGGACACTTCAGCAACTGCTGAGCGACTTCGAATGGCGCGTGCTGATGCACTACCACTTTGGCAAGTCGTATCGGGAAATCGCCGAGGCGTTGCAATGCAAAACGAAGTCGGTGGATAACGCCCTGGCGCGAATCAAGCGCAAGGTGGCAGGATTGCCTCTGGGCAAAGCCGACCTACGCGAACTCTTCATGAACAACTGAGGTGCTATGACCTTTCAGGAACTACTGCTGAGATTAGAACAGTTCTGGGCGCAGCATGGGTGCTTGATTTTGCAACCCTACGATGTAGAGGTGGGGGCAGGCACGATGGCGCCCGGCACGGCGTTGCGCAGCCTCGGACCGGAGCCCTGGAACGTGGCATATGTGCAACCCTCTCGCCGCCCCGCCGATGGTCGCTACGGACGCAACCCGATGCGCGTGCAGCACTACTATCAGTATCAGGTCATTTTGAAGCCATCGCCGGAAAACGTGGTGGACCTGTATCTGGACAGCCTGCGCGCGCTGGATATCGACCCGCTGGAGCACGATATTCGCTTCGTAGAGGATGACTGGGAGGCTCCCACGCTGGGGGCGTCCGGTGTGGGCTGGGAGGTGTGGCTGGATGGCACCGAAATCACCCAGTTCACCTACTTCCAGCAGATGGGGGGCATCGAGTGTCGCCCTGTTTGTGCCGAGATTACCTACGGTCCCGAGCGGCTGGCGATGTGCCTGCAGAAGAAGGACAGCTTCTGGGAGCTCGAGTGGGCGCATGGTGTGACCTACGGCGAGGTAGACCGGCACGCCGAAATCGAGCATAACTACTATAACTTCGACCATGCCGACGTGGAGATGCTGTTCCGCCTGTTCGAAATGTTCGAGGCAGAGGGACACCGTATCGTCAATCTGGGATACACGCATCCGGCGTTCGACTACGCGCTGAAGTGCTCGCATGTGTTCAACCTGCTGGATGCGCGTGGCAGTATCTCGGTCACCGAGCGTGCCAGCTACATTAACCGCGTGCGCGCGCTGGCACGAAAGTGTTGCGTACAATATCTCAAGCAGCGTGAAGAGATGGGCTTCCCGCTGTTGAAGGCACAGGAGGCGCTGGCTGTGGTATGAAAACGATGCTGCTCGCGTGGCTCTCTTCCGCCATGCGAGTAGCGGTGGTCAGCGCCCTCGTATTTTTACTGATAGTAAACTTTGTAGGACAGGGGTTCCGTGTGGACGGCAGATGCATGGAACCCAATTTGCATGATGGGGAGCGTGTGCTGACGGAAAAGGTCAGCTACCGGTGGCGTCAGCCCCAGCGCGGTGACATCGTGGTGTTCCGGGTGCCCGATGGCACCAACGAGCTGATGGTGAAGCGGGTGATCGCGCTGCCGGGGGAGCGCATCAGCATCCGTGACGGTGAGGTGTATGTTAACGGACGCCTCCTCCCAGAGCCGTACCGACGCTACGAGATGCACTACTTCATGCGTGAGAAAACGGTACCGGAGGGAATGCTGTTTGTCATGGGTGACAACCGCGACGTCAGCAACGACAGCCGCGATTGGGGATTTCTGCCTGTGCGTGATGTAATGGCACGGGTGTGGTGTCGCTACCGGCTACCCGGGCGTTTTGAACTGGTCAGATAGGGAGGTCAGGAGGTTATCTTGGCAGACCTGTTGCTCGAAATCGGAACGGAAGAGTTGCCCGCCAGCGTGGTGGAGAGCACGCTGCAGCAGTTGCAGGCTGCGGTGACACAGCGGCTGCAGGATGCCCGCATCGCTTTTGGTCAGGTTGAGACCTTCGGTACGCCTCGCAGGCTGATCCTGATTATCCATGATGTGGCGGAAAGCCAGACCGACGTGGTGCGCGAGGTGCGCGGACCGGCTGTCAACGTGGCCTTCGACGCGCAAGGTAACCCCACTCCTGCCGCACAGGGTTTCGCCCGCAAACAGGGCGTGGACGTCAAGGAACTGGAGGTAGTGCACACCCCGCAGGGCGATTACGTGATGGCGAAGGTGTTCGAACAGGGCAAGCCCACGCCGGAGGTCGCAGCGGCTATTTTCCCCGAAGCCATTCGCTCCCTGACCTTTCCCAAGATGATGCGCTGGGGCAACGGCAACCTGCGCTTCTGCCGCCCGATACGCTGGCTGCTGGCGTTGTACGGTGGCGAGGTAGTGCCTTTTGAACTGGACGGCATTCGCAGCGGCAACCGCTCGCGTGGACATCGTTTTCTCGCCCCGGAAGAGTTCGAAGTGCGGACCCCCGCCGAACTGTTCCACCAGCTGCACGAGCGATACGTGCTCTATGACCATCGCCGCCGCCGTGAGGTGATTCGAGAGCAGGCAAATCGTCTGGCGGAGCAGGCTGGGGGACGTATCCTCTGGGATGATGCCCTGCTGGACGAGGTAACGCACCTGGTAGAATACCCAACCGCCTTGTTAGGGCGTTTTGACCCCACCTTCCTGAGCCTGCCCGAGCCGGTGCTCATTACAGCCATGAAGAAGCATCAGCGGTTCTTCGCGCTGGTGGACACCCAGGGCAAACTGCTGCCGTACTTCGTGGCAATACGCAACGGCGACGACCGCCATCTGGACGTCGTGCGTGAGGGCAACGAGCGTGTGCTGACCGCCCGCTTCAATGATGCACACTTCTTCTACGAGCGCGACCGTCAGCGACCGCTAGAAGCGTTCGTTGGCGAGCTGAGGCGGATAGTCTTCCAGGAGAAACTCGGCACAATGGCGGATAAAACCGCACGTCTGACGATGGTCGTGCAGCAGATGGCGGAGCGGGCAGGTGTGGACCCTTCGCTGGCGGAACGCGCCGCTACCCTCTGCAAAGCCGACCTCGCCACCGAGGTGGTGATGGAGCTCCCTGCGCTGCAGGGAGTGATGGGCAGGGAATATGCGTTGCTATCGGGGGAGAACGAAGCGGTCGCTCAGGCGATTGCCGAACACTACATGCCTCGCTTCGCGGGCGATGCTCTTCCTGAAAGCGCGCTGGGACGGCTGCTGGCGGTGTGCGACCGTGTAGACACGCTGGTGGGCTATGTGGGAGCGTTGCAAATAGTGCCGACCGGCTCAGGCGACCCGTTCGGTTTGCGACGTGCGGCGCAGGGCGTGGTGCAGATACTGGCAACGGCAGAAAGGATGCCCTGCCTGTGGGCGATGGTGGAGGCGTCGGTGCGTGCCTATGTACAGCAGGGTGTCACCGTTAGCGAGGAGGGGTTGCGCCTGCTGGCGCAGATATTCTCTCAGCGCATCGAAGCTTTGCTGGAAGAGGAAGGTATCCGGTATGATGTGGTGCAGGCGGTGCTGGCTGAGGAGCGTACCGAGCCGTTTGCGGCGCGGGCGAACGCCCAGATGCTGAACGCCCTGCCGATGGATCGACTGACCCCCGTTGCGCTGGCGGCGACGCGCGTGCGCAATATCCTCAAGACGGGCGAGGCGGTTAAACTCGTGCCTGTTGCCGTGTGGCAATCGCCTTCCGAATGGCTTTCACAGGTGGATGTTTCCCTGTTCCGGCATGAGGAAGAGCGCTTACTGTATGAGGTGGCTTTGCAACACTGGCAACAGATTGACGAATCGGCTGCTGCATTCCAGAGTGGTGAGGTGTTCGCTCTGCTGGAGTGTTTTACCGAACCGGTGAACCGCTTTTTCGACGCGGTGCTGGTGATGGCGCCGGAGGAGGCGATACGGCGCAACCGCCTGCTGTTGCTGGCTGGCGTAGATGCCCTCTACCGATACATCGGCGATTTCAGCAGGCTGGTTGTTTAGCTGCCGGGTAGTCTGCCCAAAAAGTCGGTGCGTTGTGGCTTGCGACGCAGGTGCCATCCGGTATCGAAGACCACTTCCGGGACAGCGGGATTGTTGGCGCTTGCCCGCGCTTCGCCTACTCGTCGGGAGACCGTTCCAATATACGACTCGTAGATGAGCAGCCTCGGTTGCTCCCCAAACAGTTCCCGTATTTCCGCCCACGCCTGATGGGCAATCAACGCCTTATCCCATGTGGGCAGGGTCGCAGCGCACTCCAGGTAGAACACACCGTCTTTATCCACGCGCAGATTAACCGCCATACTTTTAGCGCGATAACGGCTTCGGAAGAGGCGACCGTAGTGCCGTTTGCGCTGGAGGGGAGAAGCGCTGGCGTCCAGCTGCGCACGAATCTGCGCGGTGGTCGGTTCCCACGTGGGCAGGTCGGTCATGTCCACCATGGTTTCGTTTGCTATCGGGTCATACGTTACCAGTTTGAAGATAGCTGTGCCTCCCGCCGCCAGCAAAACGATGATCACGATAATCAGGCGTTTCACCCTTTACCTCCCGGTGATGGCTCAATAGTAGTCTGTCAATAGTCATTGAGCGACAGGGCGTGTCGCTGCGATAGATTCGGGATATAGCAATAGTACCTTCTCTTCTACTTTCGGGTCAATGCAGACAGGCAGTGCTTGACCTCCCGTCGTCTTTGGGTATCATCTCGCTAACTTGCTAACAGGAGCGAGAGCGATCCGAACAGTCTACCGCTCCAGAAACATCACCAGGCACTTGCACGCGCCGCCGCTTTTGATGAACTCGCTCATTGGGATGGGGATGACCTCATAGCCTTTGCGTTCCAGCAGGCTCTTCACCAGCGGGCAACCTTCCGGCATCAGCACCGTGTTCCCAATAACCACGCTGTTGCAGGCGAAGCGCATTGCTTCTTCCTCTATCACGTGCAGGGTGTGGAAGTGCTCCTCGATCACGCGGCGGGCGTAGGGGTCAAACGCGCCGGGGTAGTACACTACCGTGCGCTCATCCAGCGCGAACAGCGCGGTGTCCAGATGGTACCAGCGGTCATCCACCAGTTCCAGCGAGAGCACCTCACGCCCCAGATACTCTGCCGCAATACGATGGGCACATATCTCCGTGCGTTTACGGTAGCCTGCCACGTATCGCTCGCCAGCGCACAGGATGTCGCCCTCCCCTTCGAAGGGACAGTTCTCCGGCATCGTGTAGACGGTGTAGCCGTGCTCCTCAAACCAGCGGCGAAAGTGTGGCTCTTCGGGCTGGCGCTCGGGATGGCGAAAACGGCTCAACAGCACCGTCTTCTCGCCAACCATCAGTCCTGCGTTGGCGGTGAAGACCATATCGGGGCACTCAGGAGCAGGGGGCACCAGCTCCACCTGAGCCAGTCGCTGCACCTGTTCGTAAAGCATCCGCCACTGACGGACAGCAAGGGGCAGGTCGGGCTTGTTCTCCAGATGCATCCAGGCGTTAATCTCGTAACGCAGGTCGTAGTGGTCCGGTGGGCACATCAGCACGCGCGTCATGGCTTATGCCTCTCCGCACAGCTGTGTTGCCAGCTCCTTCAGGAAGAAGGCGCAGTCGGTGACAATGCCGAACGCCTGATGTGAGCCGCGGTCGGTCAGCTTGATGACCGTATCCGCGTTGGCGTCGATGCAGAAGGTGGTAACCGATGCAGGCAGGAGATTGCCCGTGGCGATGGAGTGCAGGGTGGTTGCCACCATCAGCGCAAGACCGACCCCCTTGATTCCTTCGCGCATGGCATCCTGTGCCTGCACGGTGTCGGTGATGACGTCGGGCAGGGGACCGTCGTCGCGGATGCTACCCGCCAGCACCACCTTGACCCCCGCTACCACGCAGGCATGCATGATACCGCTCTTCAGGATGCCTTTTTCCACCGCATGGCGAATGCCTCCCACCGCGCGGATAGTGTTAATCGCGCGTAGATGGTGCTCATGTCCGTGCGTTTCGGGCACGCCTGTCTCTAGCGCGACGCCCAGCGAGGTGCCGTACAGCGCACGCTCGATATCGTGTGTGGCGAGCGCGTTGCCTGCAAACAACACGTCTATCCACCCTGCGCGAATCATCCGCTCTAAATAGGGCGCGGCTCCGGTATGCACGATAGCGGGTCCGCCCACAAAGAGCACCTTCTGCCCTTTCAGTTTGGTCTCGCGTACGGCGCGCGCTACCGCCTGCACGATGCGCGTTTTGGGCTTTTCGATGGAGACCTCACTGCCCATGAAGTGGAACACGCTCTCCGCCTCACGGCGGGGCGGAGGGGTCACCCGTACGCCCGTGCTGCCCACCACGAACAGGTCGCCCTTTCGCGCCCAGTGCAGGGGAACGCACTCCGCTCGCCAACCCGATTCGGTGCGCGTGACGCGGATACCGCAGTCCATCTCGATGCGCTCGACGGGTATCCACGTCCCCTCGACGCGCACGAAGGTTTCCAGATTGGTAGTAGAGTAGAAGCCTTCGGGGAACACGCCGTCCTGCGGGGCGGGTTGCAGTGTCGCGTCCTCTTGCGAGATGACCGCGCCGTGTTGCTGTACTTCATGCAAGGCGCGTTGCAGGCTCTGCTCGTCGGGCGCGATGACCAGTATCTCCGCGTGGCTGGTCTCGTCATGCGACTTGCCGACTCGGAAGGAGCGTATCTCGTAGTCCACACCCGACGCAACAAGGATATCCAGCACCTTCGACAGCGTCAGCGAGTCGATGATATGTCCTTCCAGCGTGATGAGCTCGGTGTGCATAGAGCGCTCCTATGGCTGAGTTTGCAACCACTCGTCCCAGTGCGTCGCCCGTGCGAACGCCAGCAGTCCGTAGCGCGTTTCGAAGCTGCTGGGCGTCGGCACGTAGATAGATAACCCATGCGAGCGGTTTACGCGGCGGTTGCTGTGCGCCTCGGCGATCACCGCTTGCGAGAGCGCGTTCTGTACGCCGCCAATAGCGTCGGTCAGCTCCTGCGAGCCGGGCAACCTTGCCCGCAACTGCTCGGTGTAGTCCCACAGGTCTTTGTAGGTGTATTCTCCGTATGCCTGAGCGTTATCCCGCGCGGCAGCGATCGCAGACCCGTTTCCCGGAGCGATGTTGAGCAACACCTGCGCCAGGATGTCCACCTTCTGCGCCACGTTCTCTATCTGCGAGGCGTCCAGCGCGGACTGCGTGATGTTGTCGGTGCTGTCGGGGTTGTAGTAGTTGATGGTTTGCGTCACAATCTGGGCGGCAAGGTCGCGCGCCGAGATGCCCGGATTGGAAACGACCGGAGCCAGAATGCGATGATAAGGGTACCCCGCCGCCGGGGGACTTTCCTCAGACCCCACGATATAATTCCCCAGATTGCGTATCTCGTATGCCACCTCCAGCATCTGCATCAGCGAGGCGTCAAAGGCGATAATATCCCACTTGACCCCTACACTCAGCGCGAGCGGTAGCTCCCAGATGCGAATGTGGTTGCCGGTGTTATCGTCATAGGAAACACCGCGTGCGAAGAGGTTCAGCCTGTCGCGAAACGCCCGCCAACCCGCGCCGTGATTCCATAGCACCACCATATACTTGCGTGCGGGGAAACTGCGCACACCCCACTGCAAGAAATCGCGCAGGGTGTTGGGACTGCCCATGTCTACCCCGTTACCCATGTCCACCAGCAGGTTGGAATTGACCGTTTCGGGGTCAGTGTCTCTGGTCACGTAGTAACGGCGGGTGGTCTTCCAGTCACCGTTGCTTGAATCATAGCCAGCAATGCGTTTCCACTGTACCACGATGTTCACGTCAGAGTTGGAGCCGAGTTGCTCCATCTCGTTCATATCATCGATACTGTCCGGCTCCAGATTGTTGGCGGCGTTCATGAACACCAGTATCGTCCATTCACGGGTGACGGTTTGTACCCCGACGGAGGCGTTGGCTTGCAAGCCCAGACTGTCCACACTGGCGGTCACCGTCGCGCTACCCGGAGCCAGCGCGCGGGCAACGCCGTCCGAACCGAGGTTCACCACACTACTATCGCTCACACTCCAGCGAACCGTTGACCCCGCTGGCAGCAGCAGGTAACGTCCCAGCGCGTCCACCCCCAGCACCGACAGCGGCAATACCTGCCCGGGCGTGAGGTTGACGACGTTCGGCAGGATGGCGAGGGCGGTCGGCGTCCCGCCGGTAGCGATGTTCAGCCGTTGCGGGGTGTCCTGCACAATCTGCACGGTAATATCGCCGGCCGCAACCGGTGTGCCTATAGCGTTTTCGTTGTTGTAGACGTTCAACTGTATCCGATAGACCCCCGTTTCTAACTGAGCAACCCACGCTGTGGACTCTCCGTCGGTTCGGTTCAGAACCATCTCCTGTATCAGTTTGTCCGAGCGATAGAGCATGGCTCGCACCGCATGAGGCGCAGATGGGTCGCCGCGGTTGCCGGTCCAGATGATGGTAAGCATCAGGCTGCCCGATTCGCCGGGCGGGAGATTAGCATCGGTGCGAAACATCCCGCAGCCGGAAAGGGTGAACGCAAGCAGTAACAGCGCCGTTAAATACCTTAAACGATGTGGGGTCAAGAGCCGAAAACCTCCTTGGCATCCAGTTTGAATATATCGACGAGTACCACCGCCAGACCGTTTTGCTCAATTGGTGGAGCAATCCGGTGCGCCAGCTGCTTCACGGCGGGTTTGGCGTTGCCCATTGCCACCGCATAGCCCGCCCAGCGCATCATGGGGATGTCGTTATTGCCGTCGCCGATTGCCAGCACACGCTCGCGCGGTATACTCAGTTGATACGCCAGTCGTTGCAGGGTGCGCGCCTTGTTCGCGCCCGGGTGCATGAACTCCAGGTACTCGTCGTTGCTCTTGATGATGTTGAGCCGCTCGCCGAAGCGTTCGCAGAACATCTCGCGCAGCCTGTCGGTAGTTTCGGGGGTGTCAATCAGGATGAGTTTGGTAGGCGACTGCCCACGAAAGCGCGTCAGACTGCCCACCGGTTCGATGACTGAGGCAGTGCGCTGGTGATACAGCTGCGACCAGCGGGTTTCTTGCTTCACATAGAGGTGGTCGTTCAGGTAGTAGTTCAGGTGATAGCCGTGCGCTTCGCAAAAGTCCACTATCTCGTCCGCGAAGGGCGCTGGCACGGTCAGGTGGAACCAGATGAAGCCGTCGCGCGGGTGCTTGATCATCGCGCCGTTGTAGGAGAGGATGGGGGCGTTGAGGCGGGCTTCGTGCCAGAAGCGTTCGGTGGCAGCGTGCATTCTGCCAGAGGCGATGACCACGTATGCGCCTCGCTCGGCGACGGCGTGCATCGCCCGCAGGTCAATGGGGGAGCAGCGGTTATATTCGTCCGCCAGCGTGCCATCCAGGTCAACTGCTACCAGGTCGAAAGGAAGGGAACCCATATCGCCTCTTTCGTCTCTTGAGTGTCTGCCGGTATTAAAGGATACGCTTTTTGCGAGGCGGTGTCAAGTTTGGGATGGTGGGGTGGGGGGTGAGGTGCTGACAAGGGCTTGAGATTATTCTCAAGCCACCTGTTGCCATTGGGTAACTTCCACCACTGTGTGTCTGCGTCGTGCATCCGCAACGATATCTTCCAGCCTCGCCGCGACGGGGTCATCGATCCACGCATCGCCACACTGCGTGCAGACGAGCGCAGGAACATTCCTCACAACCACGACCCCGAATTGCAGGTCTACGGCGAAGGTAGTGGTACCAGGCTGTTTTTCACCACCGCAAAGTGGACAGCGTCCCAAGGGATTGTTCACGTCTTTTTCCTCCTTGTGCGTAAACCGGATAGGCTTCAATAACCTCACCGTTCAAGAGAGCATCTACAACCTCAGCGCGTGAAATCCCACGCCCAGAAGTCGCTCCAGCGCATGATGGTGCCATTGTATGAATCCTTGCGCCACAACTTGACGCAAGACTTCGATATCGAATGCGCTCACTGTATCCCTTGGCTCAAGACTGCTGGTTTCAGAGTAATGCAGTCCACTACATTATAACAGAAGAGCGAGCTTTTACCAAGCAGCATGGGTGGTAAAGTCGAGTCGTTAAGGGTACCTTGACAAAAACGGCGGAGAGTTCTATATTATCAACACAATAAGGTTCGGGATGTGTCTCTGCTATGCGATATACCCGGCTGTTCAACGAGGTAGACGTACTGGGCGCGGCAGCGGTGTTCATTTCCTATCTCGGCTGGACGCTTTATCAGGTAGACCGTCAAGGGCGCAACCCGTTTGAGGTGCATATCGCTCTCGCTGTTGCGTTGATAGTTGGACTGGCATATCGCCTCCTGTGGCGAAGGATGCCGGCAAAGGCTTCTGAGGTCACGGCACGGGCGATGTGGTGCGCAGCGGGCGTTTTGGTATGCGTCGGGTGGGTTACCGAATCGATGACGCTGGTGGCCAGCGCGAATCTGAAGTGGCTGCTTTCGGGAGCGCGCCTCAAGCGGATGCAAGAATACGCCAGCTTGCAGATGCTTTCAGTGCTCTATTTCCTGCTGCTGATTGCGCCTCGCAGTTCAGATTTACCCCTGTTCATTGGCATACTCATCGCTTCGACAGCGGTGCAGCAACCGGTCTACTTGCGTGCTGGGCAGGCAAACCCGTATGAGTTCGTGTTTGGTGTGACATCCCTGTTGTTTTTCATCATGGTCGGCATGTGGGTTTTTATTGCACCGACGGCGGCGACCCCTCGTGAGCAGCTGGTTCAGCGGACTATGATAGGCTTTGGGCTCGCTCTGCTATTCATCGTGGTGGCGTGGTATCTGCGCGAATGGCGCAGAGGGAGGGGGCGGAACCCGCCCACCTGATACGAGAGTGCACTCGCCTCTGTCGCCCGTTCCTACCGCCTCCGTAGGGAACGCACAGAAGCTGCCAGAGGAGCGGCACGTCTTGACACCGGAGCAGTGGTGCCTTAGCAGGAAATGCGGGGGTGTAGACCGAAGCAAGCACAGAAACAGATTCGGAGCCCAACAGGGGAACAGTACATGTGGCGAATCATCCTGTCGTTCTGCGCCGGTATCGCATGTGCAACGGTGTGGGCGCAGAAGGTAGATCGCATCCCGTACAAAGGGTGGCAGGAGGCTTACCGTCTATCCAACGGTACGGTAGAGGTAGTTGTTGTGCCCTCTATCGCGCGCATCATGCACTACGGGTTTGTGGGCGAGCCGAACGTGCTGTGGGTCAATCCGGCAACCGAGGGGGTACTCGTCAAGCCGGGTGAGTGGCCCAATCACGGCGGGGATAAGGCGTGGGTATGGCCGCAGGACGAGTGGGAAGCGCGTGTGGGCAGAGGGTGGCCTCCCCCTTCTGCGACCGATCAGGTACCCCATCAAGTAGAAGTAATAGGCAGCAACATTATTCGCTTGACTTCCCCGCTGGTGGCAGGATATGGGGTGCGCATCGTGCGTGACATTCGTCTGGAGCCGTCGGGCACGCGCGTGCATATTCTCACAAGGTTGGAGAAGGTACGCGATGGGGCGGATTTCCCTGTAGCTGCATGGGTAGTGGCGCAATTGCCCGCGCCGGAACTGCTGCTGGCTCGGCTACATCCCGGCTCTACCTTGACCGAGGGATACAGGCTTTTCAGTCCCGACCTATGGAAAGCTGTTCGTCGGTTGGGGGCGGATATTCTGCTGCCGGAACGTCGTTCTGATGTGGCGGTGAAGTTGGGGTGTGATGCCGAAATACTGGCATGGTTCAAGTCGCCCTATCTGGTGGTGCATCGGTCGCCCATCGGGAAGCTATCGGACTTTAAGCCGGGTGATCACGCGCAGATTTTCTCCAACTCCGATGTATTACCGTACATTGAGCTGGAGTTCACCTCACCCTTAAGAGTGTTGCGAAAAGGGGAAAGCGTATCGCTGGAGGTGACGTGGGAGCTGTACCGCGTTCCTCCCGATAAAGGCTCGCCCGAAGAGCTGGCGGTGTTTTTGCGGGCGATGTGACTAGCTCACCACCTGCTTATTCATGCAACACTTCTTATACTTCTTGCCGCTGCCGCAGGGACAGGGGTCGTTGCGTCCCACTTTTTGCGTTTTCACCGTAGCGCCTGCGGCTGCACGATTCACCGGTCGAGCAGCACCGTTGCCGTCGTCTGCCGGTGCAGTTCCTGCGCCCGACATGCTGGTCACCTGCACGTTTGGTTGGGGCTGAGGCGGTGCGACCTGCACATGGTACATCCAGCGGACGACATCTTCCTGAATCGAGGACAGCATCTGCTGGAACATTTCGTACGCTTCTTTCTTGTACGCTACCAGCGGGTCCTGCTGGGCATAGCCGCGCAAGCCGATGCCCTCACGCAGGTAGTCCATATTAGCGAGGTGCTCCATCCACTTCTCGTTGATCACACGCAGCATCACCCACCGCTCCAGCTCACGCATCAGAGCGGGACCCAGCTCCTGCTCGCGGTGCGCATAGGCGTTGAGAGCAACTTCCTGCAGGTAGTTCACCAGCTCATTTGCCGGTCGGGACCTAATGTCATCCACACTGATCCAGCGGGAGATACCGAACAGCTCCTCTAGGCGGCGGAAGAGACCGTCTGCGTCTACCTCCGCGTGGCGCGTATCCTGCAGGGTGAACATCATCACCGAGTCTTCTACCTTCTCACGGATGAAGTCGTGAATCGTGGAGGTAAGCGGATGCCCTTCCAGAATGCGCCGTCGCTCGCGGTAGATGACACGGCGCTGCTCGTTCATCACCTCGTCGTATTCCAGTACGTGCTTGCGGATTTCGAAGTTGTATGCCTCTACCTTCTTCTGCGCCTTTTCTATCAGGCGAGAGAGCAGCTTCACGTCCACGCTTTCGCTCTCTTCCCACATGGCGAGCAGGCGTTGCTTGGAGGGGTCGCCGAAGCGCCGCCAGAGCTCGTCTTCCAGCGAGACGTAAAATCGGCTTTCGCCCGGGTCGCCCTGTCGTCCCGAACGTCCGCGCAGCTGGTTGTCGATACGCCGTGATTCGTGTCGCTCCGTACCTAGGATAAACAGACCACCCAGCTTACGCACCTCTTCGGCGGCTTTGGAGCGTTCGGCTTCGCTCAGAGGTGGCGGAGGGAGGGCGCGTCCGCGTCGGAACGATTGCCACTGCAGTTCCGCCTCCTCGTCCATCTCCTCGCCTTCCTGCGCTGTTTGCGGAGCCACACTTCCGCCCAGGATGATGTCCACGCCGCGTCCCGCCATGTTGGTGGCAACGGTCACCGCCCCCTTGCGTCCCGCTTCGGCAATGATAATCGCCTCTTTCTCGTGGTATTTGGCGTTCAGCACGTTATGCGGCACACCGTGCGCAAATGCTTCTTTCAGGTAATCGATGTTCTCCGGCGGCGCGCCGATGAGCTGGATTGCCCTCTGCAGGTTCTCCGGCAGGTTCATATCGGGCACGACGCCCAGCTCTCGCGCCAATGGGGTCAGCGCGCTGAGGCTCAGCTCGTCCAAACGGCGGTTCAGCAAAGCGCGATACTCTTTTTTCTTCTCGTTGGGTATCTCCTTACGCTTTTCCAGCTCATCGCGCAGGATATGGATAAGGCACAGCAGTTTCAGCCGGTCGGGGCGCAGGCGGTCGCTCACCTTTTCCGACATCTCGATGGAGCGTGTGCCTACCAGCACCGGCTGCTGCTTCACGTACAGGCGCAGGATCTCGGTAGCGATGCCCCGGAACTTTGCCTCTTCTGTCTTGTAGATGACATCCGGGTGGTCGATGCGAATCATCGGCTTGTTGGTAGGCACCACCACCACGTCCAGCCCATAAATCTTGCGGAACTCGTCCTCTTCGGTCTTGGCGGTACCGGTCATGCCTGCTAGCTTCTTATAAAGGCGGAAGTAGTTCTGGAAGGTGATGGTGGCGAGTGTCTGGTTTTCCTGCCGAATGGGTACGCCTTCCTTCGCCTCGATCGCCTGATGCAAGCCGTCGGAGTAGCGTCGTCCGAACATCAGGCGTCCGGTGAACTCGTCCACGATAATAATCTCGCCGTCGCGCACCACATAGTCTACGTCACGCTTGAAGAT
>JBMFOT010000032.1:0-40045 GCA_049969495.1 Armatimonadota bacterium
AGCTGTGGTGGGGAGCGGTGCTCCCCGCGGCAATCACATTGTTCCTTCTGGCAGTCAGCTGGCGTGCGTGGCGCAGGGAGGGGGTACCTGCACACTGGGGTACCCCTCTTGCCCTGGCGGCAGGATACCTTTTTGCTCACTGGCGTATCGTCGGCTTACCGCTCAATTTTCCGCCCGTGGACTCGAACGAGTGGCTCTTCGTGGTGGCTATAGTGGTGGCAGTGTGGGGTGTGGTCGAGCACTTCGCCGCTAGACAGGCTCTTTTGCGCGATGCGGCACGTGCTGTGTTGGTATTCGTGCTTTCATGGCTCGTGTTGCGTCCGCTGATGGGCAGCGTGTGGCAGGGAGCGTCGGCATACGTCTGGTGGCTCTCGTTGGCTTTGGGCTGGTGGTTGTGGTGGAGTGTGCAGGCGCGATTAGCGGCGAATACGCCGGGGATACCGGTACCGCTGGTACTGTCGATGGTGGCTGGAGGTGGCGGCTTTGTGCTATTGTGGTCGGGTAGTTCCTCGCTGTCGCAGCTGAGTGGAGCAGTCGCGGCGGTGACCGGTGCAATGGTTCCCCTTGTGCTCTGGCGAACCGGGGGGTGCATCGGCTCCGGCGGTGTTGCCTTTGTAGCGGGCGCGCTTGGGCTTCTCTGGGTTAATGCGATAGCCTTCGTGCCGGTTCCCGTGTGGCGTATTGCCGCGCTGGCAACAGCCTCTTTGACCCCGTTGTTTGCTCTGTTGCCCGGGCTGAAGCGAAAACCCGCGTGGCTCACCGTTGTGGTGTGCGCGGTCACAACTGCGGTTATCCTGTCCGTGGTCCTGCTTCCAACCTATCGCGCCTACGTCGCCTCGGCAGGAGCATACGGATATTAGCCCTCTCCAAGCAGGAGTTACCCCCGCTGGTGTCCTATACAGCTATCTGGAGGAAGAAGATGCCTGCAAAATTGCCACGTCTGAAAGTGTTTCGCGACCCTTCACATCCCTGTAGCGGTCGCTATCTGGTGACCGACAGGGGACGGCCCTTCTTCTATCTGGGGGATACTGCTTGGGAGCTGTTTCATCGCCTCACGCGCGAAGAGGCGGAACTCTATCTGAAAGACCGCGCCGGCAAGGGGTTTACGGTCATCCAGGCGGTTGCGCTGGCGGAGTTCGATGGGCTGGGTACTCCAAACGCCTACGGACATACCCCCTTGCGAAACAACGACCCCACCCAGCCCAACGAGGATTACTTCCGCCATGTGGATTTCATGGTGAGCAGGGCAGAGGAGCTGGGACTGTACATCGGGATGTTGCCCACGTGGGGCGATAAGGTGAACAAGAAGTGGGGTGTCGGTCCCGAGATTTTCACCCCCGACAACGCCCGCATCTACGGCGAGTTTTTGGGCAAACGCTATCGGGGGAGACCCATCATCTGGATTTTAGGGGGCGACCGCCCGATAGAGAACGATACCCATCTGGCGATATGGCGGGCGATGGCGGACGGACTGCGCAGGGGCGATGGCGGGGAACATCTCATCACTTACCATCCGATGGGAGGACAGTCCAGCTCGCAGTGGCTGCACGAGGAGGAGTGGCTGGATTTCAACATGCTGCAGTCCGGGCATCATGCCCGGTTCGTTCCCAACTATGAGATGATAGAGCGAGATTATCACCGCAAGCCCGTGAAGCCGTGTATGGACGGCGAGCCACGCTACGAAGATCACCCCATCAACTGGGACCCGAGGAACGGCTGGTTCACGGACTATGACGTGCGTCAGGCGGCGTACTGGGCATTGCTGGCAGGTGCGCATGGGCATACCTACGGCTGTCATGACATCTGGCAGATGTACGAACCGGGCAAGCGGCAGCCAATCTCCCATGCACGCACCCCGTGGAAAGAAGCGCTTCACCTGCCCGGCGCGTCACAGATGCGGTACGTAAAGGCGTTAATGCTCTCTCGTCCACCCCTCTTGCGTGTGCCTGACCAGTCGTTGATAATGGACGACGCCGGCAAGGGGACAGAACATATTCGCGCTGCGCGAGGCGCGGACGGCAGCTACGCCTTTATCTACCTGCCTGTGCCCAAGGCGGTGCGGGTGAACCTGGAGAAGTTAAACGGCAAGAACCTGCGGGCATGGTGGTTCAATCCGCGCAACGGACAGGCGCAACTGGTTGGTGAGTTTGCCCGACGCGGCGAGCGCACCTTCACTCCTCCCGGCGGCGAAACGCGCGAGGAGGACTGGGTGCTGGTACTGGACGAAGTGGGTAAGCGATTCCGAAAGCCGGGAACCTAAAGGAGGAGCTGCCGTAGCCTTCATCACTGGGGTGACACCTACTCGTACGTCCCCAGCTCCAGCCCCTTTTGCACGAAGTAGCGATAGGTCTCGTAGTGCACCGTGTTGGGAATAGAGTGGTCGCTGTGCAGCACGTAACCGTAGTTGCCCTTCACGATGGGGATTTTTGCCTCCAGCTCGGCGTCTACCTTGCGCTTGTCATTCGAGTAGAGTACGCGCACATCGATGCCGCCCATGAAGGAGAGCCTGTCGCCGAAGTTGCGGTACAGGCGCACCAGGTCCATACCCGCCTTCACCTCAATGACCTGCAGGCAGTCGATACCTGCCTCGATCATGCCCGGCACCAGCGGTTCCACGTAACCACAGGAGTGCATAATCACCGGCAGCCCCAGACTCTTCGCGTACCGGATGGTCTTGATATGCCCCGGCTGTATGATTTCTTTATACATTGCGGGCGACATGAAGGGACGTCCCTTGAAACCCATGTCCTCGTAGAACCAGATGCCGTCGGGTAGACCCTCTTCCGCAAAGAGGATTTCCATAAGGCTAATGGTCAGCTCAGCATAGGTGTTGACCATATCCTTCACCCAGTCGGGGTCGTCGATCATGCCCATCAGCATGTACTCATGGCCGCAGACGGGGTGCATCAGCTCGAATACGTTCACGCCGGACCAGCAGAAGAATCTCTGCTTCTCCTGCGCGTAGCGGCGGGTATTGCGGTAAGCCTCGAAATGGATGCGCCGGCGATCGGGGGTGAGCTGGGGTTTGATGTGCTCCTCCCACGTGCGACGGTCTTTTACCAGAAAGTCCACATGTTCCGGCGTGGCGTCATGTAGTTTGTGACGGCGTAGCAGCGCGCCGTTTCCGTCGCGTACGAGGATGGTTTCCTCCGTCTCTTCTACCACTTCCGGCACATAGTCCAGGTCGGCAACCATGTTGAAGGGCCAGCAGAGCTCTAAATCGTAGCCGAAATGGTCCGCCAGGTTCTCGCCTTCGCGGATGTAGCCTGCCTCCAGCCAGCTCCGGTAGGTGTCACCCCAGAAGTGCTCGAACACACCGATGCGGTCTACCGGCTGGCGTTTCAGGATGTTGTGTATGCGCTCTACGCTGGTTAGCGTCTGCATGAGTGTCCTCCGCTGTTGTACACGCCTTGGGGTTATATTCCAGCGTTTCCAGAAGAAAACCTGCCCACGGTACCGGGTGGTCATGCAGCATGGCGGAAAATGATTTTTTACGAAAAATTTTTGAAAGACTATCGAAACCACTGGATTTTTCATGCAAGATGCCGTATAATTTAGAATGACTAAGCACTACTGGACAATCCTATCGGCAGCACACCCAACTTCCCATAGGTCGGAGGCAGCACTGACCTATGGGGCTTTTTTTGTTTGTGCCCTTGTACATCCCCCGGGAACCCTCCGCGCGCGGCACATGTCTAACGTAAGCTGTGCAACTTCTGGGAGGCGTAGCGTGTCATAGCAGATGGTGCAGATACAGGTTGCCTCCGAGAGGAGGTATTCCGTGTTGTACACAAAGGATTCGCCCACTGTTGCTGTGAAGTGAATGATAGACATCGCCGGGAGGTAGCGAGCCATGCCCGAGCAAGAGGAACCAAACCTCGTTCAACAGCGACTGGAGCAGCTGGAACGCCGGATGGAGGAGCTGGCACAGCGGTTGGAACGAATAGAGCAACAGGTGCGTCCTCCTGCGCCTCCGGAACCCGTGCCATCTGCTAAACCCACCGCTCCGTCGCCACGTGATGTGGTTGCCGCTCAGCCGGTTATTCCCCCGCCTCCGATCGTTCCTCCGCTTCCCGAGGAAACCGTTGCTCGCATTACTCCCGAACCCTCTGAGACGCCTCCTCCAGCCGAACCTGCGCCTCCGGTCACTCCGATAGCGGCTGAACTAGAGCCGGGTATCAGCGGATATTGGGAGCAGCTGGTGGGAGGCAAAGGCGCACTGTGGCTCGGTTCTATCGCCACCTTTTTTGCGCTCGCCTTCTTCCTTGCGTATACGTGGCAGTTTCTGGGCGACGTGGTGAAGCTGATTCTGGGGTTCGCGGCAGGCGCAGCTCTGCTGGCATTTGGCGAGCACTCGCGCAAGCGGGTAGAGCGGTGGTTCAGCGAGGGCATCTTGGGTGCAGGCATCGCAATGCTGTACCTCAGCATCTGGGCGGGGGCACAGCGGTATCACCTGTTCTCTTTTGAGGTTTCCTTCGCGCTGATGGCGGCGACCGTTTTTCTGGGGGTCATGCTCGCATTGCGCTACGACGCCATGAGCCTCAGCGTGCTCGCCACCATCGGCGGCTTCCTGACCCCGGTGTTGCTGCGGTCCGAAGGCGGAGCGTCCGCCAGTCCTTATCCGCTGCTCACCTACGTGACGGTGCTGAACGCCGGCATCCTCGCGGTGTCGTTGTACCGGCAGTGGCGTGCGCTGGTGTGGCTGAGCTTCTTCGCCACCATCCTGCTGGTGCTGGGCTGGACGGTGGATAGCTATCAGGAGCGTTTCCGCTGGGCGGTTTTCGCGTACGTCACGCTGAACTTCCTGCTGTTTCTCGGGTGTGCCTGCTTCCGCAGTCTGGTGCAGCGCGTCAACACCGAAGCGGAGGAAATCCTGCTGGTGTTCGCCGATGCGGGCGTATACGCGCTGGCTGGATATGCTCTGCTCGGTGAGGCGATGGGAGATTATCCTTCCGCCTTCGCGCTCATCCTGGCCATCTTGTTCGGTGCGTTGAGCGTGCTGACTCACCGCAGAGCACCTCAGAACCGCAACCTGACAAATAGCCTGGGCGGACTGGCGCTGTTCTTCCTGACCATTGCCGTGCCTGTGCAGCTGAAGCAAGACTGGTTAGTGGTAGGGTGGAGCGTACAGGCGGCAGTACTGGTGGCGCTGGGATTGCGCCTGAACAGCCCGCTGTTGCACCGAGCAGGGCAAATCGTGTGGGTGATTGCCTTGCTGGCTCTGGCGGTGGTCATGTTGAGTGTGGAAGCGACAAGGCATCTGCTGTTCCTCCATGAGCGAGGCTTACCTCTGCTGGCGACGGTCGCGGCGACGGCGTGGATGGCTGTGGAAAGCCGACGTGTTACCGCGTTGAAAGATGAACTCGCAGCATGGTACAGCGCATTGGCGACGCTGGGTGGAGCGTGGCTGCTGGCGCAGGAGACCACTCTTGCCGTGGAGTGGCGGTCTTCCCGTCTTGAGCAGGCGTGGCAAGCGGTGGCGATGTACTCGGTAGCCGTCGTGTGGGCGATATATGCCCTGCTGATGCACCGGCTGGGCGCGAGGGTGAGCGACCTGTGGGTGCGTTTCTGCGCATTGTTGATAGCGACTCTGGCGGCGGTGCTGCCGGTATGGGCGATGGTATCCGTGCCTGTGGATGCCTGGACGCCTTTCTGGAACGTACGCTGGTTCTCCGCCGTGCTGGTGGGCATCCTGCTGGGAGTACTGGCGGGGATGGTAGCACGAGAACAGGAGCGCGCTGTTCCCGAAGAGGCAGAGGCGTTTGGCTATCTGACCGTACTGGTCAGCATCTTGATGTGGATTGCGCTTTCGGCAGAGGTGTATCTGGGCTTTCGCGCCTGGCGAATGTCTATAGACCCGCAGCTGTGGGCGATCGCCGCATGGTTTGCGCTCGTGACGCTGTGGAGCCTGCTCGCTGCGCTGTTTGTCGCGCTGGGCATCGCGTGGAATCTGCTCGGGCTGCGCTTGCTGGGCTACCTGGCCGGGGGAGCGGCGGTTGTTGTATTGCTGATGTACTCGCTATCCACTCTACCCGGTTCGGCTGTTTCCCCGTTGTGGGTTCCGCTCCTGAACCTGCGTGCGCTGGCGTTTGCGACGAGCGCGTTGGCAGCGGTATGGATAGCGGTGCTTCTCAGCCGTCGCCCGTCACAGAGCACCCTGTCCGAGACTTCGCTGGCGGGTGGCATCGTCGCGCTGGCGGTAGCGGTACTGCTCTGGGGCGTTACGCAGGAGACCTATCAGGCGTTTTACTACTGGCACGCGACGGGCGCGTTAACAGGCGACTGGCAGCGCATGGCGCAGATGGCGATTTCGCTGGTGTGGACGCTGTTCGGGGCGGTGATGCTGATCGTGGGCATCCTGCGTTCGCTGCAACCTACACGGCTCGCCGCACTAGGACTGCTGGGCTTCACCGCGCTGAAGGTGTTCCTGGTTGACCTGAGCTTTCTGGACACACCGATGCGCATTCTGTCTTTTGGAGGGTTGGGGATTACACTCATCGGTATCTCCTGGTTATACAGCCGATACGGCATCGGCGGGACGGGTAGCCTGCGGCATACCTGAGCCATGGTTTTCACGCAGGCTCCCCCTGTAAGGCTTTCTACCACCGCGCCGTCCACGAACAGCTCCCAGTAGGAGTCTACCGTCGACGTACCGTTTCGCATCGGTTCCCTCCTACCACCTCAGCTTCTCGATGCCCTCTTTGTGCACGCGGAAGCGCATCGCCCGGACCGCACTGCCCTCGCCCTCTTCGTAGTAGATTGCCAGCACCGAACCGTCTTTCAGCTCTACCGTAGAGGGATACGCGCCGATTACCTCATCCAGCACGTAGGGGCCCTGCCAGCTCCTGCCCTCGTTGCGGCTAATGTGCAAGGCAGTATTGGGCAGACGGTGTGTGAGCAGGATTTCGCCTGTGCTCAGGCGTGTCAGGTGCGGAGCGTGACCGGGAAAGCCGATAACGGGCCGCTTGCTCCACGTGCGACCATCGTCATGGGAAAATACCACCTTCGTGTCGAACTCCACGCCACCGGAGGTTTTGCGGTAGGTGAAGAAGGAGCAGACCAGCGTGCCATCGTGCAACCGGGCGATGTGAGGGTCGCGATCGTCGTCGGCGCCGTCATACAGCACCTGCGGTTGGCTCCACGTACGCCCTTCATCCTGCGAGCGCACGAAGCAGACGCGCCCTCCGCGTGGATACTCCCGATTGGGTAAGGAGACATGTCCGTAGCCCGCGTAAAAGACGCAGAGAACGTCGCCGTTCTTTAGCCGACAGGCATCCGGGAACGCCTGATACGAACCTGCCGCCTCCCCACGCGAGATGCGCTGGTAGTATGCTGTATCGTTGAACACGGTACACCTCCCGGTGAGACTCTCCCTCGCAACGCTTTCGCTACGAGGGTTCTCGCAACGCTTTTGTTTTCGCGGGGGGAAAGGTTGCTCCTGCTGCTGCCGTTTTGGCAGAGCAAATTGGTACCCCAAGATGTTTCTGGAACTGCTGAGAGCTCTGAGTGAGCATCAGGTCACCGGGAGGTTCGCCCTCCCCATTACGGACTACCAGTAGTTTACTCATCCCCATACGCCTGCTCAATTGCCTTCAGCGGGTCAAACATCTCCTCGATCTCGCCCAGCTGGGTTTCCAGCACGCAGGGAGGCTCGTAGGTATCCAAATCCTCGCCGTTGGCGAAAGCACGTATCAACTCCACCATGTACAGGAAGTTGCGCAGGGGTACGTCGGGAGGCACGCCGTGGTCCACGGTGGGGATATAGCGTCCATACTCTCTGGCAGTGCGGTACCGCTTGACTACTTCGCGACGCACCTCTGCCTTCGTGCGCATCAGTTCGCGCTTATCGATGCCGCCCATCAGGAAGAGGCGCGGATACTGGCGCAGGTAGCGTTCGGGGTCGTTGTTCGCCGCGATTTCCACCGGCGCCGTGCCGTCTATTCCCTCCGGGTGGAACACCTCCAGTATCTGCCCGATATAACCGTCCGAGTCCATCATCACGCACTCCACGCCACGCTCCTTAAAGAAGCGGTACAGTCGGCGGTAACGCGGCAGCATGAACTCGCGCATCATCTGTGGGGAGATCATCGCGTGCGTTTTGAAAGCCATGTCCTCGTTGAGCATGACCATGTCCACCTGGATCGCCCGTAATGGCTCGTCGAACAGCTCGGTGATGAACCACGTCCAGTACTCCATCATCTCGTGCACCAGGTTCGGCTGTTCCACGCACATCATGCACAAGCCTTCAAAGCCCGCCCAGTCGCGCGCCGTCCACCACAAGCCGGGGATGGTGACCGAGACAGGAACCTCACTGCGATTGCACTCCTCCACGCGCTCACGCCAGCAGGTGGTCGCCTGATAGACACGATAACCATCGGGGTTGAGGGTGGGGCGTTCGTTCTCACCCGGCAGGGGGATGGTGCGCTCTGGAGTGTGCGGGTCGAAGCGTTTCTTCATCTCTTCGAAGTCCTGGGGCGTCTTCACCGGGAATTCCAGGTAGCGTCGGGTAGCGAAGCCGGCGGTGGGCTGGTGAATGGCATCGAGACGTTTCACACCCCAGTGGTCTATCCAGATGCGCACGTTGCCATGCTCTTCCAGCACCCGCTCCTCGAAGCGTGGAATTGGTCCGCAGTCAAACTTGCCGATGCCCACAAAGCCATCCGCACCGACAAACTCGCCCCAGTGCCGCTCTTGCTCTTCGGAAAGCCCCTGCTTGCGCCAGGCAGCGAAGGTAGATGCACGCGGACCGCCGAACATGTAGGGCATCCTGTCTGGTTTCTCCCCACGCACAATGGCGCGGAACCGCTCACGCGGCGTCATGAGCACACCTCCTTCGAAAAACTCCTCGTAGGTCATACGCAGGCGGTACGCCTCTTCGGGCAGGGACTTGGACATCGCAGCGTCCATCGTATTGCCCTCCCTGCTGACAGCCTCCGCCGTGATTATAGCACATTGTCTCTCGCGGCGAAACCCATACGCTTTCCGGTGTGTGTGGTGTATACTCTATAGGAAAGGTTTTCGTCAACATGGTGCGCGTGAAAATCTGCGGGATTACCCGAGGCGAGGATTTGCAGGTAGCGGTAGAGAGCGGGGCGCACGCGGTGGGGTTCGTGTTCGAACCGTCCAGCCCGCGCTATGTAGGCGACCGGATAGACCTGCTGGAGATGCTGCGTCGTGTGCCTCCGTTCGTGGTGCGTGTAGCGGTTTTCGGCGAACTGCGCGAACTACCTGAGGAGGTGTGGCAGAGCGTGGATGCGGTGCAGTTCATCCCGGCGGATGAACGACCGCCGCTGCCTCTGCACCTGCGGCGCATCCTCACGGTGCGCCTGCGCTCAGGGGAGGACGTCCCGCGTGCGCTGAGTTTGCAGGGGGAAGCGGACGCCCTGCTGGTGGACGCCTACCATCCCGATAAGCCTGGAGGCACGGGCGAGCGGGCGGACTGGGGGCTGGCGCGCTTGTTACGCGAACGGGCACAAAAACCGATAATTCTGGCAGGTGGTTTGAACCCCGATAATGTGCAGGAAGCCATCCGGCAGGTGATGCCTCACGCGGTGGATGTCAGCAGTGGCGTGGAGAGCGCGCCCGGCAAAAAAGACCATCACAAGATAAAGGAGTTCATCGCGAATGTCCGGCGGTTTGCAAACGGTTCCTGATGCGCGCGGTCATTTCGGCATCTTTGGCGGGCGATTCGTGCCCGAAACGCTGATACCCGCGCTGGACGAGCTGGAGCAGGAGTACCGCAAAGCGCAGCAAGACCCCGATTTCCAGCGGGAGTTTCACTATTATCTGCGCCATTACGTGGGCAGACCGACGCCCATTACCTTTGCCGAACGGCTCAGCGAGTATCTGGGAGGGGCGCGAATCTACCTCAAGCGGGAAGACCTGTGCCACACGGGCGCGCACAAAATCAACAACACGCTGGGTCAAATCCTGCTGGCAAAGCGCATGAACAAACGGCGCATCATCGCCGAAACGGGTGCAGGACAGCACGGCGTCGCGACCGCTACCGTATGTGCACGTTTCGGCTTCGAGTGCGAGGTGTACATGGGTGAGGAAGACGTGCACCGCCAGGCACTCAACGTCTTCCGCATGAGGCTGCTGGGCGCGAAGGTCATCCCCGTCACCTCCGGCACACGCACCCTGAAAGATGCCACCAGCGAAGCCATCCGCGACTGGGTAACCAACGTGCGCACCACCCACTACATTATCGGCTCGGTGGTGGGTCCGCATCCGTATCCCATGATTGTGCGCGATTTCCAGTCGGTCATTGGACAGGAAAGCCGTCAACAAATGCTGGAGATGACGGGCAAATTACCCGATGTGGTGCTGGCGTGCGTGGGAGGCGGCAGCAACGCTATAGGTATCTTTCATCCCTTCTTGGACGACCCTGTGCGGCTCATCGGAGTAGAGGCAGCCGGGCGCGGACTGCACACGGGAGAACACGCTGCTACCCTGGCTACCGGTCGCCCGGGTGTGCTGCACGGCGCGGCGAGCTACCTGTTGCAAGACGAGCATGGTCAGGTGAAGCCGACGCATTCTATCTCGGCAGGCCTGGACTATCCGGGGGTGGGACCGGAACACAGCTACCTGAAGGAGACTGGACGTGCCCAATACGTTACCGCTACCGATGAGGAGGCTCTGGAAGCTCTGCAGGTGCTGGCGCGAATGGAAGGAATCATCGCCGCGCTGGAAACGGCGCATGCGGTGGCGCACGCTATCAGAATCGCCCCCACCATGTCGAAGGAGAGCACCATCTTGATTAATCTCTCCGGCAGAGGCGACAAAGATGTGGACATCGTCTCCCGTGCGCTGGGAGGGCAGTGATGAGCCGAATCTCCGAGCATTTCTCCACCCTGCGCCAAAGGGGTGAAGGCGCGCTGGTGGTGTTCGTTACCGCGGGAGACCCGAACCCCCGTCTGAGTGAAAATCTGATGCTAACCATTGCCGAGGCGGGGGCGGATATTATCGAAATCGGTATCCCTTTTAGCGACCCGCTGGCGGACGGTCCCACGATACAATCCTCCACCTTTCGCGCTCTGCAACAAGGCGTCACGCCCGCCTCTGCGCTGGAGATGATAGCCCGCGTGCGGGCACGGAGCGAAGTGCCACTGGTGGTCATGACCTACTTTAACCCCGTCTGGCAGATGGGCGTGGAACGGTTTGCTCAGGAGGCGGCGCAAGCGGGAGTGGATGGCGTCATTATGACCGATATGCCCCCCGACGAAGCGGGAGAATGGCATCCCGTGGCGCGCCAGCATGGGCTGGATACCATCTTTCTGATTGCGCCCACCAGCACCTCGGAGCGCATGAGGCTGGTGGCGCAGATGAGCAGTGGGTTCGTTTACTGTGTGTCGCGCACCGGCGTCACGGGCGCACGTGAAGACCTGCCGGAAGAGGTGCCGCAGATGCTACAAGCGATGCGCCGGCTAACCAAACTGCCGCTGTGCGTGGGCTTCGGCATCTCTCGTCCTGAGCATGTGCAGGTGGTGTGCCGGGTTGCCGATGGAGCGGTGGTGGGCAGTGCAGTGGTCTCGCTGATTGCGCAGGAGGTGGAGAAGGGAGAACAGGCGGTGCTTCCGGCGGTACATCGGTTTGTGAAAGAGTTGAAAGAGGCAACAAAAGCACGATGAGCCTGCGTCTGTATATCTTTGACCTGGATGGTGTGATTTACCGCGGCGAGGAGCCGATGCCCTGCGCGGCGGAGACGATACAGCGTCTGCGCGAAGAGGGCAAAATGGTGCGTTTCCTGACCAACAACTCCGCCCTTACGCGCGAGGCGTACGTGCGTCGCCTGACGGGCATGGGCATTCCCTGTAAGGAAGAAGACTTTATGACCTCTGCATACGCGACCGCGCTTTATTTGCAGTCGCAGGGTGCAGAGGGCAAGCGGGTGTTTATCGTGGGCGAGGAGGGTATCTATGAAGAGCTGCGGCGCGTCGGGATGAGGGTGGTGGTGGACCCCGAGGAGGAAGGCGCGGACTACGTGGTGGCAGGTATCGACCGCGATTTCACGTACGATAAGCTGCGCAGGGCGCACTTCGCCATCCGGCATGGCGCGCGGTTCATCGCCACTAACCGCGACGCAACCTACCCCGCCGCTGGAGGAAAAATCGTGCCCGGCGGTGGAGCCATCGTGGCTGCCATTGCGACCTGCACAGGGGTGGAACCTCTGGTTATCGGCAAGCCGAATACCTATAGCATGGAGCTGCTGTTGCGAAGGTGCAACGTTTCCCCGCAGGAGGCGGTGCTGGTGGGAGACCGCCTGGATACCGACGTGCTGGTAGGCAAGCGCTTGGGACTGCACACGGTGCTGGTGCTGACAGGGGTAACGGATGAGGAGGCAGTACGTTCCGCGCCTGAGGAGATGTTGCCGGAGCGGGTGATACATACCCTGGCAGAGCTGTAAGAAAGCCCCTCTGCCCGGGGGTGGAAACAGAGGGGCAAGGCTTCCTGCAGTTTGCTGGAGGGCGCTCGCAGGAAGCACCATGTTGTTGCTCCAGGTTGGTAGTGACATCATACCATAATATGTATCAAAAATCAATACCTTTTTGTATACTCTCTTAAAAAGCAGGAGAAAAATCCGGCTTGCGTTAATACTATCGGAGGGCTGGTTCCGCATTGCTGTCATTCTGAGCGAAGCGAGGAATCTCGTTTTGGCGATGGGTTGAGATGCTTCACTTCGTTCAGCATGACAAAACACGGCATGTCATCCTGAGCGCAGGCGAAGAATCTGATGCCTTTGTCCAGAACCGACATCACAACATACAGAGGGAGAAGGAGATGAGCAGAAAGGTAAAAACACCGATAGGGATTGGCATTATCGGCAGTGGGGGTATTGCTCAGGCGGCACATATGCCCGGCTATGCGGCTTACCCCGACCTGTGCCGAATCGTAGCGGTAGCGGACATCAACCCCGAAGTGGCAAAAGCGGCTGCCGAGAAGTTCAATTTACCTCACGTCTTCACCGACTACCGCGACCTGTTGAAACTGAAAGAAGTGGATGCGGTGAGCGTATGCACGCCGAACTACCTGCACAAACAGCCTACCATCGACGCTCTGGAGGCCGGCAAGCATGTGCTAGTCGAGAAGCCGATGGCGATGAACGCGCAGGAAGGGCGCGAGATGCTGGAGGCGGCGAAGCGCACGGGCAAGAAACTGCAGGTTGCGCTGAACATGCGCTTCAGCACCGGCGTGCGCACCATCAAGCGATTCATCGATGCAGGTAAGCTGGGTGAGATTTACTATGCACGGGCACAAGCTCTGCGTCGGCGCGGTATCCCCGGCTGGGGCGTGTTTACCCAGAAGGACAAGCAGGGCGGAGGACCGCTCATCGATATCGGCGTGCACATTCTGGATGCGACGCTGTTCTTTATGGGGCACCCGAAGCCGGTATCGGTCAGCGGGATGACCTACACCAAGTTCGGCACGCGCGAGGGCGTTGTCGGCTTGATGGGGCAGTGGGACCCCAAGACCTACACCGTGGAAGATTTCGCAGTGGGTCTGGTGCGATTCGAGAATGAAGCGACGCTGGTGATCGAGTCCAGCTTCTGCGCCAATATCGAGCACGACATCTTCAACACCACCATCCTGGGCACGGAAGGCGGAGCACAGCTCAACCCGCTCAAGCTCTTCCGCGAGGAGGAGCAGACGCTTCTGGACATCACGCCTTACGGGTTACGCGAAGTGAACAGCCACCAGCAGGAGGTGTACGCCTTCCTGCAGGCGATTGTCAACGACACCGAGCCGGAGGTTACCGCCGAGCAGGGTCTAATGGCAACCGAGATTATCGACGCCATCTACGCCTCGGCGGAAACCGGCAGAGAGGTTGTGCTGAGGTAAGCAACCTTAGGTACATGATGGGTGCCGACCGGCAGAAACCACAGATGGAACTGCTCCGCCACTCTCCGCGCGGGCGCGCTCTGCTCGCGCTGGTAGTGCTGGCGGGGGTGGCGGAGCTGGCTTACGCCGTGGTGAACTTTTCCGCCATGCCTCCATACTTGCGCTTCGATCTGGGTTTGGGAGCATGGGTGGGAGCCATTGGTGCCGCTTTCCTGCTGGCGGAAACCGCTCTGAAGTCGCCGCTGGGGTTGTTAAGCGACCGCTTTGGGCGGAAGAGGCTGTTGCTGGTCGGTCCCGTGATCTCGGCGTTTACCGCCCCGCTCACCGTGCTAGTGCATCATCCACTGGGGTTACTGTTGTTGCGTGCGCTGGACGGTGTGGGAGCGGCGGCGCTATGGCCCACCATCTTTGCCGCTGTTGCCGATGTGGTAGAGGAAAAAGACCGCTCCACCGCCATGAGCCTGCTGAACGTCACCTACCTGATAGGGGTGGCAATGGGACCTTTGCTCGGTGGGATAGCGAACGACCTGACCGGCAGCCGAACCGCCTCCTTCTATCTGGCGAGCGTGCTGTTTGTGCTGGCGACGGTGGTCTGTTTGCTGGGAGTGCCGGCGCGCTTCCCCCATCATGCCGAACATCACGCCGACCCGCATCCTCCCCATATCTCTCTGCGTGAGATGTGGGAGAGCGCGAAGATGGTACCCGATACACTATTGCTAGGGTTTATCTCCTTCTTCGGCATCGGCATGGTGATGTTGCTGGTGAAGCTGTATGCGATGGAAGTGCTCCACCTGAGCGAGAGCGGCTACGGATTACTGCTGCTACCTCCGGCGGTGGTGTTTGCGCTTGCCAGCGTGCCCGCGGGCAGAATCGGCGACCTGTGGGGCAAGGAGCGTGCGATGCGATTGGGCGTCGGGCTGGCAATGGCGGGCATGTGGTTTATTCCTTTCGTGCATAGCCACTGGGTGCTGCTGGTGTGCGGAAGCATCATTGGGGTGGGCTACATTCTGGCGATACCGGCGTGGATGGCGATGGTATCGGAAATAGGGGGCAACCGGCGAGGGGCGGTAATGGGCGCGGTGTTCACCGCGCAAGGTGTGGGCGCGATGCTGGGCGCACCGCTGGGAGCGTACCTGTACGATAAAGTGACCATCCGGGTTGGGCAGTGGGTGATACCAAGCCACATCACGCCGTTCCTGGGTACCGCTCTGGCTCTGACTATCTCGTTTGCCTTAACGGTGTGGTTTTTTCGCGACGGCAGGCGCGTCCGTCAATAGGAGGCGACCGGAGCCTTGGGGGGCAGAACAATGCAGCGTATCAACAAACTGCATATCGCGTTGATAGCCGGTACGGTGTTGCTTACCGTACCGTGGCTGAGCGTGGCGTTCGGGACGCACCCTTCCGCGGTGGCAACCGTATTGCTGTCCGGACTGGCGATACTGGGGGCAGCGTTTCTCATCTCGTGGTCGGCGGAGCTGGCGCAGTTCGACGTGTCGCGCTCGCTGGCGATGGCGCTGCTTGCACTGATTGCCGTGTTGCCAGAGTACGCTGTGGACATCTATCTGGCATGGCGTGCTGCTCACCATCCTGAATATATTCCACTGGTGGCAGCGAACATGACGGGCGCGAACCGCCTGCTGGTGGGCGTCGGCTGGTCGGGAGTGGTGTTTTTGGGGGGGCTGGCGTTGCGCAAGCAGGGTAAGCTACCATCAAGCGGCCAGATAGCCATCGAGCCAATGCTGGCTATAGAGGTGACCGTGCTGACCGTCGCCACGCTGTACTCTCTGTTACTGCCGCTCAAAGCCACGATTACCGTATGGGACGCGGTGATATTTGTGCTGATGTTTGCAGGCTACGTGTGGCTGGCGGGGCGCGCTCCCCATATCGAGCCCGAACCGGCGGGACCGGTGGCGACGCTTGCCGAGCTTCCCAAAGGGTGGCGTCGTGTGGCGTACGTGCTGATGTTCCTGTACTCCGGCTTCATCATCCTGATAGCCACCGAACCGTTCACCGAAGGGCTTATCCACCTGGGCAAGAGCTTTGGCATCAGCGAGTTCTTGTTAATCCAGTGGATTGCCCCGCTGGCTTCCGAGTCGCCGGAGATGATTATCCTGTGCTACTTCGCGCTGCGCGGACATGTGGCGTCCGCCATGTCGGCGATTATCTCCTCCAAAATCAACCAGTGGACCCTGCTTATCGGCTCCCTGCCCGTCATCTACTCGATATCCGCGGGGCATGTGTCCTTCTTGCCTCTAGAGCCGCGCCCACGCGAGGAGGTGTTGCTCACGGCGGCGCAGTCGCTGTTTGCCTGCGCGGTGATTGCCAATCGCTTCTTCAGCCGTCTAGAGGCACTGCTGTTGTTCGTGCTGTTTGCTACGCAGCTGCTGATACCCAGTATCATCGCACGCTACGCTTTCACGATACTCTATTTCGTGCTGGCGATAGGATGGATGTTCGCCTACCGCCGTGAAGTGACGGTGAACCTGAACCTCTTTTACCGTCTGGCAAAACGGTTGCCGGTACCCGAGGAGGTTACCTGATGCGTCGCCTGTTTCGGGCGCGCGAGTTCGGTATCCTGATAGTGCTGGCGGCGGAAATCGCCGCCTTTAGCATCTTGACACATCGCCCGGACCGTCCCAACCCCATGCTGGATGCGGATAACCTGCTGGCGACCGTGCGCGATATGACCGTCCTCGCCACCGCCGCGCTCGGATCCTGCGTCATTATTATTTCTGGTGGGATAGACCTGTCGGTCGGTTCCTGTATCGCGCTCACCTCGGTGGTTACCGCGTATGCGATTGTGTCGGGTTCTTCGCCGCTGACCGCGTCTCTGCTGGGCGTGTTGGCGGCGATGGCGATGGGTCTTCTGTCCGCGACCTTCATCACCCGCGCCAAACTGCCTCCTTTTATCGCCACGCTGGGCATGATGAGCATCGCGCGCGGACTGGCGTATCTGATTACCAAAGGGGCGACCATCCCTATCCCCGATTCGGGCTTTACGCGCGGGCTGGGCAGCGGCATGATACCGCTTCCGGGGCTGTCGGTTCCCGTGCCGGTGCTGTTGTTGCTGGCGTGCGCGTTGCTGTTTCACCTGCTCATGACGCACACGCGCTGGGGGCGCGAGGTGTACGCGCTCGGCGGCAGCGAGGAAGCCGCGCGTCTGTCGGGCGTGCCCGTTATCCGGCTGAAGTATCTGGTATACACGCTGGGCGGGCTGATGGCGGGGCTGGCAGGGGTGATATTCACCGCGTATTACGGTACAGGGCAATCCACCGCCGCGATGGGCTGGGAACTGGACGCCATTGCCTCGGTGGTCATCGGCGGAGGGAGCCTGTCGGGTGGGCGCGGTTCCATTTGGGGAACCTGTATTGGCGCGCTTATCTTTCAGGTACTGCGCAGCGGTCTGGCGATGGTGGGCGCGTCCGACTACAATCAGCTCATTATCGGGGCGGTAGTGATTGCGGTGGTAGCGTTTGACCAGATGACGAGCAGACGGGTGAGGGGATAGACCTCACGCCGCCTGCGCCACTTCCTTCGCTCCGGTCCACTTCGCCAGCATCTCCGCGAGCCGCTCGCGCTTCACGGGCTTGCTCAGGTAGTCGTCCATGCCCACTTGCAGACAGGCGCGACGGTCGCTCTCCATCGAGTGGGCGGTCATGGCGATGATGGTGCGGTGTTCTCCGGTAGCGCGTTCCGCCTCGCGGATGTGCCGGGTGGCTTCGTAGCCGTCCATCTCCGGCATCTGCACATCCATCAGGATGAGGTCGTACTCGCCTGCCAGCGATTTTCGTACCGCCTCTACGCCGTTGGTGGCGATATCCACCGTGCAGCCGAGCGATTCCAGCATCTTCACCGCCACCATGCGGTTGACCTCATTGTCTTCCGCCAGCAGTACGTGGCAATGGGTGAGGCGGGGAAGGGTGGTGAGCATTGCACCTGCTGGCTGGCATAACTCTTCAGCTACCGGCAGGGTCAGCTCCACCCAGAAGGTGCTGCCTTTGCCCGGCTCGCTCTGCACGCTGATCTGCCCGCCCATCATTTCCACCAGCTTTTTGCAGATAGCCAGTCCCAAACCGGTACCGCCGTAACGGCGGGTGACGGAACCGTCTGCCTGTGTGAACTCCTCGAAGATGCGCGGCAGGCTTTCGGGCGGAATGCCGATGCCGGTATCGCTCACGTGGATGCGCAGTCTCGCCTGCCGGTTGTCTTCCCCGCCTGCTTCTCCGAGGTACTCCAGACCGACGGTGATACCGCCCCGCTCGGTAAATTTCACCGCATTGTTCACCAGATTACTCACAATCTGGCGGATGCGCAGTTCATCGCCCACTACCGCACGAGGGGCATCCGGTGCGATTTCAGTGCGCAGCTCCAGCCCTTTTTTGCGTGCGGAGGAGGCGAATAGCGCAGCGACCTCTTTCACCATCCGAACGGGGTCGAACGGCTCGGCATTCAGAGTCATGCGCCCGGACTCTATCTTGGAGAGGTCCAGGATGTCGTTGATGATGCCCATCAGCGTACTGGCACTGCCCTGCACCAGGGCTAGGTACTCGCGCTGTTGGGCGTCCAGAGGGGTATCGGCGAGCAGGTCAAGCATTCCGATGATGCCGTTCATCGGTGTACGGATTTCGTGGCTCATGTTGGCGAGGAACTCGGACTTGGCTTTGTTTGCCGCCTCGGCGACCTGCGCCAGACGGGTGGCTTCCGACAGCGCGTCCTGCAGTTGCTGGTTCATTTCCGCCAGAGCTTTTACCATCCTGGTGCGTTCGATGGCGATACCTGCGATATGGGTGACAACTCCCGCAATCTGTTGCTCACCTTCGGAGGGATAGTGCCTGAAGGGGTAGTAGGCAGTGAACACCCCCAGCACCTGCCCGGAGCTAGAGCAGATAGGCAACGAGTAGCACGCTGCGACGTCGGTCAGTTCGTCCACGTGTCGAAAGCTGTGCCAGAGTGGACTGATGCTGGTATCGGGCACGATAACCGGCTCGTTACGAAAGGCGGCTGCACCGCCGGGAGAAGTGGTATTGCCTACCGGCAGCTGCGCTAAAACACGACGAAGCCCTTCATCGAAGCCGGGTGCTGCGAACAGTTGTAGGTGCTCACCGTCTCTAAGCATCACAGTGCACTTTGCCCCTGTGTATAGCGCCTCGAACTGCCGGCACAGGGAATCCAGTAAATCGGTCAGCGGTACATTGCGGGTAACTTTTTCCAGCACATCCAGCTCAAACTCCAGCAGTCCTGCGCGGGTGGTGACCCATTGATTGTATTCGGATTGACGGCGCGAGTAGTAGACGACTATCCCCACCCCCACAGCAAAAATCAACGCGAGGATAGTGGCAGCGGATACTGCCAGCCACAGCCCGGCAAGCCGTCTCGTCAGGCTGTCTACCGACATCGACACCGCAACCACCCGAGGGTGTTGCTGATCTGCCGTCTTGATGGGCACGTACGCACCGATGTACTCACGTCCCTGCTCGACATGACTGTCCGGTTCCACCAGCGGCACCTGAAAGCGCAGGGCGTTCATCAACTCCGGTGGTGCAGACAGAGGCTTCCCGGTATCGCCGTGCTTGGCTGCACTGAAAAGCAGCTTCGGTTTACCGTCATGAAGCCCATAAACGCGGATGTCATGCAGGTCTGAGGCGAGACGAAGCAAATTGCTCAGCGCGTCTCGTGCAACGCTCTGTTGGCTTATCTGGGATACATTGCTCGTCTCCAGAGCGTGTGCAACAATCTTCGCTGTATACAGGAGCTCCTGGCGTGCCTCCTGAGCCACGAGGTCCCGAGCGTGTATGTATATCGCGCTGCTACCAAGCAGTGCAACGGCAAAGGTAACCACCGCAAACACTATGCCGAACACTACCGCAGCGCGTCCATTGGTTGCGCTACCTTGTGTGTCCATTATCTCCACCCTTGCCACGTCGTTCATCTCGGAACGACGACCGTCATGTTGTGCGTGAGTGAACATCGGCTCCTTCCCGGTTGTATTCTTATCAGTGGCATTATCGGCAGCAATGCAAGTGTCTTGCATACTTCTGCATAAAAACCGGTATTTTCCTGAGGATTTGACTTTCCATCGATGTTTCTTCCATAATAGGGGTGCTTGCATCTCCCTGAGGTTTATCGGAGGAAGAGAGGATGAACGCACGCTGTAAATACCTGCGAACCAAGATGGATTATGTCGCGCGCGCTGCCGCTGCTCCTGATGAACTAAGCCTGGCGGACGTTTCCTCGCAAAAGCACTTCTGGTGTCTGCGCACGATGAAGCCATTAGGACCGGACGGTGCTCCGGCGGATGATACTTCATGCGCTACCGGGCGCGAGTGCTTTGTGGCGGAGGGCGAAGCATGAACTGGAGCGACCTGATCGTGAAGTGGGTGCACGTCGTCAGCATCGTGACCGGGGTGGGGCTGACGCTCTTTCAGTATCTGGTGTTGCTACCGGTGTTACGTCGAACGCAGGGCGTGCCGGAGGATTTGGTGAAAGCGATACAACGGCGCGCGGGCATGGTGATTGGCATCGCCTGGGTGCTTATCTGGGTAACCGGTATCTACAACCTCGTGGTAATCATTCCTGCGGTCAAGCCAAACTATCACCTGGTGCTGGGCGCAAAGATACTGCTAGTGCTGGTATTGTTCTTCATCTCCACTGCTTTGTCGCACCCTTCGCTGGCGTTTGAGGGCATTCAGCGTAACAGGGCGCGATGGGTGGCGCTGGCGGCGTGGCTGGGCATTGTCATCATCGCGCTCTCCGCCACGCTGAACATGATGCGTTTGAAAGGCGTTGCCCTGAAGGAGTTGCCCGCGCCCGCGCAGGTACAACAGCTGCCCTCCGGCTCGCCATAGAGGGGAGGTCTTATCAGCTGCTGTATCTGCGTTTGCGTCGCTGAGCCACTCCGCTGCGGTACGCCTCGCGCTCTACCGCTTTGGCGACCGCCTCTGCGACCCGGCGATCGAACACGCTCGGCACAATGTAATCTTCGTGCAGCTCGGAGGGCTTGATCACCGCTGCGATGGCTCTTGCCGCCGCCAGCTTCATCTCCTCGGTGACGCGCCTTGCCCGACTGTCCAGCAAACCCCGGAAGAAGCCGGGGAAGCACAGCACGTTGTTAATCTGGTTCGGATAGTCGGAGCGCCCTGTGGCGATGATGCGAGCGATACCGGTTATCTCCTCCGGCATAATCTCGGGTACAGGGTTTGCCATCGCGAACACGATGGAGTCTTTTGCCATCCGGCGCACATCGTCCGCGGTGAGGGTATGGGGAGCGGAGACGCCGATGAACACGTCTGCACCCTCCAGCACCTCATGCAGGCATCCGCGAAGACCGCGCGGGTTCGTCACCTCGGCGATAGCGGTTTTGGCTGGATTCATGTGCTCCGTTCTGCCACGGTATACCGCTCCGGCGCGATCGCACAACACAATGTCTCTCACACCCGCCTGCAGCAGCAGTTTGGTAATAGCCACCCCTGCTGCACCGGCCCCGTTGATGACCACCTTCAACGACTCCATCGGCTTGTTGACGATACGCAGGGCGTTTTGCAGCGCTGCAAGGGTAACCACCGCCGTGCCATGCTGGTCATCGTGGAACACAGGAATATCCAGTCGCTCACTCAGTCGCTCTTCCACCTCGAAGCAGCGCGGAGCAGAGATGTCTTCCAGATTGATGCCTCCAAAGACGGGAGCGATGTTCTCCACCGTTTTCACAATCTCATCGGTGTCCTGTGTGTTCAGCGCTATTGGGAACGCATCTACTCCGCCCAGCTCCTTAAAGAGCATCGCCTTGCCCTCCATCACGGGGAGTGATGCCGCCGCGCCGATATTGCCCAACCCCAGCACCGCCGAGCCGTCAGTAACCACCGCCACCGTGTTCCGCTTGATGGTGAGGTTGAACACATCCTCGGGATGCGCCACAATCGCCTCGCACACCCGGGCTACCCCCGGCGTATACGCCATCGAGAGGTCATCGCGGGTGCGAATAGGAATCTTGGGCTGGATGAAAATCTTGCCCCCCAGATGCAGCAGAAAGGTGCGGTCGGAATGTTTAACCACCTTCACGCCGGGCGTCTGACGCAACCTCTTGAGAATAGCCTGCGCGTGTTCGATACCGCTGGAGTAGATGGTGAAGTCGCGCGTGATGATACTGCTGGTCATCCGCACGATGTCCACCGCGCCGATGCTGCCGCCTTCCTCCCCAATGAGCGAGGCGATTTTACCCAGCATTCCCGGCTCGTTGGCGTACTCCAGACGCACCGTGAAGCTGTAACTGGGACTCACATGGGTTGTCGCCTCTGACACCTCTTTGCCCTCCTCTCTGAGGGATGTCAAGCTATATTGTGACAGGCTACCACTGAGTTCCTGCATGGCGAACGGGTGTGCGCAAGCTTGCCATCCAGATGACCGTACGCCGCCCGATGCAATTGCGCATTTTGCTGGAGCCGGTGTGGAGCGAGGGGTTTACTATGGAACTGCCCGACGAGGTGCCGCGAGTGGTAGTGCTATTTGACAGAGCTAGCCTTTTTAGGATACCCTATTCTTTGTCATATTTCCGATGTAGCCGCAGGCTTCAGCCTGCGTAACAGGAGGAGTGTCCATGCGTTTTGGTACGAAGGCAATTCGGGCGGGACAGGAGCCGGACCCCATCACGGGGGCGGTAGTGCCCGCGATTCATCTCGCCTCCACCTATGTGCAGGCGAAGGTGGGTGAACTGAAAGCGGGTTGGGAATACGCCCGCTCGGGCAACCCCACGCGCGGTGCACTGGAAAAGAGCATCGCCGCTCTGGAGAACGCGGAGTACGGGCTGGCGTTCGCTTCAGGCATGGCGGCGGAGACGGCGGTCACTTCGCTGGTGCGCAGCGGTGAACACATCCTGGCGACCAAAGATATCTACGGCGGAACCTTCCGCCTGCTGCGCCACCTGCGCGAGAAGTACAACATCCAGTCCTCTTATGCCGATTTCACCGACCTGAACCGTTTGGAGGAGGCGTTTACCCCGCAGACGCGGCTGGTGTGGATAGAAAGCCCTTCCAACCCCACCTTGGTGGTGGTGGACATTGCCGCCATCGCTGACATCACGCACCGCCATAACGCCCTGCTGGTGGTAGATAACACCTTCGCCAGCCCCTATCTGCAAACCCCGCTGGACCTCGGCGCGGACATCGTGCTGCACAGCACCACCAAGTACATCGGCGGGCACAGCGACCTCATCGGTGGGGCGGTGGTGACACGCAGCGCGGAGCTGTACGAGAAACTGTATCGCTACCAGAACGATTTCGGAGGCGTGCCCAGCCCGTTCGACTGCTGGCTGACCCTGCGAGGTATCCGCACCCTGCATGTGCGCATGGAGGCGCACTGTCGCAACGCGATGGCGGTCGCACAGTTCTTAGAGAGCCATCCAAAGATTGAATGGGTGCGCTACCCGGGTTTACCTTCCCATCCGCAGTATGAGATCGCACGCAAGCAGATGTGTCACGGCTTCAGCGGCATGATTGCGGTTGGCGTGAAAGGCGGTGCGGAGGCAGCGCAGCGATTCTGCGAGGGCACGAAGATTTTCAACCTCGCGGAGAGCCTGGGCGGCGCGGAATCGCTGATTGGCTACCCGCCGAAGATGTCTCACGCCTCGATGAGCGCGGAGGAGCGTGCCTGGTGCGGCATCCCTGATAACATGGTGCGCCTCTCCGTCGGTCTGGAAGACGTCAACGACCTGATAGAAGACCTCCAGCAGGCTCTGGAGGCGGTTTAGACTCCACCCCAGCCCTCCCCGCTCGCGGGGAGGGCGCGGTTCCTCCCCCGTCCATGCCGGGCAAATGGGAGCGCTGTGCCCGACCGGATACTTTGCGCACCAGCTAGGGTTTTGAGAATATCATCTTCAGCGCGATAGCCAGCAAGGCTATACCGAAGATACGCGTAAGCGTTGTGTTGGAGAGATGGACTGCGAACCTCGCGCCGAGCAGCCCACCCACAAAAAAGCCCGCTGCGAGAAACGCGGCGGGCAGTATCTGCACGTAGCCCTGCCGATAATATGTGTACGCCGCCAGAATGCCTATGGGCGGAACCAGCATTGCTAGTGTGGTACCCTGCGCCTGATGCTGGTTCATGCCGAAAAGAAATATCAGCGCGGGCACAATAATCACGCCTCCTCCTATTCCCAACACACCGCTGAGAATACCGGCAACAATACCCAAAAGGATATAGCCCGCAGACTTCACTGTACACCTCCCTGATCTTATTGTTCCACTACATTTTACCTCAAGAGCGGGGTGAAGTATGTCTCGTGAAGCGCGTCAGCGTTTCTGTATGGGGATGAGCAGAAGCATGCTGAAGTATGTCACTGTAAATATGCGAACAGGAGCATCCTGTGTGGCGTGGCGAATCGAACAGGAGAAAATCTTGCGTCTGGGGGTAAAGGATGAAACTGGCATGTCAGGACGGTATGGCGCCGGGCGGCACTCTGCAAGAGAAGCTGGATAACCTGGCGCAGTACGGATATGAGGGCATCGAGTTCTGGGGCGCGCAGTTTGTGGATACGGACGCGGGGGGAATGCGTAAGGAGCGTGTGGCGGAAGTGCGCCGCCTTACCGAAACCCATCCCGTCAAACCCAGCACCATTTGCGCGGGCTATCGGGGTGCCCTGCTGGACGCCGACCACCGCGAGCGCGAGCGCGCGGTGCAGGATATCGAAACCCTGTTGTACGCCGCAGGTGAAATCGGCGCAACGGGCGTGATTGTGGTGCCTATCTTTGGCGGACCGCGCATCCCCGACCTGACGCCTTATGCGTCTGCCGTGCAACTGGAAACGGAACTGCTGTGCAAACTGCTGGAGCCGCTGAGCAAAGTCGCCGAGAAGGCAGGCAGCTATATCTTGCTGGAACCGCTGAACCGTTACGAGACCCACTACATGAACCGCCTGGAGCAGGCGGTGAATATCTGCCAGCGGGTGGGAGGTTCGCACCTGAAGCTGATGGCGGACTTCTTCCACATGAGCATCGAGGAGCGCGACATCCCTGCCGCCATCCGGGGCGCAAAAGGGTACCTCGCGCATGTACATCTCGCCGATAGCACGCGCCTGCTGCCGGGCTACGGGCATACCGACTTCCGGTCGGGATTCGCCGCGCTGAAGGAGATTGGCTTCACCGGCTATATGGCGCTGGAGTGCGGTATCCCGGGCGACCCGCGCGAGGAACTGCCGAAGTGCGCTCAGTACCTGCGCACACAGATGCCATGAACAGGTTGATTCTCGCACACGACCTGGGCACAACGGGCAACAAGGCGGTGCTGGTGGATGAGAGTGGGCAGCTGGTGGACACCGCGTTCGCCTCCTACCGCACCGCCCATCCTGCCCCTCTCGCCGCCGAGCAGAACCCTGCCCACTGGTGGCGCGCGGTAGTACGGTGCACGCGCCTCCTGCTGCAGCGGGAGGAGAGTCGGCGGAGCAGACTGGTCGCTGTCGGTTTCAGCGGTCACATGAACGGCGTGGTGCTGGTGGATGAGGCGGGAGCACCTGTTCGCCCCGCGCTTATCCACGCCGATATCCGCGCCCAGCAGCAATGTGAGCGGCTGCGCCTGAGCATCGGAGAGGAGCGTTACTATACCATTACCGGCAACCGCATCGCGCCCTTCTATTCTTTGCCGCGGCTGATGATGCTGGGTGAACGTGAACCGGAAGTGGTGCAACGCGCTTGCTGGATGCTCCAGTGCAAGGACTACTGCGTGGGGCGGTTAACCGGCAGGTGGGGTGTTACCGACCCGTCCGACGCCTCACTAACCGGTGTCTATGACGTCAACCGCCTGCGGTGGAGCGAGGAGGTCATAGAAGCCAGCGGTATCCCTGCACGTCTGCTACCGGACGTGGTTCCGTCCACCGAAGTGGTAGGGCGCGTGTCGCGTGAGGCAGCACGGATAACCGGCTTGCCGGAGGGGCTCCCCGTTGTGCTCGGAGCGGGCGATGGAGCATGTGCCACCGTGGGCGCGGGGGTGGTGGAAACCGGCGAGAGTTACACCTACATCGGCGGCACGGCGTGGACATCCTGCCTGCGCGAGCGGTTCACCCCCGACCCGTATATGCGTCTGACCACGCTGATGGCAGCGCAACCTCATCGCCGGGTGCAGTTCGGCACGGTGCAATCGGCGGGAAGCGCGTGGGACTGGTTTGTACGACTGTTCGGCAGGGGAACGGGCACAGCGCGGTTGCAGGAAGAAGCCTCAGGTGTGCCGCCGGGCAGTGGTGGGTTGATTTTCCTGCCCTACCTCAGCGGGGAGCGCGCGCCGATATGGAATCCACGTGCGAAGGGCGCTTTCTTTGGCTTACAGGCGCACCACACGCGAGCGTACCTCGCACGGGCGATACTGGAGGGGGTAGCGTACGCACTGGAGAGTATCTTACAGGTAATGCGCGAACACGGCGCCATAGCGGGCAACGTGCGCGTGGTGGGCGGAGGTACCCGCAGCGACCTCTGGATGCGCATTCTGGCAGATGTGTACGGATGCCCCATCGAGGTACCTCAACATGCCGAGTCCAGCACTGCCCTCGGTGCGGCGGTGATCGCCGGAGTGGGGGTGGGGCTGTTCGAGAGCTTCGCGGTGACAAAACGTATCGCGATTGCCGAACATCGTATTATGCCGGAAGAGAGTACTCGCGCCATGTATATGAGACTGAAGGTGCATTACAGGGAGCTATATGAGGCGGTGAAGACGCTGTTTACTTACTGAGCCTGCGCAACTATCTCCCATGCCTGCAGCACTTCGAGAGGCGCTGGGCGTGTCCACAGCCACTCTACCTTTATCCACAATCCCTCCAGCACTTTGCTGTGGTAAATCCCGTCTCCTCCGGGCAGAACGGTCTGATACACACCGGTCTCGCCCAGTTGGTAAAACTCCACCTGATGGCGTTCAGGGTCAACCAGCCAGTACTCCCGTACTCCCTCTGTTTCATACTCGTAGAACTTCTCCCCGCGGTCGCGTGCACGGCTTTCAGGGCTGATCACCTCCACCACAAGGTCTGCTGCGCCCTCCAGGTAAGAGTCCTTCAGGCGGTGAAGGTTCGAGTTGCTGATGAAAAACAGGTCTGGAGAGCGGCTGGAGTGCGACAGCCGCATCTGAAAAGGTTCATGTAATACTTCACCCAGCTTCTTGATACGCACATAAAGACGAATCATCTCCAGCAGAAACCCCGAAATATGCTGGTGTTCCAGACCAACAGGGCTCATCGGCACAACCTCTCCATCAACCCACTCGGCGTGGGTATCTTCATCACACCACCGCAGGAACTGTTCGAATGTCATCCTGGTGGCGACAGGAGTTGCAGACATCGCTATCACCTCTCACCCTTATTATAGCACACGGGGCAATCCAGTAGTTGCATCTTAATCCTGACTAAGGGTATACTTCTTATCAGGATTTAGTAACGCTAGGGGACGATATGATGAGTGCCTGCGCCCATTTGGTGCGTCCCGTCCGCCCCGCAATGGGAAAGGCGGGTATCGAACAGTTGATTGGCAACACGCCGCTCATTCGCCTGCGACGGGTAACCAGAGGTCTCGCGCCAGCCGTCGAAGTATACGTCAAAGCGGAGTGGTTCAACCCGGGCGGCTCGGTGAAGGACCGACCGGCGTGGAACATGATTCGTGTGGCGGAGGCGCAGGGGTTGCTCACGCCCGACAAAATTATTATCGACGCCACCTCAGGCAACACGGGCATCGCCTACGCGATGATCGGCGCGGCGCGGGGCTATCGTGTGCAACTGTGTCTGCCCGCCAACGCCAACGCCGAGCGCAAGCGGATGCTGCGAGCCTTTGGGGCGGAACTGATTCTCACCGACCCGCGTGAGCAGACCGATGGTGCCATCCGCAAGGTGCAGCAGATTGTAGCAGCAGACCCCGACCGCTATTTCTATCCCGACCAGTACAACAACCCCGCTAACTGGCAGGCGCATTATGACGGCACAGGTGTAGAAATCTGGGAGCAGACCAACGGGCGCGTCACGCACTTTGTGGCCGGCATGGGCACGACAGGTACGCTCATGGGCACAGGCAGACGACTGAAGGAGTACAATCCCCATGTGCGGCTGATCGCGGTGCAACCCGACGGTCCATTTCACGGTTTGGAAGGGCTGAAACATCTGCAGACCGCTCTGGTACCGGGCATCTACGATCCCAGCGTGCCTGACGAGGTCGCAGAGGTCTCTACCGAACAGGCGCACGCGATGGCACGGAGGCTGGCACGAGAGGAAGGACTGTTTGTGGGCATCTCTGCCGCCGCAGCCATATGCGTTGCGCTTCAGGCAGCCGAACGACTTTCTATCGGTGTGGTGGTGGCTATCGCGCCCGATGGTGGCAGTCGCTACATCACCGACCCGCTATGGGAGGAGGAAGGGTGATGCTGTCGATAAGTCCAGAACAGGCGTCGCAGATTCGCCAGCACGCGAAACAGGAGTACCCGCACGAATGTTGCGGGGCGTTGCTGGGACAAGTGATGAGCGAGGACGTACGATGGGTGGAGGAAGTGGTACCCATCACGAACGAGCAGGAGGAGAACCGCGAGCGACGGTTCCTGATAACGCCCCAGCAGATGATGGCGTTAGAACGGACGGCGGCGCAGAAGAGGCTCAAAGTGCTGGGGTTCTACCATTCCCATCCCGACCATCCCGCTCGCCCCAGCGACTACGACCGCGAGAACGCGCTGCCGTGGTACTCCTACCTGATTATCTCGGTGCAAAAGGGTAAGCCTGCCGAGATGCACTGCTGGCGACTGCTGGACGACCGCAGCGATTTTGAACACGAACAAATGCAAATACGAGGGCTCTAGACGAGGTGAAACGATGGCAGTAACCGTATTGATACCCAGTGCGTTGCAGCCATATGCCGGCAACCAGGGCGAGGTGCAGGTGCAGGCAAGCAATGTGGGTGAGGCGTTGCAGGCGTTGGCGGAAGCGTACCCGGACCTACGCAAGCACCTGTTCAACGAGCAGGGCAAGCTACGCTCCTTTGTGAACGTGTACCTGGGCGAAGAGGACACGCGCTATCTGCAAGGGCTGGAAACACCTGTCAAAGATGGAGACCAGCTGATGATTGTGCCCTCTATCGCAGGAGGTAGCCCCGCAGTAGCGGAAGAGGTGACGCTAGACAACGAGGAGATACTGCGCTATAGCCGGCACCTCATCCTGCCCGACGTGGCGATGGAGGGACAGCTGAAGCTGAAGGCGGCGAAGGTGTTGTGCGTCGGCGCAGGCGGTTTGGGCGCACCTCTGGCGCTGTATCTTGCCGCGGCAGGCGTGGGTACCATCGGGCTAGTGGATTTTGACGTGGTGGACCTTACCAACCTGCAGCGACAGGTGTTGTACACCACCGAGGACGTCGGACGTCCCAAGCTGGAGGTGGCGAAGGAACGCCTGCAGGCGATGAACCCGCATATCCAGATACGTACCTACGAGACCCGCCTCACCCGCGACAACGCGCTGGACATTCTCGCCGACTACGATATCGTGGTGGACGGCACCGACAACTTCGCCACGCGCTATCTGGTGAACGATGCCTGCGTGCTGTTAGGTAAGCCCAACGTGTACGGCTCCATCTTCCGCTTCGAGGGGCAGGCATCGGTGTTCTACGCGAAGGAAGGACCCTGCTACCGTTGCCTGTATCCCGAACCCCCACCGCCGGGGCTGGTTCCCAGCTGCGCCGAGGGGGGCGTGCTGGGCGTGTTGCCCGGCGTCGTCGGCACGATACAGGCGATGGAGACCATCAAGCTGATACTGGGCAAGGGTGAACCGCTCATCGGGCGGCTATTGCTGTTCAACGCGCTGAAGATGCAGTTCCGTGAGCTGAAGCTGCGCAAGAATCCCAACTGCCCCATCTGCGGGGAACACCCGATTATCCGTGAACTGATTGACTACGAAGAGTTCTGCGGGGTACGGGGGGTTGAAGAGGCTCCTGCCGAAGTGGTGGAGGAGATAACGCCTACTGAACTCAAGCGCAGGCTGGACGCAGGTGAGAACATCTTCTTGCTGGACGTGCGCGAGCCGGTAGAGTGGCAAATCTGCCGTCTGGACGGCGCGGTGCTAATGCCGATGAACACTGTCCCGGCACGGATGCATGAGCTGGACTCGGCGAAGGAGATGGTGGTGTACTGCCGCTCGGGCAAGCGCAGCGCGCAGATTGTCGCCTTCCTGAAGGCAGCAGGCTTCCGCAAAGTGAAGAACCTGCAGGGCGGCATCCTGCAGTGGTCGGACGAGGTGGACCCCACCGTGCCTAAATACTAAAAACGCTCCTTCTCCTTCGCGGGAGAAGGAGCCTCCATTCCAGGGGTTAAGGAACCCACTGGCTGAAGACCATGTCCCTGTCCTTTTGCGCCAGATGGCAGTTTGCACACTGCTCCACCGGGTCGGTCACTAGCTTTTTGCCGTTTGCGTCCCACGCTTGCCAGCCCCAGCCGTAGCTGCGGGCGTAGCGCTTGCTGTCCTTCACCATGATGGCGGTGACCTTCTTTTTGCCTGCTACGTACATGCCGTCCACGTCTTGTGCTTCGTACAGTACAAACACAATCGCGCTTCCATCGGGGAACTGTTTGCCGTTTTTCCGGTAGACGGAAGCAGCTTTGGCGTTGGCATAGATGTGGTGCACTCCGCCAAAGGGATCAAATAGCGGATGCTGGTCGCTGTAGATGACGCCTGTGGTGATGTGCGTCCAGTTGCGCCAGTCCGCGGGCAGGCGGTCGGGCGTAGGCGCTTTGGATTGTTGTGCTTGCAGGGCGATAACGCCCACTACCGCAAAAGCGATGATGCTGAACCAGAAGAAGCGTTTCATGTGTTGTTCACCTCCTTATTACAGAATATGCAGTAAAGTCACATCATTTTGCAAGAGGTTACGAAAAAGTAAGGTGGTTACTTTTTGGTAAGGGTTGTGCCTTCGAAAAGCAAACGGCACAGGCTTTGCGCCTGTGCCTATCACAACGCCGCTGGCGCGGCGGACACCAGAGTGAAACACAGTATCTTACGGGAGGAGGGTTCTCACAGGGGTTGTTCCACAGGTATCTGTATTTTTCACAAGGGGAAGTGCGCTGGCTGTGGGAACGTCCGCCTTTGTGTAAGGCAACACACGCTTGGAGAGAGTGATTCTCACGTGTCCGTTGGGTACGGTTCGCCATCGTGCATCGGAGCATCCACTCCCTTGACGGTACGACATATTCCCCCGTATTCGCACAGAGCGCAGTGGTCGCCGGGTGTGGGGCGGATGTCGCCCGCCTGCAGGCGGTGTAGCAGTTCATTCACCTTCTGCGCGGCGGTGTGCTCGATGCTCTTCCACCTTTGTCCGTTTACGTGCTGCACCACCGAGTAATCCTCCTGAGGCTGCCTACCCAGCCGTTGCAACAACTCGGCAGGTGCGGTGTCGGTGAACAGCACACGATATCGTTTGCCCTCCAGCGCGTCGTCCATTGCTACCGCCGCGGGAGCCAGTTTCCAGACCTGTCTCAGCGCAGCGACGTACAGCACGGTCTGCAGGTCGTCGCCCGCCTGCACCCTTTGCCACCACGCGTCGGGCAGGTTGCGTTTATAGTCCACCAGCACCGCCGCGCCGGTTTGAGGGCACACATCTACCCGGTCTATCCTGCCGCATATGCGCATCCTTTCGCCGTCGGGCAGGGTCAGGCGCAAAGGTGGGGCAGTGTCTTCCACAGGCTCCTCATCCGCTTCAACTGCGGGGCCGAAGGTCGCTTCCGTCCACAGTGTCTGCAAGCCGAAAGCGGTGTACAGCTGTTCCTCACGTTCCAGTACCGAACGCACCATCTCTTCCAGTTGCTGCAGAAGCAAGTGCCTCTCGCCGGTGGGGCGGTCAAAGGGATGTTGCTGGGCAACCTCCTGCAGCAGCTGCTCCAGGGGTTGCTCGGGACGATGACGACGGCGATGCAGTACCGCGTGCAGCCAACGTCCCTGTCCCACCGCGTAGTGTGTTCTCTCACCGCGAATCTTCATCTCCCAGCGCGCGAAATGCCGGAACGGGCATTGCTGCAGCTCCTCCAGCTCGGTAGCAGAGTAGGCTCGATTGCCGATGTGGGGCAAGAGGATGTTCAAGCGGGGGAAATCGGGCAGGTAGCGCCACCGCCACCATTGTCGACATCGTTCCCTCTGTTCGGTCAGCCAGCGATACAGCGTTTGTGCGGTAAGCAATCGCTCCCCTTCGTCCATCACGCGACGGGTGTGCGGGTTGATATCGAACAGGGAGTCCACCAGCGTGCGCTCAGTATCTTTCTCATCTACCGTGTGGGAAAGAGGAGCGGTGACGTCGCTTAGGCGCAGACTGCGTTGAATGATACCATCCGATGGAAAAATCTCGCGCAACGAACGCAGGTAGAACGAGGGTTGAACATCGTGGTCGCCCTCTGTGCGAGAGTAAGAGAATACCACTTTTTGCGAGGCACAGGTCGCCGCTTGGTAAAACGCCAATCGTTCCATAGCGGCGTTGTCGGTGCTCAGCGGCAGACGGCTACCGGTGTGGGCGTTGAGCCAGCGACGGTCTCTGTCGCGCAAGAGGGCATCTTCCACCATCCTGCGGGGGAAGCGTCCTTCCTGCATCCCCATGACGAAGGCGACCCGGGGGCGCAGAGGGCGGCTTCGTGTGGCTTCCAGCAACCACACCGCGTTACGCGGGGACGAATCACCCTTTTGCCACGTCACCGCCCATGCTTGTTCCACCGCTCGCGCCCACTCTGCGGGTGTTCCTTCCGCGTCCTGTGCCAGCAAGAAGGCCACCTGTTGGGCTACCTCCATCGCCTGCGTCAGCGTGTCCTGATCTTCGCCGTCGAGGACGGACAGACCAAACCGCATGGCGTTGAGTGCTTTCTGCAGTATTTCCAGCCACTGACGCGGGTGCTCTGCCAGAGACAGGGATTGGGTGCTCTCTATCAGCGTGCGTAGCAGGGGGGCGACCGTACTATCCTCTCGTTCCATTTGCTCGGCGAGGCGCAGCCAGTTGTCCGCTCCGGACCGCACTCCGCGTCGCACAGCCAGCAGGCGTAGTCGGTCTGCCTCAAGGATGTCTACGGGCAGATACCCGCTCTTGAACCACTGCAGCACTTCGTCACGCGGATAGCCCCTCTGGTGAAGATGCAGCAAAGCGATGAGCGTGCGTATCAGCGGGTGCTCGCCCAGCGTTTGTGCCTCGAACCTCTGGGTGGGGATGCCGAACTGCGTGAACGCTCCCTCTAGGGTGGGTAACACCGAGGAGATGTCACGGCATAAGACCGCAATCTCCCCCCAGGCCATACCGTTGCGGTGGTGGTGCACTATCTCGCGGGCGATCATCTCCACCTCCGCCAGCAGGTGGGGTGCTTCCCATACCTCCAGCACAGGGGGCGATTGTCCTGTGTTGACAGGTGGGGGAGGTGTGCCGAAGAGGTAGGCAGCGATGTGCGCTACCGTCGGAGAGGTTCGCTCATCGGGAGGCAGTGTAACCGGCTCCACCTGCACCTCAAAATGCCGGCTCAGCCATTGCAGGGTAGCAGAAGTGCTTTCAAACAGCGCTTCTCTCTTTTCTTCCCAGCAGAGGGTGATGACCACCTTGCAACCCGATTCCGCCAGCGCACGCAGGAACGCCGTTTCGGTTCGGGAGAAACGGGCGAAGCCGTCCACCAGAACACGATGAGGAAGGGCGATGTGATGGCGAGCTTCGTGTAGTGCCTGTGTAGCGAGCGAGTAGACATCCTCTTCCTCATGCCAGCCTCGCGTGGTAAGCAAGTGGCGATAGCGGCGTAGTATCTGCGCTAGTGCAGAGATTTTCTCCTGTTCCTGCGATTGTGCGGCGAGCCGTTCCAGTATTTCCGGGGAGACGCCTTCGCGTGTCATTTCCCTGACCCAGTTGGACAGCAGGGTGAGGATACCCTCCCGCCGGGTGGCGCGTTCTACCAACGAGCCGGGCTGTGCGACCGCCTGAACTGCCTGCCGTAGTAGCCAGCGACGCAGGTGTGCAGGCACGAGGCGCACCTCTTTTACCGACGACGCCACTTCGGTGACGAAGGTGTGGAAGCTGCGCACTATCCGGTCAGCCGTCTGGGGTGCCATTCCCTCCGCGAGAAGGATGGCGCGCGCCATCTGAGCCTGCAGGTCTGAGGGCAGTATTAGGCATACGCGTTCGCCCTCCTGCAGGCAGGTGGTGATACACCGGCGGGTTTTGCCACCCAGAGCAGGCGACGTCCAGACGATTACAGGTGGTTTCATGTTCGTAACGATTGATTCGCGCTCCCCAAACGCAGTACACTATAGTATATTCGCTTTACGGGGAACAGGCTACTTCAACGCAGAGGAGTTTTGGGGTGGACAGTACGGTTTTTGACCTTGATGAGATGCTGACGCAGTCGCCGTCTGCGCATCCGAAGCGTGGGCGTAACGTGTTTGCGGTTGTGGCAGTAGCGTGTGTTCTCGGCGCAGCAGCACTGCTGGGAGTGTTTCTGTGGCGTTCGCCCCATCGGGATGCCGCGTTGTTTCACAGAGCCTATGTTTTGCCTGCGCCCAATCCAATTCAGCCCCCTGCGCTACCCTTGCCGGTGGTGACCACAACGCCTCCTCCCATACCGCAGGTTGTACAACTGCCCGCGCCTCGCCCCTCGCTCTGGGAGATTCGGGCGGAGCTGAAGCGTGGGCTGGGGGAGTGGGAGTTGCCGCACTATGTGAACGCGCCTCAATACGGCTCTGGTCCGAATAGCCCTGCCCCCAGCCAGTTGAAGCCGCATGTTGCCACTGTGCCAGCGGAATAGCTATCCGCCTTCTGCCAGCACCGGGAACAAGTCGCCTGCTATCGGTTCGCCCACCTGTAACCCCAGTCCGTCGGTCACCACGTGTGGTTTACCGCTATATGCTGTGCCATCCGCCATGTAGATGGTGACCATCGCGCGGCGTGGGCGGTCGGTATGGTTGGCGCCGGCGTAGTGAAAGGTCAGCCCGTGATGGAAAGTGCAGCTTCCCGCTTTCATGCGGGCAATGTATGGAGGCCTTACCTCTTTGTCAGGTACCAGTGCGAAGATGTCCTGTGGTGTCACTAGGTTAATCGGCTCCAATTCGCCCCACAGGTGCGATCCCGGGATAAATTGCATACAGCCGTTGTTCTCATCTACATCGTCCAGTGCCATCCAGCAGGAGAGCTGGTCGTAGCCAATCATGGGCCAGTACGGGCGGTCCTGGTGCCAGGGCGAGGGTTTGCTGTCACCGGGCATCTTGGTCAGCAGGTGGTCGTGCCACAGTCGGATGCGTTGCGCCCCGATTAGCTGTCGGGCGATTTCGGCGATGCGCGCGCTGAGGGTGTACTGTCGTATCCCCTCGTGTACCCGCCACAGGTTCACCTTTTGCACGAAGACCTTTTCGTACTCAGGGTTTGTTGAGGATGTTTCAATGCGTGCATCGTACCGTTGCGACAACACCTCGTCCGCCGCGCGACGCAGTGCCTCCAGCTCCTCTACGCTGAGTACGTTGTCCAATTGCACGAAGCCGTTCTCGCGGAAGAACGCAATCTGCTGCTCGCTTAGTGGATAATGCGTCATTGTCGGCACCCCTTCCTCGGGTATTTTATAGTGCTAGTTTTTGCGATAGTGTACCATCAAAGAGGAGGCGAGTCAACAAGAAATCGGGTAGGATACCCACCCAGGATATTGACTTCGGCTCTGGCGAAGCCTTTGCTCCCGAAGTGCACACTGCTACCGTGCTCGCAGGTGTCTGCAGAGCTGATTGCCAGTCAACATCAGCTGGTTGACGGGCTGGAGATACGCCAAGCTGGCAAGTCCGGGACCATTACGCCGTAATGCGGTTTGAACCTCTCCCCCGGCCCCTCTCCTGCGAAGAGAGGGTAGCCGCGCACCGAATGCCCCTTTTCTTAAAAAGGAATCCGCGCCTCCTTTGGTGAAAGCACTTCCTGATTGGATGTTTTGAATGCTAACCATACAGGAGGCTTACCATCATAGATGTCATCTCGCTCTAAAGCACCTGTGGTGCAGACCGCACAAAGCGCGCACGCTCGCCTGAAGCCCGTCGGCGTACGAGAGGTGAAGCTAACAGACGGGCTTTTAGCGGATCGCTATCGCACCAATATCGAGGCAGGTATCCCTGCAGGCTGGACACAGCTCTGGGAGAGCCATACCATTCCCAACTTCTACGTGGTGAGCGGCAGGCGTGCTGGTAACGTAGAGGGACCTCGCTATATCGATTCCGACGGCTACAAATGGCTGGAAGGTGCGTGCTGGGCGTATGCCCACACGCAAGATGCCACTTTGAAAGCATGGATAGACGAGTTTGTAGATGTGATTGAAGCGGCGCAGGAAGAGGATGGCTACGTGAACACTCATTTCATGGGCGAGCGCAAATCCCTGCGCTTCACCGACCTCAACCACGCGCATGAGATTTACTGCTTTGGACATCTCACACAAGCGGCTATCGCCCACCACCGTGTCACCGGGGAAGACAAACTGCTCGACGTCGCACGACGTTTCGCAGACCTGCTCTACCGCCTGTTCGGACCGGAGGGCAGGTGGGGTACCTGTGGACATCCCGAAGCGGAAATGGCTCTGGTAGAGTTGTATCGTGAGACGAGAGATCGTCGCTATTTGGAGTTGGCATCGCGAATGATAGACGCTCGGGGGCGCAAGCCGCCTGTGCTGGACGGTTCAAACTACCTGCTGGACCACGCCCCCTTCCGCGAACAGAAAGAGGCGGTGGGACATGCAGTACGTGCGCTCTATCTCTACGCCGGCGCTGCCGACCTCTATGCAGAGAGCGGCGAACAGGCGTTGATGAACACCCTGCATACCCTCTGGCAGGATGTGTTCCATCGGAAGGTATACGTAACCGGTGGTCTGGGCGCACGCTACGAGGGTGAGGCGTTCGGTTTGCCATACGAACTGCCCAATCTGAGGGCGTACGCCGAGACCTGTGCCGCCATCGCAGGCTTCATGTGGAACTGGCGGATGCTGCAGATAGAGCCGGACGCCCGTTACGCAGACTGGATGGAGATCGCTCTGTACAACGGCATCCTGTCCGGTGTCTCGCTGGACGGCACGCGCTACTTCTACATGAACCCGCTGGAATCGCGCGGCGGTTATGAGCGTTCGGCATGGTTTGGATGCGCCTGCTGTCCGCCTAACGTCCATCGCACCCTGGCCGCTCTGCCGGGCTACCTGTACAGCCTGAGCGACGAGACGGTATACGTCCACTTCTACGCTTCCAGCGAGCTCCATACGCAGCTTCCTAACGAGCGACCAGTACAGTTGCAGGTGCAGACCGACTATCCCTGGTCCGGCGAGGTGCTATTGCGTCCGTCGGCGGGCAGGTATCGGCTGGCTTTGCGCATCCCCGCATGGGCATCAGGGGCGGAATTGCGCTTCAACGGCGAGAGCGTGGATGTCGCTCCGGGTTCCTATGCCGTCGTACAGCGCGAGTGGCAGGATGGCGATACCGTCGAGCTTTCCCTGCCGATGCCGATAGAGCTGATTCGGGCGAATCCGCGTGTAGAGGAAGACCGCTCCAGCGGCGCGATACGCCGCGGGCCTGTGGTGTTCTGCGTGGAGCAGGTGGACGCTTCTGGCGTAAACCTGATGGACCTCTACCTGCCACAGCATATCGGCGGATTGCGAGCAGCGTACGACCCATCGCTGCTGGGTGGGGTAGTAACTATCACGGGCAGCGCGCTGGTGGATACCGTTGCTCGCGAGCAGCAACCGCTGTACATGCCTGCATCGCAATATGCCCCTCCGCGATGGCGTGAGGCAGGCATACGCTGGATTCCGTACTATGCGTGGGCAAATCGCGGCGCCGGCGCGATGAAGGTGTGGTTGCCGCTGCCGTAGAGCAGGGGCGCATGGTGATGTGCCCCTACTTGCACAAGGCGTTCGAGGCGTGCGCTGATGAGAGCGCTTTGATGGCAATCCATCGCTTTGCATGAGGCTACAACCCTGTTCCTAACAACCGCGATACCACAATGACCGTCGGCAAACCGACCAGCACGCTTAACACGCCCGGCACAATGAATACCAGAGCCAGCAGCAGAATGGGACCAAAGCGAAACATCGCCAGCTCGTAGCGATAGGCTGTCTCGGCGGGCAGTAAACCAGCCAGAATCTTCGAACCGTCCAGTGGAGCAACAGGTATCAGGTTGAAGAACATCAGACCGATGTTCATGTATACCATGTAGACCAGGAACTCTGCTAAACTTGGCGTCAAGTTGTGCATAAAAAGACGCATCGCTCCAGCGATTAGCATGGCGAAGACAAGGTTCGAGAATGGCCCCGCCGCCGCAACCAGCATCATATCCCGACGGGGATGCTCGAAGTTAGCGGGGTTCACCTGCACGGCTTTGCCCCAGCCAATGCCGCGCGCGCCAGTAACCACCATCAGTATCAACATCAACGTGCCCAGCGGGTCCAGATGGTCGAGCGGATTCAACGTCACGCGCCCTTGCCGTTTGGGTGTAGGGTCACCGAGCCGATAGGCGGTGATGGCATGTGCGAACTCGTGTACGGTGATACAGAGCACGAAGGCGAATATCTGCATGAAGATAAAGTTCCAGTCCAGCTGTATCATTGCTATCTGACCATTCCTCCCCAAAGGCTAATAGCATTATACCCTATCCGGTGCAGCGGGAGTTCGGAGGGCACACGGATGGGCACGAATACAACAGCTAGACGCGGATACCATCCGTGCCAATCCGTGTGGACGGTTACCCAACCGGCGATGGCTGTTCCATGCGCAGGCGATCGGGGATGCGGTCGTGCGCCAGCAGGTCGTCCAGCGTCTCGCGTTCCACGATAATCTCGGCACGCCCTTCGTTCACCAGCACCATCGCCGGGCGCGGGAAGCGATTATAGTTACTGCTCATGGCGTAGTTGTATGCGCCGGTGGACGGCACTGCCAGAATATCGCCCGGCTCCGGCTGGGCAATCGCCACATTGCGTATGAGGATGTCGGTCTCGCAATGTTTGCCTGCAATGGTCACCACCGTGTTCGCCGGCTGGTTCGCCTTGTTTGCTACCAGTGCAGTGTACACCGCATCGTACAGCTGAGGGCGTGGGTTGTCCGACATACCTCCGTCTACCGCCACATAGGTGCGCGTGCCCGGCGGCTGGTGGATAGGTACCTGCTTGATAGCACCGATAGTATACAGAGTCAGCCCCGCCTCGCCGACCAGCGCGCGCCCCGGCTCCTGAAGGAGCGTGGGATAGGGCAGGCTGCGTCGTTCCAGCTGCTCGGTGAGTACGTTTACGATACGCTCGGCATACTCGTCAAAGCTGGGCGGCTGGTGGCTTTCAATGTAACGAATACCCAATCCTCCGCCGATGTTGAGCTCTTCCGCAGTATAGCCCAGCTGTTTGCGCAGGGTATGCATAAAGTCCACCATAATCTTGACCGCACGCTCCTGTGCTTCCGTATCCAGCAGCTGGGACCCCACGTGACAGTGGATGCCCTTCAGATAGAGGTGCGGTGATGCCAGCGCGCGACGCGCCCCTTCCAGCGCGTAGCCGTTGCGGATGTTCAAACCGAACTTGGTGTCCGCCTGTCCGGTGCGGATGAAGCGATGGGTATGGGGGTCAATGCCCGGCGTCACGCGAAGCAGGATGGTCACCTGTTTGCCCGCTTCGGCAGCCACCCGCTCCAACATCTCCAGCTCCATCAGGTTGTCTACCACGATTCGCCCGACGCCATGCTGTACCGCCATCTGCAGCTCTAGCAGCGACTTGTTGTTGCCGTGAAAGACCAGCTTCTCGGGGGGGAAACCAGCCTGGAGCGCAGTGTAAAGTTCTCCCGCAGAAGCCACATCCAGGTCATAGCCCTCCTGTGCCACAATGCGGGCAACCGCCATACAGAGCAGAGCTTTACCTGCGTAGGCGATTTCGTTGCGTGGATAGCGTTTCTCGAAGGCGCGTCGGTAATCGCGCATGTTTTGCCGAAAGGTGGTCTCGTCCAGCACGTAGAGCGGTGTACCGAACTGCCTTGCCAGCTCTACCGCATCACACCCACCGATTTCCAGATGTCCTCGCTCGTTAATCCGTTGCGTGCCTAACAGTAGCATCCTTCCCCCTCGAACCGATATCAAGATTTGTGCAATCAGAGCAAAGAATATCATGTATCGCCTTTCAAAGTCAAGTTTTTGTGAGGATGTTCGATAAACCATGTAGACACCCCGTATCCATAAACACCACAAAAAACGCTACGAAAAAACTGCCTCCCCCAGCCAACCGCACCACG